>NZ_JBJHAA010000009.1:0-154196 GCF_054050795.1 Blastococcus sp. SYSU DS1024
CCCCCCCCCCCCCCCCCCCCCCCCCCCCCCCCCCCCCCCCCCCCCCCCCCCCCCCCCCCCCCCCCCACCCCGCCCCGCCCCCCCCCCGCCCCCCCCCCCCCCCCCCCCCCCCCCCCCCCCCCCCCCCCCCCCCCCCCCCCCCCCCCCACCACGGATCCCCTAGCTCACGTTGCAGGCGCGCTCCCAGATGGCGTCCGGGATGCCTGAGTCGTCACAGTGGAACTCCCGGTCGAGGTAGGTCCACTGCCCGTCGACGTGGTGGAAGAGGCCGGCCCGTCCGTGGCCGTACTCCTCACCGTCGAAGATCTCGCGGTAGCTGAAGCCGGCCGCTGCCCACGGCCCCGAGCACAGCTCGCCGTCGCCGAGGTGCAGCCGGTACGTCACCTCGCCCGTGTCCGCAGGGAGCGCATCCGCGATCGCGGCCCAGTCGCACACCGGATCGGCATCCGGCGCCGGGGGGACGACGACCTGCTCCGGCGCTGCGGCCGGCTCCGGCGTCTCGGGTGCGGACGGCGTCTCGGGTGCGGACGACGAGGTAGCCGGCGACGGCGGGGCGGGCTCGGGGGTGCCCGACGTGGCGGGCGCGCTCGGCAGGGTGGCCGTCGTACCGCTGGAACTCGTGAGGAACGCCGCGCCGACCGGGATGCCGGCGACGAGGACGGCCACGGCGGCGACGGCGCCCAGCACTCCGGCGCGCTGACGCCGCAGGTGCTGCCGCCGGGAGGCCAGCTGGTCGAGCAGGTCCGCGGGCGGCTCGCCGACCAGGTCGGCGTCGCGGTGGAGGGCGGCGCGCAGGTCCAGGTCGTTCATCGTGCTCCCTCCGGGGTGAGGATGCTGGTGGTGGGCTGGGCGAGCAGGACGCGCAGTCGGGCGAGTCCGCGGCTGGTCTGGCTCTTGACCGAGCCCACCGAGCAGCCCAGGGCCTCGGCCGTCTCGGCCTCGGACAGGCCCTCGTAGCAGCGCAGGACCACGACCGCGCGCATCCGCGGGGACAGCTCCTCGAGCGCCTGCAGCGCCCGGCCTGCTCCGCTCGGGTTCGACGCGCTGGGCCCGGGCTCGGGGAACTGGTCGATGAGCACCTCGTGCACCCTGCGCCGGCGCCGCCAGCTGGTGTGCGTGGTCACGAGAACCCGCCGCACGTAGGCGTAGGCCGCCTCACGGTCGGCCAGCCGGCCCCAGTGTCGCGACGTCTTCAGCAGCGCCGTCTGCAGCAGGTCCTCGGCCTCACCCCGGTCGGACGTCAGCAGGAACGCCACCCGCAGCAGCGCCGGTGACCAGTGCGTGACGAAGTGGGCGAACTCCTCGTCGAACTCCTTGCCCACAGGGGCTCCCCTCTCCGGCTGCCCCCAGCGGGCGCGCGGTCCACCCATAGACACGCCGTCGACGGCCGTGAAGGTTGAGTGGCAGGGCCGAATTCTCGGAGTTCCCCCGTCCGGGGCAGCGGAGGACGCGCGGACGCGGAGGCTCACCGACACCACCGCCGGCGCCGGGATGCTCGTCCCCGGCAGCTAGCGCAGGGTCACCGGGAGGACCTCGAAACCGCGCAGCGTCCGCAGGTCGCGGCGTCGCGGGCGGCCGGCCACCCGCAGCCGCGGGAAGCGCTCGTCGAGGGCCTGCAACCCGATGGCGCCCTCCAGCCGCGCCAGCCCCGCACCCAGGCAGTAGTGGATGCCACCGGAGAAGGCCAGGTGCTCGCGCGCGTTGGCCCGGGTGACGTCGAAGCGCGCCGGATCGGGGAAGACGTCCGGGTCGCGGTTGGCGGCCCCGAGCAGGAGCGTCACCCGGGTGCCGGCGGCCACCCGCCGCCCGGCGAGCTCGACGTCCGCACGCGCCGTCCGGCCGGTCAGCTGCACGGGGCTGTCCAGCCGGAGCACCTCCTCGACGGCGTCGTCCCAGCCCGCGGCGCCGCCGCGGAGGAGCTCCCGCTCGCCGGGGTGCGCGTCGAGGAGCACGACGGCGTTGCCCAGCAGGTTCATCGTGGTCTCGAAGCCGGCGCCGAGCAGGAGCAGCACCGTGGCGTGCAGCTCCCGGTCGGTGAGCGCCTCCTCCGCCGGCAGGGTGACCAGCCGGCTGACCAGGTCGTCGGCCGGGTCGCGGCGCAGCCGCGCGAAGTGCTCCCCGAGGAATCGGTGCATGGCCCGCAGCGCCTTCTCGGCGGCGAGGTACCGGCGCAGCGGCAGGCCGGGGTCCAGGGTCGCGGCGGCCGCTGCACCCCACCGCAGGAAGTCCTCCCGGCGCTCGAGGGGCACGCCCAGCAGGTCCGCGATCACCAGCACCGGCAGCTGCGCGGCGTAGGCCCCGACGAGGTCGACCGTGCCGTCGCGGTGCGCCAGGTCGTCCAGGAGGCGTTCGGCGGTGCGCCGGATGGCCGGCTCGAACGCCGTCGTCGCCCGCGGCGTGAAGGCCCGGCTCACCAGCCGGCGGAACCGGGTGTGGTCGGGCGGGTCGACCACCAGCATGGACGGCGGCTCGGCGACGCCGGCCGCCATGGGATCGTCGCCGAACTCCAGCGCCCAGCGGATCACCCCGGGGGCGGCCGACCGGTCCCAGCCGACGCCGAACCGCTCGCTGCGCAGGACCTCCTGGGCGACGGGGTGCGACGACGTCACCAGACCCAGGCTGCTGCCCGAGAGCGGGCCGCGGGCGCGCAGCTGCTCGTAGAGGTCGTAGGGGTGCTCGCGCAGCGCCGGATCGCGCATCAGCCGGCCGACCAGGTCGCCGCGGCGGGCGCTGCGGGACAGGTAGGCCGCCGGCAGGCCGTGCCGGACGGCCCAGCGCACCGCGGTGCGCACGGGACGGGTCAGCGGCCCGGGCGCCGCGCCCGAGGGTGCCGACCGCGTCTCCGTCGTGGCGCTCATCACCGCAGTCTGTCAGCGCGGACCCGACGGCGGAACGCGGCACCGCCCCCGTCCCGGGAGCGGGACGGGGGCGGTGCGGGACGTCGGGAGGTCAGGCCTCGTCGGTCGGCGCGGGTGCCGCGCCCGGGTCGCCGTCCCAGTCCTTGCCCGCGACGTCGGCGTTCTCCGATGCGCTGTCGGTCTGGCCGGCGACGGTCTCGATCATCTCCTCGTCGGAGACTCCCTCACCGGCGGCGTGGGTGTTCGGCTCGCTCATCGCGCAGTCCCTTCCTTCGGCTGGCTTCCCCTTCGCCGGTCCCCGCTCGGCGAGGGCGGCAAACCAGCGAGTGGCTCACAGCCCGGGCGGACGCAGCTCGAACCACACCCGCTTGCCGTCGGGGTGGTCCTCGCACCCCCACCGGTCGGCGAGGACCTCCACCATCAGCATGCCCCGGCCCCGGGGACGGTCCCGGGAGAGCTGCTGGACCGCCGGACGGACCGGGGAGCAGTCGACGACGGCGAGCCGGAGCCAGTCCTCGGAGAAGGTCGCCTCCACCGTGAGGCACGTGCTGCCGCCCACGTGGTCCACCACGTTGGCCACCAGCTCGGTCACCAGGAGTGCCGCGTCGTCGTGGTCCTGGCGGGCGCCCCACGACCGCAGCAGCTCGCGTACCAGGCGGCGCGCCGCCGGGACGCTGGCGGCGACCGGCGGGAGGTCGAGGCTGGCGCTGAGCGTGGACATGGTGCTTCCGTTCTGCCGGCGGGCGGGGGTCGGCGGGGGCGCCCGGTGTCGGACTCATCGGCAGTCCGGACCCGGAACTCAACTGTGTTGTGCGCAACTGTCCACCCCGGAGGGTCGGGGCGCAACCCCCCTTGCGTACGATTCCGGTTGTGTGCAACCTGTATCCGGCTGGGGTTCACCCGTCCCGTCGACCACGTCCGCGAGGTGCAGCATGAGCAGCCCGGGCTCAGCACCGGACGAGCCCGCCACGCAGGCGCTCGAAGGCCTGATCGCATGCATCGACGCCTCGATCACGGAGCTGCAACGAGCTCGAGCCCGGGCCGACCAGCTACTGGTGGAGCGCCGCGCCGGCCGGCCGTGGCTGGAGCTGGTGACGGAGGAGTCCCGCCCACTGGTGGTCGAGAGCGTCTCCACCGTGCTGGCCTCCCTGGCGACGGCCGGCCACACCTGGCGGTGCGAGGAGGCGGCGGCGCTGCAGCGCGAGAAGGTGAGCATCAACGGGATCGCCGCGCTGTTCGGCGTCACCCGCCAGCGCATCTCGGCGCTGCTGAAGGAGAGCGGCGCCGGCAAGGCGGGGTGAGCCCGGCGGGTTACCCCAGGACCGCGTCGATCGCCTTGTAGATGCGCTGCTCGGAGACCGGGCGCGGTGTGCCGACGTTCTGGGCGAAGAGCCCCACCCGCAGCTCCTCGATCATCCAGCGCACCCGGACGACCGGGTCGTCCGGCGCCCCGGTCGAAGGCACCTGCCGCCGCAGCTGCTCGTACTCGGCCGTCACCGCGGCCACCTGCTGCATCCCCAGCTCGTCGCGCGCCGCGTTCGCCGGCAGCTTCTCGAGCCGGTGCGCCATCGCCGCGAGATACCGGACGACGTCGGGCAGGCGCCGGCGTCCGGTCGCGGCCACGAACCCGCGGTGCAGCAGCCCGGTCATCTGGCGCCGGAGGTCGGCGACCGCCGCGTCGGGCACCCGGCGGCCCGGCGCCGCACCGATCGCCACCGCCACCTCGCGCGCCCGGGTCAGCACGGCCTCGACCCGGCCGACGACGTCGACCGCGAGCGGCTGCAGCTGCGCCTTGGCCGTCGTCACCAGCGCCGCGAACGCCTCCGGTTCCCGCGGGGGCCCACCCGCCGCGGCGATCAGCTCGTCGGCGGCCGCGTCGACGCAGTCGGCCACGAGGTCGGGGATCTCGCCGTCCGGGTTGAACTGCAGGGCCAGCCGGGTGGCCGGCCCCAGACCCTTCACCACCTGCTTGACCGGCGAGCCGGCGACCACGACCAGCAGCCGGCGGGCGCCGCGCCAGGTCAGCCGGCTCGCCTCCGCCTCGGTCGGCACCACGCGGACGCCGACCGTCGCCCCCTCGTCCACCAGCGCGGGGTAGGCGGTGACCACGTGGTCGCCGCGGCGCACCTCCACGGTGCGGGGCAGCTCGCCGAACTGCCAGGACGTGCAGCCGGTCCGCTCGAGGTCCGACGCCGCCCGCGCCAGGCTGGCCCGCGCCTGGGGCGCCACCTGGGCCTTGAGCGCCGCGAGGTCCTTGCCGGTCGCCAGCGGCCGGTGCTGGTCGTCGAGCACGCGGAAGGTGGCGCGCAGGTGGTCGGGCACCTGGTCCGGCTGCCAGGCGTCCGGCGGGATCACCACACCGGCCGCCCGTCGCAGCTCCCGCTCCAGGGCCGGCAGCAGGGGCTCGCCGGGGTCGATCCGGGGCAGGACGGCGCGGACCCGGTCGGGGATCGGGACCAGCGCCCGGCGCTGCTGCTTGGGCAGCGTGCGCAGCAGCGCCGTCACCAGCTCCTCGCGCACGCCCGGCACGGTGAAGGCCAGCGACTCCCCCGACGTGCGCTGGGCCACCGAGTCCAGCACGCCCAGCGGCACGTCGACGGTCACGCCGTCCTCGGCGCTGCCGGGGGCGAACGCGTAGGAGAGCGGCAGCGTGAGCCCCTGCGACAACTCCACGGCGTCGGGGTAGTCCTCCACCCGCACCTGGCCGGCGGCCGCGGCGTTGGTGAGCATCTCCGCCGTGAACGTGAGCAGGTCCGGCCGCTCGTGGCGGGCCCGTTTCCACCACCTGTCGAAGTGCCGGGTGGAGACGACATCGGCCGGGATGCGCGCGTCGTAGAGCTCGAACACCGTCTCGTCGTCGACACCGATGTCCCGGCGGCGGGCGCGTTCCTCCAGCGCGGAGACCTGCTCCATCGCCCGCTGGTTCTCGGCCCAGAAGCGGTGGTGCGTCGTCCACTGCCCCTCGACGAGCGCGTGCCGGATGAACAGCTCCCGGGACACCACCGGGTCGATGGAGCCGTACTGGACGCGCCGGCCCACGACCAGCGGCAGCCCGTAGAGGGTCACCCGCTCGGTGGCGACGACCGAGCCCCGCTTGGCGTCCCACCGCGGCTCGGAGTACTGACGCTTCACCAGGTGGTCGGCGAGCTTCTCGACGGTCTCGGGGTCGATGCGGGCCACCGTGCGGGCGAACAGCCGGCTGGTCTCGACCAGCTCCGCGGCGACGACCCAGCGCGGTGGCTTCTTGGCCAGCGGGGTGCCGGGCGCGATCACGAACTTCGTGTTGCGGGTGCCGAGGTACTCCCGGCCCGGGCGGCCAGGCTTGCCGTCGCGGCCCTTGACCGGCTCGACCTGCATGCCCACGTGGGACAGCAGCCCCGCCAGCAGGGCGGCGTGGATGCCGCGCTCGTCGGGCTCGCTCGCCGGCTCGCCGACCGCCATGCCCAGGCGCCGCGCGGTGCCGCGCAGCTGGCCGTGCAGGTCCTGCCACTCGCGGATGCGGAGGTAGTGCAGGAACTCCCGCTTCACGGTGCGGCGGAACTGGTTCCCGGACAGCGCGTCCTGCTGCTCGCCGAGGTAGCGCCACAGGTTGAGCAGGGCCAGGAAGTCGGAGTTCTCGTCGGCGAACCGGGCGTGCATCTGGTCGGCGGCCTGCTGGTGATCAGCGGGCCGCTCGCGCGGGTCCTGGATCGTCAGGCCGGCCGCGATGACCAGCACCTCGTCGAGGACTCCGCGCCGGTCGCCCTCCACCACCATGCGGGCCATGCGGGGGTCCAGCGGCAGCGCCGCCAGGGCTCGGCCGGTCGCGGTCAGCCTGCCGTGCTCGTCGAGAGCGTGCAGCTCCTCCAGCAGCGCGAGCCCGTCGGCGACGGACCGGCGGTCAGGCGGGTCGATGAACGGGAACTCGGCGACCTCCCCGAGGTCCAGCGCGGCCATCTGGAGCAGCACGGACGCCAGGTTGGTGCGCAAGATCTCGGGATCGGTGAACTCGGGCCGGGCGAGGAAGTCGTCCTCGCTGTAGAGCCGGATCGCGACGCCCGGGCCGAGCCGCCCGCACCGTCCCGAGCGCTGGCGGGCCGACGCCTGGCTGACCGGCTCGATGGGCAGCCGCTGGACCTTCGTGCGATGGCTGTACCGGGAGATGCGCGCGGTCCCCGGGTCGATCACGTAGCGGATACCCGGAACCGTCAGTGACGTCTCGGCGACGTTGGTCGACAGCACGACCCGCCGGCCGGTGTGCGGCTGGAACACCCGGTGCTGCTCGGCGGCCGACAACCGCGAGTAGAGCGGGACGATCTCGGTGTTCGGGAGGGCGCGGTCGGCCAGGGCGTCGGCGGTGTCGCGGATCTCCCGCTCCCCGGCCAGGAAGACCAGGATGTCGCCGGGCCCCTCGGCGACCAGCTCGTCGACGGCGTCGAGGATCGCGCTGACCTGGTCGCGGTCGGGGTCGGCTCCGTCTTCCCCACCCGCCCGGTCGGGGTCCACGACCGGGCGGTAGCGCACCTCCACCGGGTAGGTCCGGCCGCTGACCTCCACCACCGGCGCGTCACCGAAGTGCTTGGCCACCCGCTCGACGTCGATCGTCGCGGAGGTGATGACGACCTTCAGGTCGGGGCGCTTCGGCAGCAGCTGGGCGAGGTAGCCCAGCAGGAAGTCGATGTTGAGGCTCCGCTCGTGCGCCTCGTCGATGATGATCGTGTCGTACTGGCGCAGCAGCCGGTCGTGCGCGATCTCGGCCAGCAGCACGCCGTCGGTCATCAGCTTCACCAGCGTCGAGTCCGACACCTGGTCGGCGAAGCGCATCTTGAACCCGACGACCTCGCCCAGGGGCGTGCCGAGCTCCTCGGCGATCCGCTCGGCCACGCTGCGCGCCGCGATCCGCCGGGGCTGGGTGTGCCCGATGCGGCCCCGCACACCGCGGCCGAGCTCGAGGGCGATCTTGGGCAGCTGGGTGGTCTTGCCCGACCCGGTCTCGCCGGCGACGACGACGACCTGGGCGTCGCGCAGCGCGGCGGCGATGTCCTGGCGTCGTGCGCTGACCGGCAGCTCCTCCGGGTAGCCGATCGCGGGCACGGCGGCCCGGCGCCGAGCGATCCGCTCCTCGGCCGCCGCCACCTCGGCGGCGATGCGCTCCCGCTGCCGCTCGCGCGCGCCCGCGTCCTTCGTCCGGCGCAGCCCGTCCAGCCGGCGGCGCAGCCGATGCTCGTCGGCCAGGGTCAGGTCACCGAGTCGTTCCCGGAGCTCGTCGCGCGGCGCCCGCTGCTCGTGCTGCACATGACTCACGAGGGCGCTCGCGTTCCTCTCGGGCGGGGTGGGTACCGGGGCGCCGTCCCCGGGACGGGCGGCCGCCGTCCAGGATCCCACTGCGGCGCTCCCGGCGGGGCGGTGGCGGGTCACGCGACCGACCGTGCCGCCTGCAACTCGTTGCATGTGCCGCGCAACGGGTTGTATCGTGCATCTAATTCCCCGTCCCTGGAGGCCCATGTCTTCCCTCGCGCGCCCCGGGGCGACCGACCCCGCGGGCGGCCGTCCGCAGGTCGAGCTGCTCTCCGAGCAGATGCCGCGGTTCATGCGGCTGGCCCAGGCCCTGAAGAACCAGGCCCTGAAGAACCAGGTCCCCGCCCCGGAGAACCGCGACCGCGCCGCACTGGTCCTGCTCTTCCCACTCGTGCGCCAAGGTCCGCTGCGCCAGGGGGCCCTGGCCGAGCTGGTGCACGCCGACCCCTCCACCATCAGCCGGCACGTCGCGGCGCTCGTGGAGCAGGGGCTGGTGCGCCGGGTCGCCGACGAGAGCGACGGCCGGGCCAGCCGACTCGTCGTCACCGACGCCGGACGCGCCGCCCTGGATGCGCTGCACAGCGAGCGCACGGCCCACCTGGCGCGGGTGACCGCGCACTGGGACGAGGCCGACCTCGCCACCCTGACCACCCTGTTCGGCCGCCTGCTCGACGACATCGCAGCCGACCTGCCCGGAGCCGCCGAGAGCGCCGCCGCCCCGAGCACCCATCCAGCTGGAGAGAACCGATGAGCCAGACCACCCGGTCCGCCGCGGCAGCCCGCCGCAGCGCCCGTGCGGCCGCCGCCGCCCCGGATGCCGGCGGCACCTTCAGCCACCGCCAGATCGTCACCATCCTGGTCGGCCTCATGGTCGCGATGTTCCTGGCGGCCCTGGACCAGACCGTGGTGGCCACGGCGATCCGCACGATCGCCGACGACCTGCAGGGCTACGACCTGCAGGCCTGGGCGACGACCGCCTTCCTCATCACCTCGACGATCGCCACGCCGCTGTACGGCAAGCTCTCCGACATCTACGGCCGGCGGCCGTTCTACCTGTTCGCGATCACGATCTTCGTGGCCGGCTCGGCGCTGTGCGGCATCGCCGACACGATGTACCAGCTCGCCGCCTACCGGGCGGTCCAGGGCATCGGCGCCGGTGGCCTGATGTCACTGGCGCTGGCGATCATCGGCGACATCGTCCCGCCCCGGCAGCGGTCGCGGTACCAGGGCTACTTCATGGCCGTCTTCGGCACCTCCAGCGTGCTCGGCCCGGTCATCGGCGGCTTCTTCGCCGGCCACGACTCGATCCTCGGCGTCGACGGCTGGCGCTGGATCTTCTGGATCAACGTGCCGCTCGGCGTGCTGGCCTTCGCCGCCGTGTCGCGGGTGCTGCACCTCCCGCACGAGCGTCGCGAGCACCGGATCGACTGGCCCGGCGCCCTGGCGCTGGTCACCTTCCTGGTCCCGCTGCTGGTCGTGGCCGAGCAGGGCCGCACCTGGGGCTGGGGCTCCTCGGCGGCGGCCACCTGCTACGTGATCGGCGCCGTCGGCTTCGTGGTGTTCGTCCTGGCCGAGCGCGCCTACGGGGACGACGCGCTGCTGCCGCTGCGGCTGTTCCGCAACCGGAGCTTCGCCGTCAGCGGCATCGGCAGCGTGGTCATGGGCGCCGGGATGTTCGGCGGCCTGCTGCTGCTGCCGCAGTACCTGCAGATCGTGCAGGGGTCCAGCGCCACGGTGGCGGGGCTGCAGATGATCCCGCTCGTGGGCGGCATCATGGTCGGCGCGATGGGCTCGGGCATCGCCATCTCCAAGACCGGCAGGTACAAGGTCTTCCCGCTCGTCGGCATCGCGCTCATGGTGATCGCGCTGCTGTCGATGTCCTTCCTCGTCGAGGCCGACACCTCCATCTGGTCCCTGGTGCCGTTCATGGTGCTGCTGGGCCTGGGGCTCGGCTTCAACTTCCAGCCGGTGATCCTCGCCGTCCAGAACGCCGTCTCCCCCCGGGAGATGGGCGTGGCCACCTCCTCGGTCACGTTCTTCCGCCAGATGGGCGGCACCATCGGGACGGCGGCCTTCCTGTCGATCCTGTTCACCCGGCTGCCGCGGGACATCGACGCCGCCGTCCAGGACACCGTGCGGGCCAACCCGGAGCTGGCTCCCCGGTTCCAGCAGCTGGATGCCGGCGGCGGGGCAGCGCTGGACGACACCTCCTTCATCCAGGAGCTGCCGGCGGCGCTGGCCGAGCCGTTCAAGGTCGGCTTCGCGAACTCCATCGACCTGGTGTTCCTCATCGCCGCCTGCGTGGTGGCGGTCGGGTTCTTCGTGTTCCTGTTCCTGCCGCAACTCGCGCTGAGCACCAAGTCGGGCATCCAGGCCCGCCAGGGCGAGGCGGCCGGGACGGCGACCAGCGATCCCGGCGACCCCGCGGAGGAGGCCACCGAGGCCGTCGGCGCGGCCGCACCGACATCGGTCCCCCCGCCGGTGGGGCAGCCGGGCGACCGGCCCGACACCCCGCGCTGACGCACCTCGACCCACCGGTGCACGGCTCCTGGTCGCGGTGGTCGCCCGGAGGACGACGGTGTCAGGGCTGGAAGACCGCGCGCACGCAGCCGTCGTCCTTGTCCTTGAACAGCTGGTAGCCCCGGGGCGCCTCGGTGAGCGGCATGACGTGCGTGGCCAGGTGCTCGGTGACCAGCTCGCCGGCCTCCATGCGGCGCAGCAGCTCCGGGATGTACCGCTGGGCGTGCACCTGGGCGCCGCGGATCGTCAGCCCCTTGTTCATGGCCGCACCCAGCGGGAACTTGTCCACCATCGCGGCGAACACGCCCAGGGTGAAGACCGAGCCGCCCTTGCGGCAGGCCATGACCGCCTCGCGGACGGCGGTCGGCCGGTCGGTCTGCAGCCGCAGCTGCTGCTTGACCTGGTCGTAGATCCCGGGCGCACCAGGGGCGTGCGCCTCCATGCCGACGGCCTCGATGCACACGTCCGGGCCCCGGCCACCGGTGCGCTCGCGCAGCTCCGCGACGACGTCCGTGGTCGTGTAGTCCACGGCCTCGGCCCCGACGTGCTCGCGCACCTGCGCCAGCCGCTCGGGCACCCGGTCGACCACCACGACCTGCTCGGCGCCGAGCAGCATCGCCGCGCGGGCGGCCATCTGGCCCACTCCCCCGGCACCCCAGACCGCGACGACGTCGCCGGGCTGCGTGCCGGCCAGGTCGGCGCCCATCCAGCCCGTCGAGGCGGCGTCGGAGGCGAACAGCGCCCGGGTGTCCGAGATCGCCTCCGGGACGACGAACGTGCCGACGTCGGCGTAGGGCACGCGCATGTACTCGGCGTGGCTGCCGGCGAAGCCGCCCATCGCGTGGGAGTAGCCGAAGCAGCCGCCGGGGCTCTGGCCCCACAGCCCCTCGGTGATGCCCGGGTTCGGGTTGCCGTTGTCGCAGAGGGAGTAGAGCTCCTGCCGGCAGTACCAGCAGCTGCCACAGGCGGCGAACGGCGCGACGACGACGCGGTCGCCGACCTTCCGGTGCTTCACGGCCTTGCCGACCTCGACGACGTCGCCGATGAACTCGTGGCCCAGCACGTCGCCGGCCCGCATGAACGGGATGTACCCGCCGAGCAGGTGCAGGTCGGAGCCGCAGGTGACGCTCTGCCGGATCCTGAGGATGACGTCGTGGTCGTTGAGGAGCTGCGGCTCGGGGACGTCCTCGACCGCGATCTCGTTCACGCCCGTCCAGGTCGCCGCCTTCACAGCACGCCCTCCTTGCCGGCACGCGCGGTCATGCCCTCCAGCGCCGCCCCCTGCGGGGTGGGTTTCCGGACGCCGTGCGGCTGCGGGTCCACGCGCAGCACCTCACCGGCCTCCAGCAGCTGCTTGGCCTCCCGCAGCGCAGCCCTCAGCTCGCCGATCTCCGCCTCCGACGGGGTGCCGCGGAAGCGCGCGGAGAGCTCCGTGCCCCGATCTCCCGGCGCGGGCCCGGTGCGCACCTCGATGCGGTCCCCGAGCCGGTCCAGCGGCGGGGGCAGCGCACCGACCTCCTCGGCGGTGCGGAGCACGGTGACCGCCCGCCACCTGCGGGCGGCGGTGGCCGGGTCGTCGGTGACCGACGCCTGGCCGACGCCGGGCAGGCGGACGTGCTGCAGGGAGCTCAGCAGCGCACCCCCCGCGCGGCTGACGATGGCGGGTAGCTCCACGGCGTGCTCCTCGGGTCGGCTGCGGGCGCTCCCGCCCTACCCGCGCCGCGCCGCCGGGCAACCGGCCTAGTGTGAACTGGTTCGCACCCGTCGCCGTCCCCGCGCCTGGAGATCCCCGTGCCGTCGTCGCTGATCCTGTCCCGCCGTGACCTGGACTTCCTGCTGAACGAGTGGCTCGACGTCGAGTCGCTCACCAAGCGAGCCCGGTTCACCGAGCACTCGCGCGAGACCTTCGACGCGGTGCTGGACCTCGCCGAGCAGATCGCCACCGACCACTTCGCCCCGCACAACCGCACGGCCGACGAGAACGAGCCACGGTTCGTCGACGGCAAGGTCGAGCTGATCCCGGAGGTCGCCGAGGCGCTGCAGGTCTTCGCCGAGGCGGGGCTGATGGCCGGCGAGTTCGACGAGGAGTTCGGCGGCATGCAGCTGCCGCACGTGGTGGGGCAGGCCGTCTTCGCGTGGTTCAAGGCGGCCAACGTCGGCACGTCGGCCTACCCGTTCCTCACCATGGGCAACGCGCGCCTGCTGCTGGCCCACGGCAGCCGGGAGCAGATCGACACCTACGTGGCCCCGGAGATCGAGGGCCGCTGGTTCGGCACCATGGCGCTGTCCGAGCCGCAGGCGGGCTCCTCGCTGGCCGACATCACCACCCGGGCGATCCCGCAGGACGACGGCACCTACCGGCTCACCGGCAACAAGATGTGGATCTCCGGCGGCGACCACGAGCTGACCGAGAACATCGTCCACCTCGTGCTGGCCAAGATCCCCGGCGGCCCGCCCGGGGTGAAGGGCATCTCGCTGTTCATCGTGCCGAAGTTCCTGGTGAACGAGGACGGCTCGCTGGGCGAGCGCAACGACGTCGTCCTCGCCGGGCTCAACCACAAGATGGGCTACCGGGGGACGACGAACACGCTGCTCAACTTCGGCGAGGGCGTGCACACGCCGGGCGGGCAGGCCGGCGCCGTCGGCTACCTGGTGGGTGAGCCGCACAAGGGCCTCACCTACATGTTCCACATGATGAACGAGGCCCGGATCGGCGTCGGGATGGGCGCGACCGTGCTCGGCTACACCGGCTACCTGCACGCGCTGGAGTACGCACGCAGCCGCACGCAGGGGCGGCCGGCGGGCGCGAAGGACCCGGCCTCGCCCATGGTGCCGATCATCGAGCACCCCGACGTCCGCCGGATGTTGCTGGCCGCGAAGTCCTACGCCGAGGGCGGCCTGGCCCTGGGCCTGTACTGCGCGCGCCTGGTCGACGAGGAGCAGACCGCGGAGACCCAGGAGGAGCGGGAGCGGGCGCACCTGCTCCTCGACATGCTCACCCCGATCGCCAAGGCGTGGCCCTCGCAGTGGGGGCTGGCCGCCAACGACCTGGCCATCCAGGTGCACGGTGGTTACGGCTACACCCGCGACTACCCGGTGGAGCAGTTCTACCGGGACAACCGGCTCAACCCGATCCACGAGGGCACCCAGGGCATCCAGTCCCTCGACCTGCTCGGCCGCAAGGTCGTCATGCAGGGCGGGGCGGGGCTGGCCCTGCTGGGCGAGACGATCGCCGCGACGACGGCCCGCGCCGCCGGGACGCAGTGGGCCGGCTTCGCCGCCGATCTCGACGCCGCGGTCGCGCGGATGGGATCGGTGACCGCCACGCTCTGGGGCACGGGCGACCCCGACCTGGCCCTGGCCAACTCCCACGTCTACCTGGAGGCCGCCGGCCACGTCGTGGTGGCGTGGCTGTGGCTGGAGCAGGTGCTGGCCGCCGAGTCGGGCAGCACCGACTTCCACGAGGGCAAGCGCGCCGCGGCCCGCTACTTCTGGCGCTGGGAGCTGCCCCGGACGCGCGCCTGGTTCGACCTGCTGGAGTCGCTGGACCGCACGGTGCTGGACGCCCGCGACGCCTGGTTCTGAGGAACGACGACGGCGCCCCGCCGCTCCGGACGGAGTGGCGGGGCGCCGTCGTTGCTGCGCGGTGCGGGGTCAGGCTCGCGCGGCCCCCACGGGCTCGGAGCCGGAGCGCCGGGTGTTCGCGGCACCGCGGGCCGCTCGCTGCTCCTGCTCGTACCGGGCGGTGGACTGGGTGCCCATGGCGATGACCAGGGCCGTCAGGACGAAGAACCCCAGCAGGGTCACGGCCGGCCACAACATCATCAGATCGCTCTCCTCGCAGAACTCGCGGATGCCACCACCGGGTCAGGGGCGGCGGCACGTCGTCGGGGCTCACTGTCCCCCGTTCGACGCCGTCTCAATCGTCCGTTCCAGGAGTTCACCTGAGGGGGTGTGATCCGATGCACAACCGTGACGCGCGCCGAGCGGGGAACCGCGCCGTGGTTGCATCGCAGGGTGTCCGAACCCACAGCAGCTCCGGCGTCCGGCACCGGTTCCGGCACCCGTCCGGTGGCGCTGGTCGTGGCCCTCTCCCTGGGCGTCACCACGCTCTCGCTGCTGCAGAGCCTGGTCGTGCCGGCGCTGGGGCGGATCGAGGAGCAGCTCGGGGTCTCACCCGGAGCCGCCGGCTGGGTGCTGACCGCCAACCTGCTCGCCGCCGCCGTCCTGACCCCGGTGCTCGGCCGGCTCGGCGACCTGAAGGGCGAGCGCCCCGTCATCCTAGGCATCCTGGTCGTGGTCGTGCTGGGCACCCTGCTGATCGTCCTGACGGAGTCGCTGCCGCCCCTGCTGGCCGGCCGGGTGCTGCAGGGGGCGTCCTACGGGCTGTTCCCCTTGTCGATCAGCGTCCTGCGACGGGAGCTCCCCGAGGCCCGGCTGAGCGTGGCGATGTCGGTGGTCAGCAGCACGCTCGCGGTGGGCGGCGTCGTCGGCCTGGTCGCCACCGGGCTGATCACCGGTGACGACGGCGACTACCGGAACGCCTTCTGGCTGGGGCTGGGCATCGCCCTGGTCGCCCTGCTCCTCGCCGCCTGGCTGCTCCCGCGCCGCCGGGTCTCGGTCCGCGGCCGGGTCGACTGGTGGGGCGCCCTGTTGCTGGGTCTCGGACTGGTGCTCCTGCTGCTGCCCCTCTCCCAGGGGCACGCCTGGGGCTGGGGCTCACCGGGCACGCTGGGCTGCCTCGCCGGCTCGGGCGTCGTCCTGACCGCATGGGTGGCGCTGCAGCGGCGGACCGCCGAACCGCTCGTGCGCCCGGCCATGCTCGCCGACCGGCGCACCCTCGTCCCGAACGTGGCCGGTCTCATGAGCGGGATCGCGCTGTTCGCCTCCTTCCTCGCCGTGCTGCAGTACGTGCAGGCCGACCCGGAGGTCACCGGGTACGGCTTCGACGCGAGCGTGCTGGAGGCCGCGGTGGTCTACCTGCTGCCCGGCGGGATGGTCGGCATCCTGCTCGCGCCCTTCGCGGGCCGGGTCGTCGGCCGCCTGGGTGGGCTGCCCACGCTGACCGCGGGCGCCTCGTGCGGGGTGGCCGGCTTCGCGCTCCTCGCCGGGGCGCGCGGCGAGCCGTGGCTGGTGATCGTCGCCGGCCTGCTCACCCAGGTCTCGGTCACCGTGGCCTACGCGGCACTGCCCGCGCTCGTCGTCGACGCGGTCCGGGAGGACGAGACCGGGGTGGCGAACGCGGTGAACTCGATCGCCCGCTCGGTCGGGCAGGCGCTGGGCAGCACGCTCGCCGTCACGCTGATCGCGGGCAGCATCGACGCCGCCACCGGGATGCCGCGGGCCATCGCCTTCACGCTGGTCGCGCTCATCGGGGTGGGCGCCTCGGTCGTGGTCGTGCTCGTCGCGCTGCTCGGGATGCTCGCCGACCGGCGCGGTGGGCGGCGAGGCCGCGATCCGCTGGCGGAGGTGGAGCAGGCCACCGCCGGTGCGGGCGAGTGGTCACCGGTGTCCGGGGTGCGCTGATCCCCCGTGGCCGCGACGGGAGCGGTGTGGCCGGACCGTTACCGGCGCGTCCGGCATGGAACGGGTTCGTCCGGGGCATCGACAGGCGCGACCGCCCGCGTCCCAGGAGGACTTCTTCATGGCCCGACCCACCGGCTCGTCCAGCCGCACCAAGGCTGAGACGCGCTTCACCGACAACCGCGCCGGCGGCGATCCCGCGCCGCAGGACGACAACATCAGCGGCACGCGGGCCGATTACGCGCCCACCGGCGCCGACCCCAAGCCCACGACGGGCGGCACGTTCAAGCGCGCGGCCAAGGAGTTCAGCGAGGACAACCTCACCGACTGGGCCGCCGCGCTGACCTACTACGGGGTCCTGGCGCTCTTCCCCGCGCTGGCCGCCCTGGCGGCCGTCGTGGGTCTGTTCACCACCCCGCAGCAGCTCACCGACGCGCTGACGCAGGTCGTCCCGCAGTCCGCGGCCGAGACCATCCGGCCGGCCATCGAGGACATCGCCGGCAACACCGCGCCCCTGGGCTTCGCTCTCGTGCTCGGTCTCCTCGGTTCGCTGTGGACGGCCTCCGGTTACGTCGGCGCCTTCACCCGCGCGGCGAACGTCGTCTACGAGACGCGGGAAGGCCGCAAGGTCTGGAAGCTCAAGCCGCTGCAGATCCTGATCACCCTGGTCGGCGTCCTCTTCGCCGCGGTGCTCGTCGCCATGCTCGTGCTCAGCGGCCCGGTGGTCGACGCGGTCGGCCAGGCGATCGGCCTGGGCGACACCGTCCTGACCGTCTGGAGCTGGGCCAAGTGGCCGGTCATGCTGGTCATCCTGGCGCTGATGATCGCGGTGCTCTACTACTCGACGCCGAACGCCAAGCTGCGCGGCTTCAAGTTCATCAGCCCCGGGGCCGGCATCGCCATCCTGGTGGCGGTCGTCGCGTCGGCCGCGTTCGCCTTCTACGTGGCGAACTTCGGCAGCTACAACGCCACCTACGGCGCGCTCGCCGGCGTGGTGATCTTCCTGATCTGGTTCTGGCTGATCAACGTCTCGCTGCTGTTCGGCATCGAGCTCGACGCCGAGATGGAGCGCACCAAGGAGCTGAAGGAGGGCGTGCCGCGGGCGGAGAAGGAGATCCAGCTCGACGCCCGGGACGAGCCCGACGACAAGCAGACCACGTAAGCGCAGCACGCACGGACGACGGCGCCCCCTCCCGGTCCGGGAGAGGGCGCCGTCGGCGTTCCCGGGGGCGCTCGTCCTCGCCGTACCGCAGCCGAATCGCGGTGGACGGCGAGGACGGCAGCCGTACCGCGAGGCCGGGGCGCGGGCGCGACCGCGGCGCGCGGCTCAGCGGCTGGTCGGCGGCCCGTCGCCGCGCCGGGCCAGGGGCACGCGCTCCACCACGCCGGCGACGGCGGCCAGGCCCTGGCTCACCGCCCGCCCGACGGGGGCGAACCGGTCCGGCACACGGCGCACCCCGGCGTCGACGACGTCGCGGGTGCGGTCGATGAGCGACAGCGGCAGCCCGGACAGCGCGTTCCCCGGTGGGCGCCGGGAGACGGTGGGGTGCGGGCGGGTGGGCGAGATCCGCCGCATCACCGCCCAGCGCCGGCCCAGGGCGTGCAGCTCCTCGACGCTGAGCGCCTCCTGCAGCCGCGGGAACATCACGTCCTCCTCGTCGCGCACGTCCTCGCGGAGCACCTCCACCAGCCGCCGCAGCCGCGCCGGGCGCTCGGGGTGGTCCAGGCCGTCGCGCTCCAGCGCGCTGACCAGCTCGTTGACCTCCTGGTGCTCCTCCTCCACCTGCCGCGTGAGGGCGTCGCCGTCGGGCAGCACCCGGCGGATCACCGGCCAGAGGACGGTCTCCTCGGCGAAGGCGTGGCTGAACACGAGCCGGTCGATGCGGGTGAGCACCTCCTCCTGGGCGGCGCCGGTGGTGCCGTCGAGCTCGTGCAGCAGCCGGTCGAGCTCCGCGTGGTCGCGGCGCTGGCGGACGAGCACGCTGCCCGGCCCGCCCAGCTCCTCGACGGTCTGGTCGGCGATGGAACGCATCAGGGGACTCCTCCGGTCGGTCGGTCGCCCGGTGTCCTGCCCCCGGCGGGCCCGCGGCACGCCTGGTTGCCACCACGACCCCCGGGTAGGTGGGGACGACCGTTCCCGATCCAGGAGGCCCGAGCCCCGATGAGCAGCGACCCGTCGACGATCACCTCCGACTTCTACGACCTCGAGGCGCTGCTCGACGACGACGACCGGGCGCTGCTGCACCGGGTGCGGACCTTCATGGACGAGCAGGTCACGCCGGTCATCAACGAGTACTGGACCCGCGCGGAGTTCCCCCGCCAGCTGATCCCGGCGATGGCCGAGCTCGGCATCGCCGGCACCTCCATCCAGGGCTACGGCTGCCCGGGGCGCTCCTCGCTCGTCGACGGGATGGTCGCCATGGAGCTGTCGAAGGGCGACCCCTCGATCTCCACCTTCATGGGTGTGCACGGGGGGCTGGCGATGGGCTCGATCTACCTCTGCGGCTCGGAGGAGCAGAAGGAGCGCTGGCTGCCGGCGATGGCCCGCATGGAGCTCATCGGCGCCTTCGGGCTGACCGAGCCCGACCACGGCTCCGACGTCGCCCGCGGGCTGCGCACGACCGCGCGCCGGGACGGCGACTCCTGGGTCCTCGACGGCGAGAAGAAGTGGATCGGCAACGCCAGCTTCGCCGACCTGGTCATCATCTGGGCGCGCGACGTCGACACCGACCGCGTGCTGGGCTTCGTCGTCGAGCAGGGGACGCCGGGCTTCACCGCCGTCGACCTCCAGGACAAGATCGCGCTCCGCGCCGTGCAGAACGCGCACATCACCCTGGACGGCGTCCGGGTGCCCGAGGCGAACCGGTTGCAGGAGGCGCACAGCTTCCGCGAGACCGCCGACGTGCTGCGGATGACCCGCGCCGGCGTCGCCTGGTCGGCCGTGGGCTGCTCCCGCGGGGCCTACGAGCACGCCCTGCGCTACGCCCTGGGGCGGGAGCAGTTCGGCCAGCCGATCGTGGAGTTCCAGCTCGTGCAGGACCTGCTGGTGCGGATGCTGGGCAACATCACCGCCTCGGGGGCGATGTGCGCCCGGCTGTCGCAGCTGCAGATGGCGGGCACCATGACCGACGAGCACGCGTCGCTGGCCAAGGCGTTCTGCACCATGCGCATGCGGGAGACCGTCGGCTGGGCCCGCGAGCTCATGGGCGGGAACGGGATCCTGCTGGAGAACCACGTCGGCCGGTACGTCGCCGACGCCGAGGCGATCTACTCCTACGAGGGCACCCGCGAGGTGAACACGCTGATCGTCGGTCGCGGCGTCACGGGGTCCAGCGCGATCGTCTGACGGGCGGCGCACGGCCTGCCGGGCACCGGGCGCTGTGGTTGAGTGGTCGGGGTCACACACTGTGCCCCCGGGGACGGCGACGCCGGCGTCCCCGGGGGAAGCGCGCGAAGGGAATCGCCATGGCCCAGCCCGCGACCGAACCGAACCGGACGGCCTCGACGCCGACCGCCGGTCGCCCCGAGAGCGACCCCGCCGCCGGAACCCCCGAGCAGGCCGCCGAGGCCGCGACGGGCCTGGACATGGTCCTGGTCGATGCCGCTCGCGGACCGCTGCGCCGGCTGGTCCCGCCGGCCGGCACCGCGTTGCGCTTCGGCTCGGCGCTGGCCCGCAAGCCCGACGTGGTGGCCCGCCGCGGCGGAGAACTGGCCCGTGAGCTCGGCAAGGTCGTGCTCGGCCGCTCGGAGCTCGCGCCCGGGAAGAAGGACAAGCGGTTCGCCGACCCTGCGTGGAGCGGCAACCCGCTGCTCCGGCGGGCCATGCAGGTCCACCTGGCGACGGCGCGGGTGGCCTGGGAGCTGATCGAGGACGCCGACCTCGACTGGCAGGACGACGAACGGATCCGGTTCACCGCGACGAACCTGGTCGACGCGCTGGCCCCCAGCAACGTGCCGGTGCTCAACCCGCTGGCCCTCAAGGCGGTCATCGACACCGGCGGCAAGAACGCCGTCGAGGGCGTGCGGCGGATGGTCAAGGACCTGGCGAACCCGCCTCGGGTGCCGTCGATGGTCGAGCCCGACGCCTTCACCGTCGGGGAGGACCTCGCGGTCACGCCGGGGGCCGTGGTGTTCCGCACCGAGGTCTTCGAGCTGATCCAGTACCGGCCGACGACGGAGCGCGTGCGCGCGGTGCCGCTGGTGATCGTCCCGCCGACGATCAACAAGTACTACATCACCGACCTGGCGCCGGGCCGCAGCATCGTGGAGCACTACCTGGCCGGTGGCCAGCAGGTGTTCATGATCGTGTGGCGCAACCCCGACGAGCGGCACGCCGACTGGGGCCTGGACACCTACGGCCAGGCGGTGCTGGACGCGATGGACGCCGTCGAGCGGATCACCGGCCAGGAGCAGGCGAGCGTCCAGGCCTTCTGCTCCGGCGGGATCATCACCGCGATGGCGCTGGCGCACCTGGCCGCCACCGGCCGGCAGGACCGCATCCGCTCGGCCAGCTACGCCGTCACCGTCCTCGACTGGGAACGCGCCGGCACCATGTCCGCGCTCATGGACCCGGAGGCCGTGCAGGCCGCCATCGAGCGCTCGCGACGGAAGGGCTACCTCGACGGCGCCCAGCTGGCCGAGGTGTTCGCCTGGCTGCGCCCCAACGACCTGATCTGGAACTACTGGGTGAACAACTACCTGCAGGGCAAGCCGCCGCCGAACTTCGACATCCTCTTCTGGAACGCCGACACCACCCGGATGAGCGCGGCCCTGCACCGCGACTTCATCGAGGTGGCGCTGGGCAACGCCCTGACCGAGCCGGGCCGGGCGAGCATGCTCGGCTCGCCGGTCGACCTGTCGGCGGTCACCGTCGACTCCTACGTCACGGCGGGCATCGCCGATCACCTCTGCCCGTGGCAGGCCTGCTACCGGACCACCCAGCTCGTCGGCGGGGAGAGCCGGTTCGTGCTCTCCACCAGCGGCCACATCGCCTCGCTGGTGAACCCGCCGGGCAACCCGAAGTCGACCTTCCAGGTGGCGGGCGCGACGCCGCCGGACCCGCAGGAGTGGCTGCGGCAGGCCGAGACGGTGCAGGGCTCCTGGTGGCCGGACTACGTGGCGTGGCTCGGCGAGCGTTCGGGCGAGGAGGTGCCCGCACCGGCCGAGCTGGGCGGGAACGGCCTCGAGGTGCTGGCCCAGGCCCCGGGCACCTATGTCTTCGACGAGTAGCCGGGAGGTCGTCCGCAGCCTGACCGTCGGGGGCCGGACCCTGCGGACGGCGGTGCGGCCCGGTACGGACGACGACGTGCCGCCGCTGCTGCTGATGAACGGCATCGGCGCCAGCCTGGAGGTGCTGCAGCCCTTCGTCGACGCGCTCGACCCCCGGCGCACCGTCATCCGCTTCGACGTGCCGGGCGTGGGCGGCTCACCGCCGCCCGTCGTCCCCTACCTGCTCTCCACGCTGAGCCCCGTGGTCGCCGGGCTGCTGGACCGGCTGGGCCACCACCGGCCGGTGGACGTCCTCGGGCTGTCCTGGGGCGGGGGGCTGGCCCAGCACTTCGCGGTGCAGCACCGGCGGCGCTGCCGGCGGCTGGTGCTGGCCGCGACGGCGACCGGCTCCCTCATGGTGCCGGCCAGCCCCGTCGTGCTGGCCCGCATGCTGACCCCGCGGCGGCACCGCGACCCGGAGTACGCCCGCGAGATCGCCGGCCTCATCTACGGCGGGACCATGCGCACCGAGCCCGAGCGGGCCGCAGCGGCTCTGCACACGCACACCCGGGTCGGCCCGAAGCGCGGCTACTACTACCAGCTCGCCTCGAGCACCGGCTGGAGCAGCCTGCCGTTCCTGCGGCTGATCCGGCAGCCGACGCTCGTGGTCGCAGGGGACGACGACCCGATCATCCCGGTGGTGAACGCGCGGGTGATGGCCCGGCTGATCCCCCGGGCGCAGCTGCACGTGTACCGCGGCGGGCACATCGCGCTGGTCACCGAGGCCGACGAGCTGGCCCCGGTGATCGAGTCGTTCCTCGACGGCTGACCGGCCGGCTCAGCCGCGGGCGGCCCCGGCGGCGTGCTGCTCGAACCGGTCCATGACGTCGTCGATCAGCTGGGCGTGGGTGTAGTTCATGACGTCGTAGCCGCCCGCCTTCTCCCGGTTGCCCAGCTCCACCTGGACGTCGAGCTGCGAGGCGCCCGGGTCCGACGACGGCCGGGCACCGTCCCCGCGGCGCGGCGGGCGGCTGGGCCGGATGCGGTACCGGAACGGCGCGCCGTCGTCGGTCTGCGCCGTGAGCTCGACGCAGGGCGCGCCGGAGTCGTCGACGGCCCAGTGCGTGTCCGATGCGACGTCCCGGGCGCGCAGCTCGGCCGCGGCCTCCGCCAGAGCCGGCCGCGCCGTCTCGTGGAGGTACTGGTCGACCCGCTCCCGGCCGGTCGGGCCGGGCGCCCGGCGCCGTCGCAACCGGGCACGCCGCCGCGCGGCCGGCCTGCCGGTGGGCGCGATCCGGTGGCGGCTGACGGCGCGGTCGGCCTCGCTGCGCAGCGCGCGGTGCAGCCCGAACATCACCGCGATCATCACGAACGCGAAGGGGAGGCCCATGATGATGGTCGCGTTCTGGAGCGCGGGCACACCGCCCACCAGCAGCATCGCGGCGGTGAGCACGCCGGTCACGACCGCCCAGACGATCCGGACGCCGGCGGCCGCGTCGTCCTGCGGCCGGCGCAGCCGCGAGGACAGGTTGGCCATCACCAGCGCACCCGAGTCCGCGGACGTCACGTAGAACAGCAGACCGACGATGGTCGCGATCGAGGCGATGAAGGGGAAGGCCGGGTAGTCCGCCAGGAGGGTGTAGAAACCCCGCTCCGGGATGTTCATCGCCGTCTCCCCGAACGCCGCGTCCCCCTGCCGGATGCGGTCGATGGCGCTGTTCCCGAAGATCGACACCCACATGAGGATGTAGCTGAAGGGCAGCAGGAGCGTCCCGGCGACGAACTGGCGGATCGTCCGGCCCCGCGAGATGCGGGCGAGGAAGAGCCCGACGAAGGACGCCCAGGCGATCCACCACGCCCAGAAGAACAGCGTCCAGCCGTTCAGCCATGCGTCCGGGCGGTCGTAGGCGAAGGTCTCCAGGGTCAGGCCGGGGAAGCTGCTCACGAAGTCCCCGACGTTCTGGACCAGCCCGTTGAGCAGGAACGCGGTGTTGCCGGTGACGAGGATGAATCCGGCCAGCCCCAGGGCGAGGACGACGTTGAGCTGGGAGAGCCGCTTGATGCCCCGGTCGACGCCGCTCACCGCGGACACCGTCGCCACGCCCACGGCCAGGGCGATCAGCCCCAGCTGCGCGGCCCGGCCCTCGGGGATGCCGAACAGCACCGACAACCCGTAGTTCAGCTGCACCACGCCGATGCCGAGCGACGTGGCGACGCCGAAGATCGTGCCGAGGACCGCCGCGACGTCCACGGCATCGCCCAGCGAGCCGTGCACGCGCCGGCCGAAGATCGGGTACAGCACCGAGCGGATGGCCAGCGGCATGTTCATGCGGTAGGCGAAGTAGGCCAGCGCCATCCCCATCAGCGCGTACATGCCCCAGCCGTTGATGCCGTAGTGGAACAGCGTCCACACGGTCGCCTCGCGGGCGGCCTCCACCGTCTCGCCCTCCCCCACCGGCGGGGCCAGGTACTGCGTGACCGGCTCGGCGACGGCGAAGAACATCAGGTCGGTGCCGATGCCGGCGGCGAAGAGCATCGACGCCCAGGCGAAGGTGCTGAACCGCGGGGTGGAGTGCTCGGGGCCGAGCTTGACCTTTCCGTACCGGGAGAAGGCGATGGCCAGGACGAAGACGAGCACGGCGGTGGCGAAGGCGATGTAGAACCAGCCGAACCACTCGGAGGTCCAGCCGACCAGGGAGCCGATGGTCTCCGCGGCCGACGTCGGGGTCGCCGTCGCCCAGAGGGCGATGGCGAGGACGCCCGCCACCGAGCCGTAGAAGACCCGCCGCTTGAGCCCGGACCCCGCGTCGGGGGACAGGGTGTCGGGCTCGCTCATGGCCGCTTCCCCCGCCCGCTCGCCGCGAGGTGCGCTGCCGACGTCTTCGATGTGCCGCTCACCGGCCGGATGGTGGCACACCCCACGGCGTGCGGCAGCGCACGGCGGACTTCACCCCGCCTCAGGTGCTGGGGATCGCCGTCTCCTCCTTGCGGCGCAGCAGCGCGCCGGCCTCGGCCGCGGGCAGCGGCCGGGACAGCAGGTAGCCCTGCGCCCGGTCGCAGGCCTGTGCCCGGAGCCGCGCCATCTGCGCGTCCTCCTCGACGCCCTCGGCGACGACGGTCAGGCCGAACGTGTGCGCCGCGCGGATCATCAGGGCGACCAGTTCGAGGTGGGCGGGCTCCCCCGACGCCACGAAGCTCCGGTCGATCTTGAGCGTGTCCACGGGCATGTTCCGCAGCTGCCCGATCGAGGTGTACCCGGTGCCGAAGTCGTCGATGGCGATGCCGACGCCCATGGCCCGCAGCTCGGTCAGGTGGTCGTACGCGGCCGGGTCGTCCACCAGCACGGTCTCGGTGACCTCGAGGACCAGCAGCCGCGCCGGCAGCCCCGAGGTGGCGAGCGCGTCGGCGACGTCGGTGACCACCCGGCGGTCGGCGAGGTGCCGACCGGAGATGTTCACCGCGACGGTGGGCTCGGGCCGGCCCGGAGCCACCGGGAACTCCACCCGCCACTGCGCCAGCTGGCGGGTCGCCTCCTGGAGCACGAAGCGGTCGATGTCCCCGACGAGGCGGGACCGCTCGGCGACCGGGATGAACTGGTCCGGCGGGACCGGGCCGACGCCCGGCCGGTCCCAGCGGACCAGCGCCTCGTACCCGGTCAGCCGGTCGGACGCCAGGTCCATGACCGGCTGGTAGACCAGGTGCATCTCGCCGCTGACCAGGCCGTGGCGGATGGCCGTCTCGAGCTCGGCCTGCTCGTTCAGCTGCAGCCGGAGCGTCTCGTCGAAGATCTCCGCCCGGCCCCGGCCGTGCGCCTTGGCCCGGTACGCAGCGGTGTCGGCCTCCGCGAAGAGCACGTCGGCGTCGGTGCCGCCGTCGCGGCTGATCGCCACGCCGACGCTGGCGCCGACGCCGACCGCCAGCGCCCCCACCGGGATCGGCTCGCTGACCGAGGCGATGAGCCGCTCGGCGAGGTCGATCAGGTCGTGCTCGGCGTGCACCGGCTCGACCAGGACGACGAACTCGTCGCCGCCCAGGCGGCAGACGACGTCGCCCGGCCGCACGGCCGCCCGGAGCCGGCCGGCCACCTCGCGCAGCACCGCGTCACCGGCCGCGTGGCCGTGCCCGTCGTTGACGGCCTTGAAGCCGTCCAGGTCGATGAAGAGGAGACCGGTCATCTCCCCGGACCGCCGGCCGCGGTGCAGGGCCGAGGTCACGAGGGTCAGGGCCTGCGCACGGTTGGGCAGCTCGGTCAGCGGGTCGTGCGTGGCCTGGTGCGCGAGGGCGAACTGCAGCTCCTCGCGCTGGCGCACCGACGTGACGATCGCCTTGACCGAGGCGTGGACGACCTCGCCGAGGGGGCCGGGCAGGGGCTCGTCCAGGAGCGCGTCGTCGAGGTCGCCGCGCGCCACGGCCTGCGCCTGGTCCTGGATCCGGCGCAGGCCGGCGACGGCCGAGCCGAGCGCTGCCGAGACCGTCCGGACCTCCCGCGGCCCGGCGACCTCCACCTCGACCAGCGACCCCTCGCTGATCTCGGTCGCCTGGGCGGCGAGCAGGCGGAGCGCCCGCGTGACGCTGCGGCCGAGGAAGAAGGCGCCGAGCAGGGAGACGACGAGCAGGCCGGCCCCCATGAGCAGGACGACCTGGAACCGGTCGTTGGCGCGCTCGCGGTCCGCGGCCACGAGCTGCCGCGCCTCGTCGACCGCCGTCTCGACCAGGTCGGCCAGCATCACGCTGCGGTCCTGGCTCTGGAACAGGACGGTGACCAGATCGCTGAGCGGCATGTCGGCGCGGCCGGCGTCGGCCAGGCCCTGCGCGAGCAGGCCGTCCAGCTGGATGACGACGTCGGAGGTGCGGACCTCGTCCCAGGCGTCCCGCAGGCCCTGGCCCGAGAGGGTCGCCATCCGGCGCTGGGCGTCCAGGTAGTCCAGCCACTGGGTCTCCCAGGCGGTGCGGGAGCCGATCAGGTCGTCGCCACCTTCGGCGAGCAACGAGCCGATGAACAGGGGCATCTGCCGGCCGGCGGCCTGCGCCAGCTGCGCCACGGTCTGGACGTCGCGGATGGCCCGCAGCGTGTCCTCGGGGACGCCCTCGGAGGTCGCCGCCGCGGCGGCTGCCGCCTGCGCGTTCGTGAGGTCGTTGGAGACCCGCAGGAACCGGAGGTGCAGCGCCTCGATGTCCAGCCGGCCCGCCTGGTCGGCCCGGCGCAGCTCCGCCAGGTCGTCCGCGGCGCGCGCCGCGGCCGCCGCGCCGACCGATCCCGCCGGCACCCGGGCCAGGGCCTGGTCGGTGACGGCTCGCGCACGGGCCGCCTCGTCGATCGCGGACTGCCGCTGGGCACGCAGGAAGAAGTCGGGCAGCCCGAGGGCCGCCGCGGCCGCCGGATCACCGATGACCGACAGCGACAGGACGGGGATCATCTCCTGCTCCACGCCGCTGCGCGCGGCGTCGAGCAGGGCCAGTGCGCGCACGGCCACCTCGGCCCGCTCGGCGCTGTCGGCCTCGGCCGCGCGCGCCTGGGCCGCCGCCACCGTCAGCACGGCGACGCCGATCACCGGCAGCAGCACGAGGGCGGTCAGGTACCGCCACAGCGGCACGCCGCGGCGTCGCCCGCGATCCACGTCCTGGTGTGTGCGCACGCTGCTCCTATCGGGTCGTGATGCACGGCACTTGAGATCGGTCCCCACCCGTCCAGGTGAGGTGACGCGGGCAGGAGGGCACAGGCGGTTCACAGCCGCCCACCGGGAAACCGTCAGACCTGCCGGGGATGCTCACGGCACGCCCCGACCCCCGAGGAGATCCGTGATCGAGCTGGCCCCCCGTCCCGCCCGCCCGGAGGCCGCGCGCCTGCCGTCGGCCGGCGCCCGCCTGCCGGCCCGCTTGCGCAAGCGCGCCGTGCTCGTGGTGCCGCCGGTTCCGGGGGCCGATCGCGGGCAGTGAGCCCGCGCGCGCCGGTCAGCGGAGCGGTGCCGTCACCAGGTGGCACCCGGGGGAGCCGAAGTCCTCCACCTGGAAGCCCATCAGCCGCAGCACGGTGCCGACGGCGGTGGTCATCGACCGCTGCACGGCGGCCTCCATCGCGCCGCCACGGGCCTGGTGGAGGCTCATCCGGTCGTGCTGGCGCCAGGTCACGAGGACGCCGGCCGCGTCCGGGTGCGGCGTCAGGCAGACCCCGCCCACGGCGTGCCCCACCCCTTCCCGGCCCTCGCAGTCGTGCAGGGGCAGACCGGCCTCGAGCAGCGCGGCGGTGACGTCGACGGCCAACGTGGTCAGCACGTCGTCGTCGTCGATCATGAACGGATCCCAGTCCTCCGGGAGCAGGTCGAGCTGGTCCCCGAGATCGGCCAGCCAGTCGCGCTCCTCCGCCGACTGCCGCCGGACCACCCCGCCGTCCGCCCGCCGTCCGCCGTGGACGATCCGCGTGCTGTCGGTCAGGTCCCCGGCGAGGCGCGCCCACTCGGCGTCGATCGAGTCGGCGAACGGCCCGGCCACCGCCGCACCGCCGTGCTCGTCGACCAGCCACCAGCCGGTCGCCGCCGAGCCGTCGGGGAGGTTCCGCCCGGCCGGGTGTGTGGCCAGGCCGACGGCCGCCCGCTCCGTCTCGGGATGCTGGGCCGCACCGCCGACGGTCTCGACGCCGGCGTCGTCAGCGGACGCACGGCCGGCGCCCTGGCCGGCGAGCTGCGGCGTGTGGACGGCCGCACGGTGCGCCCGCACGGCGTTGCGCTCGAACTCGTACCGGGCGGTGGAGCTCGCAGCAAGGACGACGACGAGCGCGATCAGCCCGCCGCACCCCAGCAGCGGCGCGGCGATGGCCAGCAGCTCACCAGGCACGCCAGGCCCCCTGCGGCCCCTCGCCCCAGGACGCCGCGCGGTGCGTCCACTCCTGCACGCGGGCTGCCCACCCGGGGTGCGGCGGGCGCACCACCGGTGGCGCGGGGGCCGGCTCCTCCACCATCAGCTCTCTCAGCAGGTCCAGACCCGGGTCGCCGGCGACCTCGCGCAGAGGGAGGGACGGCGTGCGGACAGGTGATGCGGTGGCGTGCACAGGGGCTCCTCGCAGGTGGTGCTCCGCGGCTGGGAAGCACCGCGGATGACCCGAAGGCTAGGGACGACTGGGCCCCGCGAAGGCCGCTTCGAGCGGTTCCGGACCTGGCCCGTGGCCGTTTCGTTGCGCAGCGGTGCCCGGGCGGGCGGTGACCCCTCGCCCGGAGCGCCGACCTGTCGACAAGCCAACCCTTCACGAGCGTGGCGGGGGTCGACGGCCGGGTCGGTCATCCCGCCGCGGACCCGCCGCGCCGGCGTGTCGCGGGGCTATCGCAGGCCGGCGAGGAAAGCCCGCACACGCTGCACCAGCAGGGCGTCGGCACCCGGGTCGTGGTCGGGCAGGCTGCGGTCGCTGAACAGGTGCCGGTCGCCCGGGTAGAGGAACAGCTGCGCACCGTCGATCGCGTCGGCGAGATCCCGCGCGACGTCGACGTCCCCCCACTCATCGGCGTCCATCACGTGGAACTGCACCGGCACGTTCGGGGGCCAGCCGTCGGCGAACTCACCGAGCGGCACGGCGGCGTGCATCAGCACCGCGCCGGCAGCACCCTGGCGGGTCTGCGCCAGCAGCTGCGCCGGCATGACCCCGAGGGACCAGCCGCCGTAGACCAGCCGCTCGGGCAGCTCCGCGACAGCCGCGCGGCCCCGCTCCAGCAGCGTGCCGAAGCCGAGCTCCTGGGCGTGCGCGACGCCGTTCTCGAGGGTGTCGAACGTGCGTCCCCCGTACAGGTCGGGCGTGTGGACGACGTGCCCGTCCGCGCGCAGCTCGTCGGCGAACGCGAGGCACCCGGGCGTCAGCCCCTGCGCGTGGTGGAACAGCACCAGCTCGGCCATGGCGGCACGCTAACCGCCGGGAGTGACCGGTGGGCGCCCGTCGACGGCGGGCCCCTCGCGGCGGGCGCCGTCTCGTGGCGTCGCGCCGGCGGACGGTCGTGGGCCCCGTGGGGATCGAACCCACAACCCGCGGATTAAAAGTCCGCTGCTCTGCCAGTTGAGCTAGAGGCCCGGTGGGTGCAGAGATCCCCCCACACAACTCACCACACAACGCGTGAGACATCTGGGGCCGTCTGCGGCCCTGTGCGAGGCTACCGCTCGGCCTGCGGCGCCTCGGGGCTCGTCGTCCCCGCGTGCGCTACTCGGCGACCTCGAGCGGCTCCACGCCGAGGTCAACAGCGATCTCGCCGAACTGCTTGAGGATGGCGGCCATCTCCTCCTGGATCTCGAAGATGAGCACCTCCGGTGCCAGCATGCTGTCCGGGTCCTCGAGGGAGTCGTCCTTGAGCCAGGCGATGTCGAGGTTCACCTTCGCCCGGGCGATCAGCTCCTCGTAGCTGAACCGCCGGAACCGTTGGGACTCCACCCGCTCGTCCCGGGCACCGGGCCGGTAGGCGGCGACGAACTCGTCCAGATGTGCCCGGGAGGGGACCTGTTGCGGTCAGGCGTCCCGCCCACCCCAGAGCGACCGTGCGAGCTCGCCGATGCCCGTCAATCGGGGTGCGCGGATTCCGGCGGTCGTTTCGTCGGTCCGGGCAAGGACACCTGCGAGGCGTCGCCGCTCCCGCGAAGGGCAGCCTGTTCCGCCGAAGGACACTCCCAGCCATGCGCGTGCCGATCCGGCCGTCGTGCCGACTCTCGGTCGACGTCGTCTCGGTGACGGCGGGGGCCCCGAGTCCGGGGCTTGAGCTCGCTGACGAGCACGCCGGCGACGATGAAGGCGGCGCCGACGATGGCGAGGCCGGGCAGTCGTTCGCCGGCGAGGCGCCCGATGATGCCGCCCCACACCGGCTCGCCGGCGTAGATGACCGTGGCCCGGGTCGGGGACACTGACCGCTGGGCCCAGTTCATGGTGATCTGGATGAGGCAGCTGGCGGCGCCGAGACCGATCGCAGCGGCGAGCCAGAGCCAGGAGAGGGACGGGACGGCCTCGCCGACGACGGGCATCATCGCTACCGACAGGGCGCCGCCGACGAGCAGCTGTACGACGGTGATCCGGCCGAGGTCGACGGTGCCGGCGAACAGGCCGATGAGGACGATCTCCGCGGCGATGGCGACGGTGCTGACCAGCGTCAGGAGCTCTCCGGTGCTCAGCGTCAGCCCCGCCGAGGCGGGGTCGGCCAGCAGGACCAGCCCGGTGAAGGCGAGCGCCACCCCGGCCCAGGCGGCGGGCTTGGGCGCGCGGCGGAACACCGCCCACTGCAGCAGCGGCACGAGCGGGACGTAGAGCGCGGTGAGGAACGCCGAGGTGCTGCTGGGGATCGTCTGCAGCCCGATGGTCTGCAGTGCGTAGCCGCCGAAGATCGTCACTCCGATCGCAGCGCCGGCACCCAGCTCCCGCCGGGTCAGCCCGGTCAGCGTCCGGCGGAAGACGACCAGGCTGATCGCGCCGGCGGCGAGGAAGCGTAGGCCGACGAAGAGCAGCGGCCCGCCGTGCTGCATGGCGAGGTGGACGATGAGGAACGTCGCGCCCCACACGGCGGTGACGGCGATCAGCGCCATCTCCTGCCGGCTGAACCGGACACCCCAGCGGGGACGGCGCCTGGTGTCCAGCGTTGCGCTCACCCGTCGGCCGGCCAGGCGCGCGACGGGTGATCGTGGGCGTCGTCCCGGGGGTGGATCAGCACGGTGCACCTCCGTCGGCGCGGGTGAGCAGCCGGCGGTGGAAGGTGGCGTCCGGGCTGAAGGTGAGCAGGCCCTCAGTGAGCGCGTCGGCTGCGGCGTGTGCGTCGTCATCGGTGAGCGGGTCGAGCACGTCGAGGATGAAGACGGCACTGGTGGTGGCGGTGGTGATGCCGGTGCGGGTGCACTGGCGCCAGTTCCAGCGGCGGCAGGTGACGCCGACGTCGTCGCGCCAGACGACCTCGCCGACCTCCGGGTGCTCGACGACCGCCTCGCCGCCGGCGATGGTGTCGAAGGCCTCGGTGCCGTCGGCGCGGACCAGCCGCGGCGGGCTGGCGTAGGCGGCGCGGTCCTCCCCACCGAAGGGCAGCATGGAGGAGATGGAGACGGCGTTGTAGACGTCGGTGATCCGGTCGATGCGCGGCAGGCCGCCGGGGTCGAGCCGGCGCATCAGGGCCTCGACGCTGGGCCGGGTGCGCTGCGGTTTGGCGCCGAAGGCCCGGTAGGCCTCCCGCCACGAGGCGAGGTGCGGCAGCTCCTCGGGCTTGCGCCCGTCGAGCCGCTTACGCGTGGTCGCCTCGGCGGCGGCGAGGACCTGCTCGCTCAGTTCATCGCTGGGGCCGCCCTGCAGGCCCTCGGCGGTTAGCAGCACCACGCGGTAGTCCGGCCGCAGCGCGAACACGGCGTCGTCGACGGTGGCGGCGGCGAGCCACTGCTGGGGGTCGGTCATGAATGGCTCCCGGTGACGTGGGGCTGGAACACGGTGAGGGCGAAGCGGGCGGGGCCGGCGGCGTCGGCGGGGGTGGCGTAGCCGTGGGCGACGTCGCCGGCGAAGGCCGCGGAGTCGCCCACGGTCAGCCGCTCGGTCCGGTCACCGACGCGCAGGTCGACCGCGCCCTCCAGGACGAGCAGCAGTTCCCGGGTGCCGGCGCTGTGCGCCTCGCTGGTGTTCGCATCGCCCGGCTGCATCGACCAGTCCCACAGCTCGACGACGTCGGGCGGCTGGGTGCCGGCGACCAGGACCGCCTGCCCGCCGTGGTCCCCGTGCCACAGCACCGGGGCCCGCCCGGCCGCGGTCACGGTCAGGGTGTGCGGGCGCTCGACGTCGACTAGGACGGGCAGCCCGACACCGAGGGCGTCGCTGATCCGCAGCAGCGTGGCGATGCTCGGGTTGCCCTCGCCGTGCTCGATGGTGATCACCATGCGGCGGCTGACCCCGGAGCGGTCGGCCAGCTCATCAAGGGTCCAGCCGCGGGCGGTCCGGTGCTGCCGAACCCGCTGCCCGATCACCTCGTTGACTGCGACCACTTCCGCCGTCATCTGTGCCGCCTCCCTTGCGTGGTCCCCACCGCACTCATCTACGCTGCCTCCTACAGTGCAACATAGTGCATTAGGAGGTGCGGCGATGGGTCTGCAGGGCACCGGAACGGCCTGGTGGACCGTTCGGCTGCCGAGCGAAAGCGCAGGTAAGAGGAGTCTTCTGCAGGCACCAGAGGCCTGCGGGAGCGCGCGGCGACGGGCCGGCGACACCCGGCGGAAGGCTACCGCCGGCGGGGCTCCCGCCCCTTCCTCACGGGCGGCGGCGGGCGGACCGGAACCGCTGCGTCGGCCCGCGCATCACCCCCGGCGGCACCGGTCATAACCTTGAGAGGCCGCACCCACGAAGCGTGGTGACATACCTCATACGCCCGCGATCGCATGCAGCGGCCGAATCCGGCCGACGATCGTTGAGGAGGCGCTGCGGCGCCGGGCCGAGCACACAGCCAGAGAGGCAGACGTGACTTCCGAGCGCAGCGTTCCCGACAGCGCGAACCCCGACGTCGTACTCGTCGGCGGCGGCATCATGAGCGCGACCCTCGCGCAGCTGCTGCAGGTCGTCGCCCCCGAGTGGAGCGTCGCGGTCTTCGAGTCGGGCAGCGCCGTCGCGCGCGAGAGCTCGGGCCCCTGGAACAACGCCGGCACCGGGCACGCCGCCCTCTGCGAGCTGAACTACACCCCCGCGGGCCCCGATGGCCGGGTCGACCCGAGCAAGGCCATCACGATCAACGAGCAGTTCCAGGTGTCGCGCCAGTTCTGGTCGCACCTGGTCCGCGCCGGCATGACGGGCTCCCCCAAGGAGTTCATCTCGCCCGTTCCCCACCTGAGCTTCGTCACCGGCGAGCAGGGCCGCACCTACATGCGCAACCGCTACGCCGCCCTGAGCGCCCAGCCGCTGTTCGAGGGGATGGAGTACACCGAGAGCCCGGCGGAGATGGCCGACTGGCTGCCGCTGATGATGGAGGGGCGCGACCCGGAGCAGATCGTGGCCGCCACCCGCTCGGTCGCCGGCACCGACGTCAACTTCGGTGCCCTCACCCGCCTCATGCTCGACGACGCCGCCACCCGCGGGGTGAACGTCCACGTCAACCAGCGGGTGGACGCCCTCGAGAAGGAGAGCGACGGCCGCTGGAAGGTGACCGTCCGCGACACCGAGACCGGCGACCGCGTGACGATGCGCGCGAGCTTCGTCTTCGTCGGCGCCGGGGGCGGCGCCCTGCCCCTCCTGCAGAAGGCCGGCATCCCCGAGATCCGCGGCTTCGGCGGCTTCCCGGTCAGCGGGATGTTCCTGCGCTCCCGGTCCCCCGAGCTGGTCGGCCGCCACCAGGCGAAGGTCTACGGCCAGGCCGCCGTCGGCGCCCCGCCGATGTCCGTGCCGCACCTGGACCTCCGGCTGATCGACGGCGAGTACTCGCTGCTGTTCGGGCCCTACGCCGGCTTCTCCCCCAAGTTCCTCAAGGCCGGGTCGATGTTCGACCTGCCGAAGAGCGTCAAGCCGAACAACCTCGGCTCCATGCTCGGCGTGGCCCGCACCGAGATGGCGCTGACGAAGTACCTGATCGGCGAGCTGATGCAGAGCCGGTCGGCCCGGCACCGCACCCTGCAGGAGTTCGTGCCCACCGCCGAGAAGGGCGACTGGGACATGGTCACCGCCGGCCAGCGGGTGCAGGTCATCAAGCAGGACCCGAAGTCGGGCAAGGGCGTGCTGCAGTTCGGCACCGAGCTCATCGTCGGCGGGGACGGCAGCATCGCCGGCCTGCTCGGCGCCTCGCCCGGCGCCTCGACCGCCGTCTCGGCGATGCTGACCCTCCTGGAGCGGTGCTTCCCCCAGCGCATCGACGCCTGGCGCCCGCTGCTGCAGACGGCGATCCCCTCGTACGGCCACTCGCTGAACGACGAGCCGGCGCTGCTGGCCCAGGTGCGCGCGGAGACCAGGCAGACGCTGGAGCTCAACGGCTGATCAGCGGCAGCCCGCTCGACACCACGGCCACGCCCGGGTGACCGGTCTGCACAGGACGGGTCACCCGGGCGTCGTCGTCACAGCACGCCCAGCACCAGGAGCAGCAGGAGCGTCAGCAGCGCCGACACGAGCAGCGAGCCGAGGCAGCCGAGACGGCTGGAGAACAGGAAGAACATCCCTGGGAGGTGCCCGCGCACCCGGAAGCCACACCTCTGTGCAGTGGGTCACCGCTCTTCGGTACGGTCCACCCGTTCAGGGGATCGCGGTCGACCCCGGCGGTTACGTACCGTCATCACCGTTCCGGTCGGGGAACGCGACTCCGCGCCCCCGGCCGCCGCATCCTCCGCCCCGCGCTCCGGCGCCGGGCGGGTACGACCCCGGCCCGGCTGACCCGTTCCCCCCGGGGCGGCCGGGCCGGCTTCTTCTCCCCCGCGGTCTCAGCCGCGCCGGCACACCTGCCGGACCAGCTCGCCCAGGGCCGCACGCAACTCCTCGTCGACGGGGAGGTCGACCACCAGTTCCGGTCGTCCGCCGATCCGCACCCCCACGGGGAAGAGGTGCGGTTGCTTGGCCTCGGCCAGCACGTGCGCATCGCACGTGGCCACGGTGATGGTGAGCTCCCCCTCCGCGGCGCCGCTCCCCGCGGGCAGCTCGAGCGGGACCTCCGCCGCGACGTCGAACTGGACGTTGCCGCCCACCCGCTCCACGAGGACCCGCGCGTCGGCCGCGCGCCGGGCCAGCGTCAGGCGGGCGGTGATCCGATCGGGCCCGGCCCGCGGCCCGCTCACCCCGAGCTCCACCGCGTCGGCCACCGCACGGGCCCCGCACTCCTCCTCGTGGGCCCGGTCGAGCGCCGCCCCGTCCAGCGCCACCCGCACCTGTTCCACCGTGCCGTCGGGCCGCAACAGCGCCAGCCGGGCCGTCGCGGGCCCGCCGCCGGCCGGGCACACCGCCTCGCCGTAGGGGGTCGGCAGGTCGGTGACGCGCCCGGGCACGAACGCGGCGCTCACCTGGGTGGGCGGGAGCGGCGCGAAACCCGGCGCGTCCAGCGCCACCGCGGTCACCGTGTACGGCGCGCCGCCGGTGTGGGTGACCCGCACCTGGATCCGCCCGCCGACGGCCTCGTCGGTGCGCAGGCGGACCGCTTCGGCCGCGACGCCGGGCACCGCCGCCACCCGCGGGGCCGCGGCGGTCGACGGCGGTGGCTCCGCCTGCCGAACGGCCGGCTGCGTACCGCAGGCGGTCGCCGCGAGGAGCACCCCCAGCCCGACGGCCGTCCGCCTCATGGCGCCGCAGCGCAGGGCGGCGCGGCTGCTGTGTCAGCGGTGCCGGCTGGGCACCCGGGCCATGACCCGGCCGGCGTCCATGCGCACCTCGAGCTTCTCCTGCGGGTTGGCCGCCGGCCCGCGGCGGGGCTCGCCGCTGTCCAGGTCGAACGCGGAGCCGTGCCACGGACACACCAGGCACTCGCTGCCGCGCACGGTCTCCACCGCGCCCTCGTCCAGCGGACCGGACAGGTGGGAGCAGGCCCCGACGAAGACGTCGACCCGCGCGCCGCGGCGGACGACGGCCAGCGGCACCGACATGCTGCCGCCCTTCCCGGTGCGCAGCGCCGGCCGCCCCTCGGGCAGGTCGTCGAGCGGTCCCAGGTCGACCCAGTCGGTGGTCAGCGCCCGGACGGCGGTGGCCGCGTGCGAAGCGCCCGAGGACTGCGCGTAGGACATGTGCCCGCCGATGGCCGCCGAGCTCCCCGCCAGGCCCAGTCCCGCGTACGCCAGCGCCCGGCCCAGCACGCCCCTGCCCTGGGAGCGCGCCACCAGCGAGCCGGCGTAGAGCCCCAGCGCCGCGGTGTTCATCACCGCGTGCAGCGCTCCGAGCCGGCGCACGCCGGCGCCCTGCTCCGACCAGTCCGCCGCTCCCGACAGGGCCGCCGGCACGGCCGCGGCCACCCCGGTGCCGATCAGCACCGTGGCGGCCGGCCGCAGCGGCGGAACGGCGTCCAGCAGTCCGGCCGACACCCAGCTACCCACCGGCACCTGCACCAGCACCGGGTGCAGCGGATGCCCCAGCCAGGTGCCGTGCAGGACGTCCTTGACCGCGCTCGGCATGCCGAGCACGGCACGCCGCGCGGGCTCGATGGCCTTGTCGAACGCCGACACGTCCGCGATGCGGTCCAGGAAGCCCATGAGACTCATGGGCGCCCCCTACCCGCGCGGACCCGGCTCGACGCACGGCACCCCGACGACTGCGCACGGGCCCTCACAGGTGACAGTGAGCAAGGACACGGGTGAGTCTCAGGCCCGCCAGGCATGTTCAGAGGTGACAGGGGTTCTGCCGAAGAGAATCCTTGTCCTGTTCACCTGCGACCCACCGGAGGACCTCCCCCGTGACCTGCCCGTCCCTGCTCCGCCGCGGCCACGCCGCCGACGCCGTCGGCGACCTGTCGCACATGACGGTGCAGGGCCTGCACGGGGACGCCACCTCGGCGCAGTTCCTGCGCTTCGTGCTGGTCGGCGCGGTCACCACCGTTGTCTACGCGGTGCTGTTCGTGGCGGGGCACGGCTGGGGCTACCTGCCGGCCCACCTCGTGGCGACGGCGGTCTCCACGGTGCTGGCCAACGAACTGCACCGCCGGCGCACGTTCCACGCCGACCAGCGGGTGCACTGGTTCACCGCCCAGTGGGAGGCCGGCGGCGTCACCGTCCTGGGCCTGCTCGCCACCAGCACCGCCCTGGGCCTGCTGGATGCCCTCACCGACGGCACCCACCCCGTCCTGCAGATCGCCACGGTCGCCGGCGTGACGGCCTTCATCGGCCTCATGCGGTTCATCGCGCTGCGCTGGATCTTCCGCCCCGCACCCGCCCGGATGTGAGCGCAGCGCCGCGCCGGTCTGAAGGCCGACCCGGACATCGCTAGCGTGATCCGGGTGAGCGAGCCCACCGCGTCGACGTCTCCCTGGCCCGGCCGCGCCCGGGTGGCCGGCCGCTGGGCCGGACGGGTGGTCATCGCGCTCATCGGTGCCCTCGTCGCCGTCCTGCTGTTCGCCCAGGTCTCCGCCCCCATCGGGCCGTTCGACGCCACGCTCGCCTTCCGCCCCGCCTCCGGCGGGGCGGAGGTCGCCGTCCCGCCGCTGGGCTCCCTCGCGGTCGACGCCTACGACGGCCCGCTCCGGCTGGAGATCTCGCTGCAGAGCGTCGACCAGGCCCGCGCGCAGGCGCTGGCGACCGACCCGGTGCGGCTGGCCGGCGTCGTGGACCGGGTGACCGAGAACCTGCAGTCCGCCGTGGTCCGGCTGGTCTGGGTGACCGTGCTGGTCGCGCTCGCCGGAGCCGCGCTCACCTCCTGGGTCGTGCTGCGCCGACGCCGGGAGCCGCTCATCGCCGTCGGCATCACCGCGGCGCTGCTGGCCGGCACGGGAGCCCTCGGCGCCGCCACGTGGCGACCCGAGGCTCTGTCCCAGCCGACGTACACCGGGCTGCTGGTGAACGCCAACAGCCTGATCGGCAACGCCCAGGACATCGTCGCCCGGTTCGACGCCTACCGGGCGTCCCTGGAGGACCTGGTGGCCAACGTGGGCACCCTCTACGCGACGTTGTCCGCGCTGCCCACCCCGAGCGGCACCGGCGACTCCGTGGTCCTCCTGCACGTGTCCGACATCCACCTCAACCCCTCGGGTTTCGACCTGGTCCGGCAGGTCGCGGAGAAGTTCGACGTCGACGGCATCCTCGACACCGGCGACCTCACCGACTGGGGCAGCGAGCCCGAGAACCGGCTGATCACCGCGGTCGGCGACCTCGATGTGCCCTACGTCTACATCCGCGGCAACCACGACTCGGCCACCACGGCGAGCATCCTCGCCGCCCAGCCCAACGTGACCGTCCTGGACGACTCGGACGTGAGCGTCGCCGGCATCCGGATCGTGGGCACGCCCGACCCCCGCTTCACCCCCGACAAGAGCACCGGCGACGACGACGCGGGGGCCGACGTCCTCGAGCTGTCCGGCGAGGAGCTGGCGGACTACACCCGGACGCTGACCGAGGAGCCCGCCATCGCGATGGTCCACGACCCGAAGCAGGCGCCGCCGCTCGACGGCCTCGTGCCGCTGGTGCTCGCCGGGCACACGCACAACCGGGTGGTCGAGGAGCTCTCCGACGAGACCCTGCTGATGGTGCAGGGTTCGACCGGCGGTGCAGGTCTGCGCGCGCTGGAGGGCGAGTACCCGGAGCCGCTCGCCTGCACCGTGCTCTACCTCGACCCGGCGACCGGCGCGCTGCAGGCCTACGACGACATCACGCTCGGCGGGCTGGGGTCCACGGAGGTGACGGTGGAGCGCACCATCGTCGCGGAGGGACCTTCGGCCGACGAGGCCCAGCTCCCGGGCGGCGGGGTGGCGCCCCCGGCCGTCGGCGGGGTGGAGCCCCCGGTGGTCGGGGAAGTGGAGCCCCCCGTCGTCGAGCCGGGGGCGGGCGGTGGCGTGGTCCTGCCGCCAGCGCCGGGCGGCGCCCCGCTCGCGCCGGCCTCCCCGCCGGGATGAGCGCCGGGCCCTACGCTCCCGGCATGACGTCGACGACCCGCGTCGCCCGGCTCGCCACAGGGGTGCTCGCCGGCGGCCTCTCGCTCGCCGCGGTCACCGGTTGCAGCCTCTCCTCCCAGAACGTCTCGTGCTCCGGGGGCACGTGCACGGCGACCCTCTCCGGCGACGGCGCGGAGGCCGAGATCCTCGGCACCACGCTGGCGTTCGACAGCGTGCAGGACGGCCGGGCCACGCTGACCGTCGGTGGGACCACCGTGTCCTGCGCCGAGGGCGAGAGCGTCTCCGCCGGCCCGCTGGAGCTCGCCTGCTCCAGCGTCACCGACGACTCGGTGGAGCTGCGGGCCACCGTCGGCTGAGCCGGGTCGTCCGGCGCGCCGACCCCCTCGGGGGACCCCGCCTCGGGCGGGGCTCGGGAGCCATGTATTGTTCTCGCTGCCCCCGGCGAACACGAGCCCCCATCGTCTAGCGGTCCAGGACGCCGCCCTTTCAAGGCGGTAGCACGGGTTCGAACCCCGTTGGGGGCACGCAGCACCAGCACCACCAGCAAGGCCCTGTAGCGCAGTTGGTTAGCGCGCCGCCCTGTCACGGCGGAGGTCGCGGGTTCGAGTCCCGTCAGGGTCGCTCTCCGGTGAGGTCACCGGAAGGGGCAGGTAGCTCAGTCGGTACGAGCGCTCGCCTGAAAAGCGAGAGGTCGGCGGTTCGACCCCGCCCCTGCCCACACTCTTCTCACCGCGCGGGCCCGGCAGCTGCCGGGCCCGTCGTCGTCTCACGCCCAGCTGCGGTCGGCCACCACCTGGGCGTAGACCTCGCCGTGCACCTCGCGCACGGCGGCGCGCTGGTCCTCCCGCCAGCCCCGCTCGGCCGGCCGCGGCATGGGCCGGATCAGCGCCGCGCCGATCGCGGCGGTCAGCGACACCGGGTCCAGGCCCGTGCGCTCGTCGTTGGCGTAGGGCACGACGTCCGACCACTGGTCGGCGAACCACCCGCAGCTCGGCGCCACCACCCGGGTGCCGACGTCGCGGCAGATCTCGACGTCGGCCGAGTGCGTGCCGCACCGCTCGGGCAGCACCGCGGCGTGCAGCTGCTGCAGCTGGGCGGGCCACTCCCCGTCGCGGTACCGGACGAGCTCCAGCTCGCCCGCGTCGGCGAGGGCGACGATCCCGGGATCCAGGGCCGGCGCCTCCGCCTCGTCGACGAGGACCCGCAGCCGGCCACCGCCCGAGAGAGCGCCCGAGAGAGCCGCGCGGACCAGCCCCACGGGGTCGGGCACCGCGCTGGACGCCGGCCCCACCCGCACGCCGACCAGGCCCCGCTCGGCGCCCAGCTCCGGGTCGGGGACGGCGATGGACGGGTGTGCCACGACGATCGCCGTACGCCCGTACCGCTCGGCGATCTCGTCGGCCGCCCCCGGGGTGAGGGTGAGCACCACCTCGGCCGTGGCGAGCACCGCGGCGAGGTGGCCGTCGGTCTCCGCGGGCGAGGGGCGCTGCGGATCGCGCAGCTGGTGGACCGTGACGATGAGCGGGATGCCGAGCCGCTGCAGCTCCTCGGCCCACGCCTCGAGCTCGGTCGCGCCCAGGTAGCCGTGGACGGCGTGCAGGTGGACGACGTCGACCTCACCGGCATGGGCGGCCAGGTGGGCGAGATCCAGCCACGGGCTGGGTGCGGCGGGGGCGCCGACCCGGATCGCCCCCTCGGGGAGCACGGCGTCCACGTAGGGGTCGGTGTGCGGGATGGACACCACCCGGATGCCGGCCCCCGGCGTCGGGGACAGCCCCGGGAGCGGGGGTTCTGCGTGCGTCACGCGCGGGTGCGTCTCCTCGTGCGGTGGAGCCTCACGACAGCACGACGGTGCCGCTCGACGTCCTCAGCGCCCGGCGACGTCCTTGCGCCCGGTCCGGTTCTGCTTACCCCACTCCTCCCCCGGGCAACCGGTGATCAACTCCATCGGGTGAGTCGGCATGCCCGGCGTGTCACCAGTCGGTGCGGCCGATCTCGCGCGCGGTGGCGTACGCCGGCTCGCGGAAGCGGGCGAGCGGGCCGTCGGCCGCCAGCCCCGGCGGCGGGTTCCGGACCGCGTCGAAGCGCAGGTCCGTGTCCAGCGAGCCGAGCCGGCCGGTGACCCGCACGGTGGCGAAGGGGCGCCAGTCCTCCGCGCCGCGGGCGGCCGCCAGGGTGAAGACGACGTCGCCGGAGGAGGCGGCCGCGGCCAGCGGGGCGGGGTCGGAGGGCAGGGAGGACGCCTGCGGGAGGGCGGCCAGCCGCACCGGCCCGACGGCCGATCGGTAGGCCATGATCGAGCCGTAGGTCGCCGCCGCGTCCGTCCGGAGCACCGGCAGCCGCCGCGTCAGCCGGCCGCGCCCGGTGGTCGAGAGCAGCAGGTCCACCGGAGCGCCGTCCGCACCGGTCAGCCGGATCGCCAGCCCCAGGACGTCGGGCAGCGGGGGCGGGAGCCCGGCGCCCCGTGACATCCGGACGACGACCTCGTCGGTACCTGCGCCGTCGAGCCACGGGACCCCGAACGGCGGCCTCGCCCCCTGCCGGTCCAGCACCCCGGCCAGCACCGCGCCACGCGGGTGCATCGGGCGGCCGTGCCGCCAGCGCGCCACGGCGCCCAGCGGCACCGCGACCACCTGCCCCGCAGCTGTCACCAGATCCGGCACGACATCCTCCGCTCGACCGACGGCGCCTGCCCTACCCGCCGTCGACCGCCGGGCAACCGGCGACGGCAGACCGGCGAATCCGGGTGCTCACCTGGGCGGACCGTGCTGGGGCGCCTGGGGCGCGACTGGAGAACGCAGGTGAAGTCTGCGCACCTGCCGGCCGATCTTCGGGCACTTCTGCCCGGTGACACCGGAGCATCAACCGCCTACGTTGTGTACATGCTCTCCACGCTCCTGGTCCTCGGCGGTGTACTGGTCGGCCTCGTCGTGCTGCTGGCCGCGATCGTGAGCCTGAGCGCCCGCCCGGCCACCACCAGCCGCGGGCCGCAGAGCGGACCCCGCACCCCGGCCTGGGTGTCCGACGCCGGGCGGCCGCACCCCGACGCCTGGTCGGCCCCGACCACCACCAGCGAGATGCCCGCCATCCGCTGACCCCGGAGCCCGGGTCCCGGCGGCTGCACCCTTCGCGCCGCCGGGACCCGCGCCGGGCCGCACGGCTCAGCGCCCGGCCATCAGCTCCGCGGCCCGCTCCCCGACCAGCACGGCGGTGGCGGCCGGGCCGCGGCTGGGCACCTGCGGCAGCACCGACGTGTCCGCCACCCGGAGCCCCTCGACCCCGCGCACCCGCAGCCGCTGGTCGACCACCGCCCCCGGATCGCTGTCCGGCCCCATGCGCGCGGTCCCCGACAGGTGGACGGCGGTCGTCAGACGGGCGCGGATCCACGCGTCCAGCGCGACGTCGTCGGTGAGCACCGAGCCGGTCGGCTCGCCGGCGGGCACGCCCACCACGGTCAGGGCGCGGGTCCGCAGCAGCTCCGCCGCCATCCGCACCCCTTCCCGCATCCGGCGGCGGTCGGCCTCCTCCGCCAGGTGCCCGTACTCCACGACCGGGAGAGCCGCCGGGTCACGCCCGTCGAGGACCAGCCGCCCACGGCCGACCGTCCGCTGGAGCCCCACGCCGAGCTCGACCACCTCGCCCTCCGGCGCGGCGCGCCCCGTCATCACCTGCGCGAACGGTGCCAGCCACGGCAGCAGCTCCAGGTCGCCCGGCGCCTCCGCACCGGTGGATGACCCGTGCAGGACCCCGTGCAGCGGCGACGTGCCGGGCGGAGCCGCGCTGCCCGGCACGGGCCGGAAGGGCAGGTAGACCAGCGGGTGGTCCGAGCACCGCTGCCCCACCCCCGGAGCCTCGACCAGCAGGTCGATGCCGGCGGCCCGCAGCACGTCCGGTGGACCGATCCCCGAGAGCAGCAGCAGGTGCGCCGACCCCACCGCCCCGGCGGCCAGCACCACCTCCTCGGCACGCACCTCGCCGGCGGTCGTGCGAACCCCCACCGCACGGCCCTGCTCGACCAGCACCCGCTGCACCCGGACGCCGCCACGCACGGTGAGGCCGGGGTGCCCGCGGCGCGGGGCCAGGTAGGCCGCCGCGGTGCTGATCCGGACGCCGTCGACGACGTTGCGCGGCAGCGGCCCGTAGCCGGGTGCCCCACCGGCGTTCTTGTCCGGCTCGGCCGGGACCCCCAGCTCCTCCGCCGCGGCGGCGAACGCCGCGGCGAGGGGCGGGCCGCTCCGCGGGCGCGTCACCGGCACCGGCCCGTCGGCCCCGTGGCCGGGGCGGTCGCCGAACTCGCGGTCGCTCTCCAGCCGGCACAGCGCCGGGAGCAGCAGTTCCCACGCCCACAGGTCGTTGCCCGCAGCGGCCCAGCCGGCCGCGTCGGCCGGGGTCGGGCGCACGAAGTACCCGGCGTTGACCGCGCTGGAGCCCCCGGACACCCGGCCGCGAGGCACCCGCACGGGCCGCCCCCCGGGGAGCACCCCGGGCAGGTCCCAGTTGGCCGGGTGCCCGCTCACCGCGGCGCGCAGGCTGCCGGCGTCGCGGAGCTCGGGCGGGACGCGCGCGGGATCGGGGTGGTGCGCCCCCGCTTCGAGCAGCAGCACCCGCCGGCCGGCGTCGGCCAGCCGGGCGGCCAGCGGGCACCCGGACGTGCCGGCACCGACGACGACGACGTCCCAGTGCTCAGCCACCGGCCAGGCCCAGCACCCCCGGCAGGTCCAGCCGGCGCACCTTGCCGGTCGAGGTGCGGGGCAGATCCGCCAGCGCGTGCAGCGACTTGGGGCGCTTGGCCGGCGCCAGCCGCTCCCGGGCCCAGGCGGCCAGCGCGCCGGCGTCCGCCTCGCCGACGTAGGCAGCCACCACCCGCTGCCCCCACTCGGGGTCGGGGATGCCGAACACCGCGCTCTCCACGACGCCGGGATGGGCGTCGAGGACCGCCTCCACCTCCGCCGGGTAGACGTTCACCCCACCCGAGATGACCAGGTCCTCCCGCCGGCCGTCCAGCCAGACGGTGCCGTCGTCGTCGACCCTGCCCAGGTCGCCGACGGTGACCCGCTCCCCCCGCCAGGCCGCAGCCGTCTTCTCGGGCGCCCGCCAGTACTCGAAGCGGGCCCAGCGGGGCACCGCGCACCAGAGCTGGCCGCGCTCGTCGGTCTCCAGCCGCCGCCCCGGGCGGGCCCGCCCCACGCTGCCGGGGTGGGCCAGCCAGTCCTCGGGCGAGCAGACGGTGAACTGCGCCTCGGTGGAGCCGTAGAACTCCCACACGCTGCCCGTCGGCAGCGCCGCGAGGACGGCGCGCTTGAGCGGCTCGGGGCACGGCGCGCCGGCGTGCACCAGCCGGCGGAACGACGACCAGTCGACGTCGTCCCGGGCGAGCAACCGCTGCAGGTGGGTGGGCACGCAGAACGCTGTCGTCGGCCGGCGGGTGGAGATCGCCCGTGCGGCGCGGGCGGCGTCGAAGGGGCCGGGCAGCAGCACCTCTCCGCCGGCCAGCAGGGTGTGGATCGCGAACCGCAGCGGCGCGCTGTGGTGCAGCGGCGAGAGGACGAGGTGCCGGTCCCCCGGACCGAAGCCCCACAGCTCGATCTCCTCGCCGGCCAGGGCGCGGGCGTCGTCGGCGGCCAGGACGCCGGACCACACGCCCTTGCGCCGGCCGGTGGTGCCGGATGTGTAGTGCATGGGACGCGCCAGGGGCACCGGGGCCAGCGTGGCCTCCGCGTCGCCGAGCAACCGCGCCGGGTCCGCCCCGACGTCCAGCGCGGGGTCGGCGTCGACGGCCAGTGCCGCGCGCTCCTCGGCCGGCAGCGCCGGGTCGAGCACCACGGGCACGACGCCGGTGCGCAGGGCGCCGAGGACGACGGCGAGCAGCGCCGGTGAGGAGGTCGCCGACACGAGCACGCGGTCGCCCTCCCGCACCCCGGCGGCAGCGAGCGCGGCTGCGGCGCGCCGCTGGTCGCGCTCGGCGGCGGCGGCGGTGACCACGGCGATCCCCGCCCCGCTCATGCCGGGCGCACCCCTCCGTCGTCGCCCAGCACGACGCGGCCGTCGGCGGCGAGCTTGGCGAGGGTGGCCCGGGTGGACTGCGCCGCGGCCGGCCAGACCTCGCGGGGCACGTCGGCGTAGATGGCCGCGACCAGCTCGTCGACGCTGCCGGCGCCACCGGCCAGCGCGTCGAGCAGCTGCTGCTCGCGGTGGGCCCGGTGTGCCAGGTAGTACTCCAGGACCGCACCGGGATCGGTGGTCAGCTCCGGGCCGTGGCCGCAGTAGAGGGCGCTGGGCCCCAGGTCGTGCACCCGCCGCAACGACTCCAGGTACGCCACCACGTCGCCCTCGGGGTGGGTGACGACCGAGGTGCCCCGCCCCAGCACGTGGTCGCCCACCAGGACCGCCCCGGACTCCAGGCGGAAGGCCAGGTGGTCAGCGGTGTGGCCGGGCGTACCGACGACGTCGATCGCCGTCCCGGCCAGGGTGAGCCGCTCCCCCGGTGCGAGGACCCGTCCGCCGGGACCCGCGACGTCGCCCGAAGCCGCGGCGACGGGGGCGCCGAGGCGGGCACCCCACGGTCGCGCCGCCTCGGCGTGGTCCCCGTGGTGGTGGGTGACCAGGACGGCGACGCAGCGCGCCTGCCGCGCGGCGAGCGCGGCCTCCACGGCGGCCAGGTGCGCGGCGTCGTCCGGGCCCGGGTCGACCAGGACCGCCTGCCCGCTGCGCGGGTCCCCCACCACGTAGGTGTTCGTACCGTCGAGGGTCATCGGCGAGGGGTTGGGCGCCAGCACCCGGGTGACCAACGGCTCCAGCTGGGCCGTGCGCGGCAGCGTGCCGGGGGCGGGGAGGCCCCACGAGGCGCGGGGATCGGTCGGGAGGGCCACCCCCGGCACGCTAGTGCGCCGCCGCCGGGACGCGCACCCGGTCACCCCTCCGCCCATGCGCCGCCCCCTCCTCCGCGCCGGGGTGCTCCCTGCACGACCGGGCCGTGGTCAGCCGCCGCAGCCGCCGACGTAGACCCCCCGGGCGTTGAGCCACGGCACCGGGTCCACGTGACCGCTGTACATCCGCCCGCTGGGGTGGACCTCGAAGTGCAGGTGCGGCCCGGTGGACTGCCCGCGGTTGCCGACCTCGGCGATGCGCTCCCCGGCCGACACCCGCTCGCCGGCGGACACGAAGTACCGGTTGACGTGGCCGTACACGGTGACCGCGCCGTCGTCGCCCTCGATGTAGACGGCGTAGCCGAAGCCGGTGGCGGTGCCGGCGCGCCGGACGACACCGCTGGTGACCGCGTACACGTTCGTCCCGATCGGGGCGGCGATGTCCACGCCCCCGTGCAGGGCGCCCCAGCGCCAGCCGTAGCAGCTGGAGACCCGGCCCGACGTCGGCTTGACGTAGCCGGAGCCGCTGACCGCGCCGCCACCGCCACCGTCACCGCTGCTGCCACCGCCGCTGCTGCCGCCGCCGGCGTTGGCGCGGTTGCGGGCCGCCTCCGCCTCGGCCTCGCGGGCGGCGCGCTCGGCGGCCTCCCGGGCCGCGGCCTCCTCGGCCGCCTTCTGGGCCACCCACTGGTCGTGGGCGTTGCGCGCCCCCTGCAGCTCGAGGAGGTGGATCTGGGCGGCCTGCAGCTGCTGCTCGTAGGCCGCCTTCTGCGCCTCGACCTCGGCGTACGCCGCCTGCTGGGTGGCGAGCTGGGCGTCGGCCGCCTCCTTGGCGGCCTCTGCGCTGTCCTCCGCGGCCGCGCGCTGGTCGCGGGTCGCCCGCGCGGTCGAGTCGGCGTTGGCCTGCCGGACCCGGGCCACCTCGAACTGGCCCAGGACGTCGAGCTGGTTGGCCGCCACGTAGTCGAGCATCGCGGCGCGCTGGATCAGCTCACCGGGCCCCTCCGAGTCCAGCAGCGCGGCGGAGCTGGTGAGGCTCCCGCCGTTCATGTAGCTGTCGCGGGAGAACGCGGCGATCCGCCGCCCCGCCGCGGCGACGGCCTCGTCGGCGGCCCGGAGCTCGGCGGCAGCCCGCTCGGCGGCCTCCTGGGCGAGCTGCAGCTCCTCCACGGCCGCCTCGTAGGCGGTGCCGGCGGCCTCGGCCAGGACGCCGACGCGCTCCAGCTCGGCCTCGGCGGTGGCGACGAGGGCGCGGATGCGGCCCACCTCCGCGGCGGCCGCGTCCTGCTCGCTCCTGGCCGCACCGAGCTGGCCGTCGGTCGGGTTGGGCGGCGGCGGCGGCACCGCGACGGCGGGCGTGCCGGTGAGCACGAGCGTCGCACCGGCGACGGCTCCGATCAGGGCCGTGCGGAACGGGCGGGGAGAGCGGCCCGCGACGGGCCGGCGGCTGCCGGCCCGTGGAGTCGCCGGTCCGGTCGGACGGCGCTGGGACATGTGCTCGCTCCCTGGGGAAGAGGGTGGGCGGTGTGGCCCGCGAACGGTCGCACTATCACCCCGAGTCACAAAGGCAACACGCGGCACTTCCGCCGCGCCGCGACGAGAACGCTCGGTGACCGCATCGTCGCGATCGGTATGTCGACATGGCCGACGGCGTCCCCGGCTCCCGTCGGGCGGTCCCCGCGGCCGGCTCAGCCGGCTGGGCGCTCCAGCTCGTGGGACAGCGCGTCCAGCTCCGCCCCACCGGCCATCAGCCGGGTCAGCTCCTCGCGGCTGATCCCGGCCTTCGTGAACTCGCCCATGCTGCGCCCCCGGTTGAGCACCAGGAACCGGTCACCCACCGGGTAGGCGTGGTGCGGGTTGTGCGTGATCAGCACGACGCCGACCCCGCGGTCCCGCGCCTGCGCCACGTAGCGCAGCACGACCCCTGCCTGCTTGACCCCCAGCGCCGAGGTCGGCTCGTCGAGGATGAGCACCCGCGCCCCGAAGTGCACGGCCCGGGCGATCGCCACCGACTGGCGCTCCCCGCCGGAGAGGGTGCCCACCGGCTGGTCGGGATCGCGGATGTCGATCCCCATCGCCGCCAGCTCCCGGCGGGTCGTCTCCTTGGCCCGGGCGACGTCGAAGCGGCGGAACGGTCCCCACCCACGGGTGGGCTCGGCGCCGAGGAAGAAGTTCCGCCAGATCGACATCAGCGGGATCATCGCCAGGTCCTGGTAGACGGTCGCGATGCCGGCGTCCAGCGCCTCACGGGGCGCACCGAAGGCCACCGGCCGCCCGTCGAGCAGGACCGCGCCGCGGTCGGCCCGATGCACCCCCGACAGGACCTTGATCAGCGTCGACTTCCCGGCGCCGTTGTCCCCCAGGACGCAGGTGACCTCCCCGGCTCGCACGGTCGCGCTGATCCCGTCGAGCGCGATGACCGAGCCGTAGTCCTTGCCGACGTCGCGCAGCTCGAGCAGCGGTGGGGTGGGCGTCGCTGCGGAGCTCATCGCCGGGCCGCCTCGGCGTAGCGCCGCACCAGCCGGTTGGCGAGCACCGCGAGCAGCAGCATCGCGCCCAGGAAGAAGTAGAACCAGTCGGCGTCCCAGCGCAGGTAGGGGATGCCCAGCAGGGTCATGCCGAAGATCAGCGCCCCGAGGGCGGCGCCGACGGCCGAGCCGAAGCCGCCGGTGAGCAGGCACCCCCCGATCACCGCGGCCACGATGTAGATCAGCTCCTGGCCGATGCCGGTGTTGGCCTGCACCGAGGTCAGCCGGACGGCGAGGGTGGTGCCGACGAACCACGCCGCGGCCGCCGTCGTCATGAACAGGGTGATCGTGGTGCGGCGGGCGGGCACGCCGACGTTGCGGGCGGCCACGTCGTCGCCGCCGGTGGCGAAGACCCAGTTGCCGAAGCGGGTGCGCAGCAGCACCCACGTCGCCAGCGCGGTGAACAGCAGCCACCAGAGCACCGCCACCCGCACGTCGGCGCCCAGGATCTGGACGCGCGAGGCGAAGACCCACTCGGCCACGGCGTACCCGGGCGCGTCGTCGATGCCCCCGACGGTCACCGTGCCGGTGAACAGCTTGGTCAGCCCCAGGTTCAGCCCCTGGAGCATCAGGAAGGTGCCGAGCGTGACGATGAAGCTCGGCAACCCGGTGCGGGTGACCAGCCAGCCGTTGAAGAAGCCGATCGCCAGCGCCAGCACGAGCGCCACCCCGATGGCCACCCATATGTTCTGGCCGAGCTCGGTGGCCACGATCCCCACGGTCAGCGCGGTCGTCCCCGTCATCACGCCGGCGGAGAGGTCGAAGTGCCCGCCGATCATGAGCAGCGCGACCGCGACCGCCATGATCCCCAGCGTCGACGCCGGGTCGAGCCAGTTGGCGATGCCCCGGGGCGACCGGAACACCTCGGACTGGACCGCGAAGAAGGTGAACACCGCGACGGCGCCCACCAGCGCACCCAGCTCCGGCTTCGCCAGCAGCCGGCGGAACGGCCCCGGCGCGGCCAGCCGCTCGTCGACCCGCTCCTCGGCCGGAGCGGACGCCTCCCTGGTGCTCAGCGGGTGCCCTCCGAGGCCAGGTCGGCGATCTCGTCGACGTTGTCGGCGTCCACGAAGCCGGGGCCGGTGAGCACGGCCTGCCCACCGCCGACGGTGTTCAGGTTCTCCGCGTACAGCTTGAGCATCACGATCGGCAGGTAGCCCTGCTCGTACTGCTGCTGGTCGACGGCGAAGGCGATGTCGCCGTCCTGGATGCCGCTGATGACGTCCTCGTTGAGGTCGAACGTGGCCACCAACGCCTCCGACCCGGCGTCCGCGGCGGCCTCCACCGCGACGGGGGCGAGCGCGGAGTTCAACGTGAGGACCGCGTCGATCCCCGGGTCGGCCTGCAGCTGCGATGCGATCGTCGACTGCGCGCCGGTGAGGTCGTTGATGTCCACCTGCACCACGGTGAAGTCCCCGGGCGCCGAGCCGCCGCCGGCGAAGCCCTGGGAGGCGCCCGAGCAGCGCTGGTCCAGCCCGATGTTGCCTGCCTCGTGGATGACGCAGAGCACGCTCGTGGCGCCTTCCTCGGCCAGCCGCCGGCCGGCTCCCTGGCCCGCGACCAGCTCGTCCTGGCCGACGTGGCCGATGGCGCCGAACTCGGCCGACCGGTCGCCACCGGAGTTGATGGTGACGACGGGGATCCCGGCCTCGACCGCACCCTCGACCGACTCCTGCAGTGCGTCCGGGTTCGCCATGGAGACGACGATGCCGTCCACGTCCTGGTTCACCGCGGCGTCGATCAGCTGCGCCTGGCGCTGCGGGTCGCCGTCGCTCTGGTAGTCGACGTCTATCCCGAGGTCCTCCCCGGCGGCCTCGGCGCCGTTCTGCACCACGTCCCAGAACGCGTCGCCGGCAGAACCGTGCGTGATGACCGAGAAGCTGAGGTCGCCGCCGTCCGCACCGCCCGTGGCGCTCTCGCCACCACCGCCGCCCTCGGTGGTGCACGCGGAGAGGAGCAGGGGTGCGGCAACGGCGAGAGCCAGCAGTCGCTTCGGTGCGGCCATCGGGAGTCCTCCTGTGCTCGCGGGGTGCGCGCCCGCGCGTCGTGTCCGCCCAGGATCATGCCCCGCCCGCCTGCCGCCGGTGCCGCCGGAGGCACCGACCGGCCACTTCGCACCGACCGGGCGACGCCCGGTCGGCCTAGGCTCGGCGTCGTGGACGTGCTGGCATCCGGTCATGAGCAGGTCGTCTTTTGCAGCGATCCCGGTTCGGGGTTGCGCGCGATCATCGCGATCCACTCCACGGCCCTCGGGCCGGCGCTCGGAGGCACCCGCTTCTACCCCTACCCGAGCGAGGACGCGGCGGTGGCCGACGTGCTGCGGCTGTCGGCCGCCATGTCGTACAAGAACAGCCTGGCCGGCCTGGACCTCGGCGGCGGCAAGGCCGTGATCATCGGCGATCCGCGCGCCGACAAGAGCGAGGCGCTGCTGCGGGCCTACGGCCGGTTCGTGGAGTCCCTGGGCGGGCGCTACCTCACCGCCTGCGACGTCGGCACGTACAACGCCGACCTGGACGTCGTGGCGCGGGAGACCCGGTACGCGCACGGCCGCTCGGAGGCCTACGGCGGGTGCGGCGACTCCTCCGTCCTCACCGCCTACGGCGTCTTCCAGGGCATGCGGGCCGCCGCCCAGCACTGCTGGGGCACCCCCGCGCTGGGCGGGCGGACCGTGGCCGTCGCCGGCGTCGGCAAGGTCGGCTCCTGGCTGGTGGACCACCTCGTGCAGGACGGCGCCGACGTCGTGGTCACCGACGTCGACCCCGGCGCCGTCGAGCGGGTGCGGGCCCGGCACCCCCAGGTGCGGGCCGTCGCCGACACCGCCACCCTCGTGCGCACGCCGCACGACGTCTACGCGCCCTGCGCGCTGGGCGGGGCGCTGGACGAGGAGACGGTGGAGGCGCTGCCGGGCCGGATCGTCTGCGGCGGGGCGAACAACCAGCTGGGCAGCCCCGGGGCGGCCGAGCGGCTCCGCGCGCGGGGCGTCCTCTACGCGCCCGACTTCCTGGTCAACGCCGGCGGGGTGATCCAGGTGGAGGACGAGCGGCACGGCTTCTCGTTCGACCGCGCGCGGGCCAAGGCCTCGGGCATCTTCGACGTCGCGCTGCGGGTGTTCGCGCTCGCCGACGCCGAGGGCATCTCCCCCGCCGTGGCCGCCGACCGGCTGGCCGAGGAGCGGATGCGCTCGGTCGGCCGGCTCGGCACGATCCGGCTCCCGCGCTGACCGGCGGACGGCGCGCGCACCTCCCGAGGGGGAGGGCGTGTGCCCGTCGCCGATCCGTGTCGTAATGTTGTCCGAGACATAGTCACTCAGTCGGGGTCGCCATGCGGGCCGCATCAGCCGCTTGGCTGGGCCTCCGCACTCCGTAATGAGGGGGTCGAGCCGATGGGGCGCGGCCGAGCGAAGGCCAAGCAGACACGCGTGGCCCGTGAGCTCAAGTACAGCTCACCCAACACCGACCTCACCGCGCTGCAGCGCGAGCTGGCCGGTTCGTCGTCGTCCTACACCGCGCCCAGCGCGGCGAAGGACGATGACGAGGACGAGGACGACGAGTACGCCGACCGCTGGGCGGACGACGACTCGGACGACGACTGGGCGGCCAGCCGCTGACCGGCGGTTCGGGCACCTGATCCGTCGACACCACGACACCGCGGCCCCTCGGGGCAGCGGTGTCGTGGCGTCGGCTCCGTGTCGGGGCCGCGGCGTCGTACCCGTGCCGTGCAACGCGTCGTCGACCCCCTCCGGCTCCGGAGGGGGTCCCGCTCAGCGGTAGGTGCCGACGAGCTCCGCCACGGGCGCCTGCTCCGTCTGTTCGCGCACGGTTCCGGCGACCCACGCGGGGATGCCCCGGGCGGTGAGCAGTGCGACCGCGGCGTCCGCCTGCTCCGGCGCGACCGCGGCGACCATGCCGACGCCGCAGTTGAAGGCGCGCTCGGACTCCGCCCGCGGCACGCCGTGCTCCTCCATCAACCGGACCGCGGCCGGCAGCGCCCAGGTACCGCGGTCGAGAACCGCCCGCAGCCCCGGCGGCACCACCCGCGCGGTGTTCCCGGCCAGCCCGCCGCCGGTGATGTGCGCGAAGGCGTGCACCGCCTCCACGCCGAGCTCCTCGACCAGCGCCAGGCAGTCGCGGGCGTAGATGCGGGTGGGCTCGAGCAGCTCGTCGCCCAGCGGCCGGTCGAGGCCCGCGGGGGTGGCGCTGAGGTCGAGCCCCGCCGCCGAGACCACGCGGCGCACCAGCGAGTAGCCGTTGGAGTGGAAGCCGGACGAGGCCATCGCGACGACCGCGTCGCCGCTGCGCACCCGCTCCGGGCCGAGGACGGCGTCGGCCTCCACGACCCCGACGGCGGTGGCCGCCAGGTCGTACTCGTCGGCGTCCATGAGGTCGCCGTGCTCGGCGGTCTCGCCGCCGACCAGCGCGGCGCCGGCCTGGGTGCACCCGGCCGCGATGCCGGTGACGATCGCGGCGATCCGCTCGGGCACGACCTTCCCGCAGGCCACGTAGTCCTGCAGGAACAGCGGCTCGGCACCGCAGGCGACCAGGTCGTCGACGACCATCGCCACCAGGTCGATGCCCACCGTGTCGTGCCGGTCCAGCTGCCGGGCCAGGGCGATCTTCGTCCCGACGCCGTCGGTCGAGGACGCCAGCAGCGGCCGCCGGTACTTCTGCACGTCCAGGGCGAACAGGCCGGCGAAGCCGCCGAGCCCGCCGACCACCTCCGGCCGGTTGGTCCGCTCGACGGCGGCCTTCATGAGGGTGACGGCACGTTCGCCGGCGTCGATGTCGACGCCGGAGGCGGCGTAGGTGAACTGCCCGGCGTCGCTCCCGCGGCTCACGGCCGCCTCAGCGCGTCCTCGGCGCCACCGGGCACCGCGGCGCTGCCGGCCTGCTGACCGGTCCAGCCGCTCACCGCACGCTGGCCGATCCCCTCGAGGACGTGCTTGCCCAGCACCTCCGGAGCGCCCAGCGGGATCGGGTACTCACCGGTGAAGCAGGCGGTGCACAGCCGGTTGACCGGCTGCTCCGTGGCCGCGATCAGCCCCTGCTCGGAGACGTAGCCGAGCGAGTCGGCGTTGACCGACGCCCGCACCCCCTCGATGTCCAGACCGTTGGCGATCAGCTCGGCCCGGCTGGCGAAGTCGATGCCGTAGAAGCAGGGCCACTTGACCGGCGGCGACGCGATGCGGACGTGCACCTCGACCGCGCCGGCCTCGCGCAGCATCCGGACCAGTGCGCGCTGCGTGTTGCCGCGCACGATCGAGTCGTCGACGACGACGAGGCGCTTGCCGCGGATGACGTCGCGCAGCGGGTTGAGCTTCAGCCGGATGCCCAGCTGCCGGATGGTCTGGCTGGGCTGGATGAACGTGCGGCCCACGTAGGAGTTCTTGACCAGGCCCAGCCCGTAGGGGATGCCCGATGCCTCGGCGTAGCCGACCGCCGCCGGGGTGCCCGACTCGGGCACCGGGATGACGAGGTCGGCGTCGGCCGGGTGCTCCTTCGCCAGCCGGCGCCCGATCTCCACGCGCGCCGCGTGCACGCTGCGTCCGGAGATCGTGGTGTCGGGTCGCGCCAGGTAGACGTACTCGAAGACGCAGCCCTTGGGCTCCGCCGGGGCGAAGTGCTGGCTGCGCAGGCCGTTCTCGTCGATGGCGATCAGCTCGCCGGGCTCGACCTCGCGCACCACGGAGGCACCGACGATGTCGAGCGCGGCGGTCTCGCTGGCCACGACCCAGCCGCGCTCGAGCCGGCCGAGCACGAGCGGGCGCACGCCCTGCGGGTCGCGCGCGGCGTAGAGCGTGTCCTCGTCCATGAAGGTGATGGAGAAGGCGCCCCGCAGCTGCGGCAGCACCTCCATCGCCGCCGCCTCGACCGAGACGTCCTGGTACGAGGCGATGAGCGCGGTGACCAGGTCCGAGTCGTTGGTGGCCACGAAGGCTCCCGGGACACCGGCGTCGGCCGCCTTGCTGGCGAGCTCGGCGGTGTTGACCAGGTTCCCATTGTGGCAGAGCGCCAGGCCGGTGCCCGCCTCGGTGGTGCGGAACGTCGGCTGCGCGTTCTCCCACGTGGAGGCCCCGGTCGTCGAGTACCGGGTGTGACCGACGGCCAGGTGGCCGCGGAGGCTGCCGAGGGTCGGCTCGTCGAAGACCTGGCTGACCAGCCCGAGGTCCTTGTAGACGACGACCGAGGCGCCGTCGGACACCGCGATCCCCGCCGCCTCCTGACCGCGGTGCTGGAGCGCGTACAGACCGAAATAGGTCAGCTTCGCGACCTCCTCCCCCGGCGCCCAGACACCGAAGACGCCGCAGGCGTCCTGAGGTCCGGGGAACTGGGGATCGAGGTCGTGCGTCAGCCGTCCATCACCGCGAGGCACGGGGTCGAGCGTACCGGCGCCCGCCACCGAACCGAGAGCCGAGCGGGTGGGCCGCGTCACCCCACGGGCGTGTCGCCGCTGGTCGAGGGGCCGGCGGGCGGGAACCAGGTATCCGGGCAGCGCGTTGTCGGACGGTTCCCACCGGCCCCGGAGGTCCGTCCGTGCCCACGCTCCTCGCCCCTCTCCCCCGGCCGCGGCCCAGGCCGAGCGGTTGATCACCCTCGGCGTACCCGAGATCGCCGGCGTGACCGCGGCCGAGCTGCGCGCCGCGGCCGGCGGACTGGCCCACGGCGCCCTGCTGGTGGTGCACCCCGATCGGGCACCGGTGTCGGGGCTCGCCCCGCTCATGACGCTGGCCGGCAAGCCCGGCTTCGTCGTCGCGGACATGACCGACCTCGACGCCTTCGCACCCGTCGAGTCGGTCGAGCTGCCCGCCACCCCGGTCTACGCCGTGAGCGGGGTCGAGCGCGGCGACCAGTGGCGAGACCGGAGCCCGGACGAGGCACTGTCGGCCATCCTGGGTGCCGGCCGGACGCCGCTCACGCTCGGCGAGGGCGTCCACTGGCTGCTCCAGTGCCCGGAGGCCCTGGCCCGCAACGCCTGCTTCATGACGATCGGCTCCCGGCTGCGCAGGGCCGACGGCCGCCTCGACTCCCGCACGCCGGCGCTGTGGATCAGCAACGGCACCGGGCGCGACGGCCGCGATCGGCGGGGAGCACCCAAGGTCGGCTGGTGCTGGGCCGGCAACCGGCACACCTGGCTCGGCTTCGCCTCCGCACAGCGGCGCGTCGCGGCCTGACGGGAACCCCAGGGGGGTCCCGCACGTTTCCCCACCGGCCGCGTCCCCCACCGCCGGAGGAGGAAGACGATGGCGAACGACCGACCCGACCCGGGCGACTTCCTGGCGATGGCGCAGCGGATGCTGCGCGATCTGCTCGGCGATGCGCGGAGCACCGACGACCCGTGGTCGGAGGCGACGCGCCGGATGCGCGAGTCCTCCGCCCGCGATTCCGGAAGCGCACAGCGGCATCGCGAGCCCAGCCCCAGGGAGCAGCGCGAGAACCTGACGTTCGCCTTGGCCACGCGCGCGGTGGAGGCCCTCGAGGACCTCGCACTCGACGTGGCGGCGATCCGGCAGAACCTCGAGCGGACGAGCCCGCAGCCCCGCAAGGGTCGGCCCGAGGCCAAGGGCGGTTCCGGGACCGAGGGCGGGTCCCAGGACAAGGACGGGCCCGGGGCCAAGGACGGGTCCCAGGCCAAGGACGGGTCCCAGGCCAAGGACGGGTCCCAGGCCAAGAGCGGGTCCGGCAGCAAGCGTCGGCGTCCGGCGGGGGACGACACCACCGGTAGGTGAGCGGGCGGCGTCGTCCCCCGGAACCAGGGGCGTCGTTCAGCCGACGGTGCGGAGCTCCGCGGCGATGGTGGTGTCGTCGCCGTGCCCGGTCCGCACGACGGTGTCGCCGTGGAGGGTGAACAGCTCCGAGCGGATCGAGTGCTCGATCGTCGGGCGGTCGCTGAACGAGCGTCCGGTGGCTCCCGGACCGCCGCAGAACAGCGTGTCACCGGTGAAGACCGTGTTCAGGTCCGGCGCGTGCAGGCAGGTGCTCCCCGGCGAGTGACCCGGGGTGTGCAACGCGGTGAGCGTGGCGCCGGCCACCGTGAAGCGCGTGCCGGCCAGGAGGTCGCGGTCGGGCGCGCTGTCGGGGTGCACGACGTCCCACAGCATCCGGTCCATCGGGTGGAACCAGATCGGGGCGCCGGTGGCCTCGCGGAGCGCGGGCGCGGCGGTGATGTGGTCGTTGTGCCCGTGGGTCAGCACGATCGCGGTGACCTTCCGGCCGCCGATCGCCTCGACGATCGGTGCGGCGTCGTGCGGGGCGTCGATGACCAGCACCTCGTCGTCGTTCCCGACGAGCCACACGTTGTTCTCGACGTCGAAGTCCTGCCCGTCCAGGGAGAACACACCCGGGACGACGACCTTGTCGATGCGGGGCGCGCTCACTTGTCGAACACCACGACCGAGCGCAGCACCTCGCCGTGGTGCATCTTCTCGAACGCCTGCTCGACGTCGCCCAGACCGATGGTCTCGGAGACGAAGGCGTCCAGGTCGAAGCGGCCCTGCAGGTAGAGGTCCACCAGCATCGGGAAGTCGCGGCTGGGCAGGCAGTCGCCGTACCAGGAGGACTTGATCGATCCACCCCGGCCGAAGATCTCGATCGCCGGCAGGGTGACCTCCATGCCCGGCGTCGGGACGCCGACCATGACCACCCGGCCCGCGAGGTCCCGGGCGTAGAAGGCCTGCTCGAACACCTTCGGGTGGCCGACGGCGTCGATCGCGACGTCGACGCCGAACCCGCCGGTGAGCGCCTTGATCGCCTCGACGGCGTCGGTCTCCTTCGAGTTGACCGTGTGGGTGGCGCCGAACTGCTTGGCCCACTCCAGCTTCCGGTCCTCGATGTCGACGGCGATGATCGTCGTCGCCCCGGCGAGCTTCGCCCCGGCGATCGCGGCGTCACCGACGCCGCCGCAGCCGAACACGGCCACGGTCTCGCCGCGCTGCACGCCGCCGGTGTTGATCGCCGCACCCACGCCGGCCATCACGCCGCAGCCGAGCAGGCCGGCGGACGTCGGGGGCGCGGCGGGGTCGACCTTCGTGCACTGACCGGAGTGGACCAGGGTCTTCTCGGCGAAGGCGCCGATGCCCAGGGCCGGCGAGAGCTCGGTGCCGTCGGCCAGCGTCATCTTCTGCGCCGCATTGTGCGTGTTGAAGCAGTACTGCAGCTCACCCTTGCGGCAGGCGCGGCACTCGCCGCACACGGCCCGCCAGTTGAGGACCACGTAGTCGCCGACGGCGACGTTGGTGACGCCCTCACCGACGGCCGAGACGACGCCGGCCGCCTCGTGGCCCAGCAGGAAGGGGAAGTCGTCGTTGATGCCGCCCTCGCGGTAGTGCAGGTCGGTGTGGCAGACCCCGCAGGCCTGCACGTCCACGACCGCCTCACCCGGGCCCGGATCGGGCACGACGATGGTCTCGACCGTGACGGGCTGTCCCTTGCCGCGGGCGACCACGCCCTGCACCTCGTACGCCATGCCTGCACCCTAGGCGGACGCGCAGCGGCCGGCCGAGCCCCTTCCACCCTGCGGACGGGTGGTCACGCGCGGATCACGAGTTGCATGTTGAGCGCGCGACAGCACAGAGGGACACGTACGGTGCGAGCCGATAGCGACCCATATCACAGGGCGCGTCCCGGTCGTGTCCGTCCGGACGCACCGGTTCCCGTCCCCGGAGGTACACCCCGTGGCAGTACCCAGCTTCCTGGCACGCGAGCGCATCGTCGCCCGGCCAGGATTCAACCGCTGGCTGATCCCGCCGGCGGCGCTCGCCGTCCATCTGTGCATCGGCCAGGCGTACGCGACCAGTGTCTACAAGGTGGCGCTCGTCGAGCACTTCGACACGGGCCTCACCCAGATCGGGATCATCTTCTCGATCGCCATCGTGATGCTCGGTCTCTCGGCCGCCGTGTTCGGCACCTGGGTGGACAAGAACGGCCCGCGCGCCGCCATGTTCACCTCGGCCGTCTTCTGGGTGTCCGGCTTCCTCGTCGGCTCGCTCGGCATCTACACCGAGCAGCTCTGGCTGCTCTACCTCGGCTACGGCTTCCTCGGCGGCATCGGCCTGGGCATCGGCTACATCTCGCCGGTCTCCACGCTGATCAAGTGGTTCCCCGACCGCCCGGGCCTGGCCACCGGCATGGCGATCATGGGCTTCGGTGGCGGTGCGCTCATCGCCTCGCCGCTGTCCCGCCAGCTGATGAACTGGTACGACCCGAACTACGACCCGGCCGTCGCCGGCACGGTGCCCAGCGGCAACGCCGTCGCGGGTCTGTTCCTCACCCTCGGCCTGATCTACCTGGTCTTCATGATGTTCGGCGCGTTCATCATCCGCGTGCCCGCGGCCAACTGGCGGCCCGACGGCTTCGACCCGTCGACCGTCAAGGCCAAGTCCCTGGTCACCACCGAGAACGTCTCGGCCAACAACGCGATCAAGACCCCGCAGTTCTGGCTGCTGTGGACCGTCCTGTTCTGCAACGTCACCGCCGGCATCGGCATCCTCGAGCAGGCCGCGCCGATGATCCAGGACTTCTTCCGCACCGGTGCGACCTCCACGGTCCTGGCCGCCACGGCCGCAGGCTTCGTCGGCCTGCTCTCGCTGTTCAACATGGCGGGCCGGTTCGTGTGGTCCTCGACCTCGGACTACATCGGCCGCAAGCCGATCTACATGGTCTACCTGGGCGTCGGCATCGTCCTGTACGTCATCCTGGCGACCCTCGGCAGCACGGCGACCTGGATCTTCGTGGTCACCGCCGCGATCATCATCAGCTTCTACGGCGGTGGCTTCGCCACGGTCCCGGCCTACCTGCGCGACCTCTTCGGCACCTACCAGGTGGGCGCCATCCACGGCCGGCTGCTGACCGCGTGGGCGGCCGCCGGCATCGCCGGCCCGCTGATCGTCAACGGCGTCCTCGACGCCCGCGGCACCCCGGGTGAGCTCGTCGCCGGTGACTACCGGCCGGCGCTGTTCATCATGGTCGGCCTGCTGGCCGTCGGCTTCGTCGCCAACCTGCTGATCAAGCCGGTGTCGGAGAAGTACTTCGAGCCCAAGCAGACCGACATCCCCACCACCGCCGCCGAGCCCGAACGGAGCATCCGATGAGCACCCCCGCATCCCGGACCGGCGAGCAGCCGACCACCCACACTCCGGTGGGCCTGATCGCCTTCGCGTGGACCCTGGTCGGCGTCCCGCTGGCCTACGGCCTGTACAACACGATCAAGGCGGCCAGCGCGCTCTTCGGCGGCTGATCCACCTGAACGCCCGCGACGGCGGGGATCCCTCCGGGGGTCCCCGCCGTCGTCGTTCCCGGCGTTATGTGCACAAAGCGCCGCCACGGCAGCCCCCGTGCGGCGTCATGTGCACAAACTGCAGCCACAGGAGTCCCGGTGCGGCGTTATGTGCACAAATCGCCGCGGTGTCGCCCGGAGGGCGACAGGGGGCGCAGCGGGAGCAGGGCGGACAGGTCGGCGCGGTTGCCGCTCGCGGTCAGCGTCCCCCCGGCGACGGCCTCGTCCCAGCCCAGCTGCCCGGTGGCCAGCCGGAGCCAGGTCGCCGCGTCGGTCTCGACGACGTTCGGCGGGGTGCCGCGGGTGTGCCGTGGCCCCTCGACGCACTGGACCGCGACGTGCGGCGGCACCCGCAGCTCGACGGAGCGGCCCGGCACCTGCTGCGCCAGCCACCGCGCGCTGGTCTTCACCGCGGCACCCACGACGGCCCGGGGCGGCTGCTCCGCCTCACCCGCCAGCCAGGCCCGCACCGGGTCGACCACCGCCCGCAGCTCCTCGGCCGGGATGGGCGCCGGCATCAGGACGTGGGGACGGTGCCCGCCGGTACGGAACCGACCGTGACCTCCGGCGCCCCGAACAGCGCGGGGAGGGTGGCGGTCCAGGCGGCGCGCAGCTCGGCCAGCGGCAGCTCCGGCAGGCCGGCCACGGCGAGCGAGTCGCCCCCTGTCGTCCCGAGCTCGGTGACCGGCACGCCCGCCCACTCGGCGGTGGTCTTCACGCCACCCGGATCGGACGTGGTGACGACCGCCCGGGCGGTGGACTCGCTGAACAGCGCCGTGAAGGGATCCTCACCGAGGTCCAGCGCGGCGCCGACGCCGTACCGCAGCGCAGACTCGGTCAGCACCTGGGCCAGGCCGCCGTCTGCCAGGTCGTGCGCGGAGCCGATCAGGCCTTCGCGGCCGAGGGCGCCCAGCAGGTCGCCCAGCGCCCGCTCAGCGGCCAGGTCGACCGCCGGCGGGCGGCCTCCGAGGTGGTCGTGCACGACGCTCGCCCACGCGGAGCCGCCGAACTCCGGTCGGGTGGTGCCCAGCAGCAGCACCGTCTCCCCGGCCGCCCGCCAGCCGGCGGAGACCCGGGTGCGGACGTCCTGGTGCACACCGAGCACACCGATGACCGGGGTCGGGTTGATCGCCACGTCGCCGGTCTGGTTGTAGAGGCTGACGTTGCCACCGGTGACCGGCAGGCCCAGCTCGCGACAGCCGTCGGCCAGGCCGCGCACGGCCTCGGCGAACTGCCACATCACCTCGGGGTTCTCCGGGGAGCCGAAGTTCAGGCAGTTGGTGACGGCGAGGGGCTTCGCGCCGGAGACGGCCACGTTGCGGTAGGCCTCGGCGAGGTTGAGCTGGGCGCCGGTGTAGGGGTCCAGGCGCGCGTACCGGCCGTTGCCGTCGAGGGAGAGCGCGATGCCCCGGTTGGTCTGCTCGTCGATGCGCACCACGCCGGCGTCGTCGGGCTGGGCGAGCACGGTGTTCCCGCGGACGTAGCGGTCGTACTGCTCGGTGACCCAGGTCTTGTCCGCGCCGTCCGGGCTGCTGACGACGGCCAGCCAGTGGGCCTGCAGCTCCTCGGGCGTGGTCGGCCGCGGCAGCCGGGCCGGGTCGTCGGCCCGCAGGGCGTCGAGGTCGGCGGGGCGGGTCATCGGGCGCTCGTACACCGGGCCCTCGTGGGCGACGGTGCGCGGCGGGACGTCGACGATCCGCTCGCCGTGCCAGTCGACGGTGAGCCGGTCGCCGTCGGTCACCTCACCGATGACGGTGGCCAGGACGTCCCACTTCCGGCAGACCGCGAGGAAGGCGTCGACCTTGTCCGGTTCGACGATCGCGCACATCCGCTCCTGCGACTCGCTCATCAGGATCTCGGCGGGCGTCAGGGTGCTGTCGCGCAGCGGGACGGTGTCGAGGTCGACGTGCATGCCGCCGGTGCCGGCGCTGGCCAGCTCGCTGGTCGCGCAGGAGAGGCCCGCGCCGCCGAGGTCCTGGATCCCGGTGACGAGGTCGGCGGCGAAGATCTCCAGGCAGGCCTCGATGAGCAGCTTCTCGGTGAACGGGTCGCCCACCTGCACGCTCGGGCGCTTCGCCGGGCCCTCCGCGTCGAACGTCTCGGACGCGAGGACGGAGACGCCGCCGATGCCGTCGCCGCCGGTGCGGGCGCCGAACAGGATGACCTTGTTGCCCACGCCCTCGGCCTTGGCCAGCCGCACGTCCTCGTGCTTCATGACGCCGACGCACAGCGCGTTGACCAGCGGGTTGCCGGCGTAGCAGTCGTCGAAGAGCACCTCGCCGCCGATGTTCGGCAGGCCCAGGCAGTTGCCGTAGCCGCCGACGCCGGCGACGACGCCGGGCAGCACGCGGGCGGTGTCGGGGGCATCGGCGCGGCCGAAGCGGAGGCTGTCCATGACCGCGATCGGGCGGGCGCCCATGGTGAGGATGTCGCGGACGATGCCGCCGACCCCGGTGGCCGCGCCCTGGTAGGGCTCCACGTAGCTCGGGTGGTTGTGGCTCTCGACCTTGAAGGTGACCGCGTAGCCGTCACCGACGTCGACCACACCGGCGTTCTCGCCGATGCCCACCAGCAGCGCATCGCTGGGCGGGAGGTCGCCGAACTGCCGGAGGTGGACCTTCGAGCTCTTGTAGGAGCAGTGCTCGCTCCACATCACGCTGTACATCGCGAGCTCCGCCGTGGTGGGGCGGCGGCCGAGGATGCCCTTGATCCGGGCGTACTCGTCGGCCTTGAGGCCCAGTTCGGCGTAGGGCTGCTCGTCGTCCGGGGTGCTCGCCGCCAGCTCGACGGTGTCGAGCCGGTTCGCGAGCCGGCCCGGCCCGGTGTCCAGGTCGGAGAGCCCCGCCGTTGCCGACTCACTCATGCGCTGACGACCGCCTTCAGGACGGAGGTGAAGAAGCCGAGCCCGTCGGTCGACGGCCCGGTGAGGTCCTCGACGGCGTGCTCGGGGTGCGGCATGAGGCCGACCACCCGGCCGTTCTCGCTCGTGACCCCGGCGATGTCGCGGGAGCTGCCGTTCGGGTTGCCACCCTCGTAGCGGAACACCACCCGGCCCTCGCCCTCCAGCCGGTCGAGGTCGGCGTCGGCGGCCACGTACCGCCCCTCGCCGTTCTTGACCGGGATGACGATGCGCTGGCCGACCGCGTAGTCCTGCGTCCAGGCGGTGTCGTCGCGCTCGACGACCAGGACCTGGTCGCGGTTGCGGAAGTGCAGGTGGCTGTTGCGGGTCAGCGCCCCCGGCAGCAGCCCGGCCTCGCAGAGCACCTGGAAGCCGTTGCAGATGCCCAGCACCGGCATGCCGCCGTTCGCCGCGGCCACGACGTCCTGCATCAGGGGCGAGCGGGCGGCGATGGCGCCGGCCCGCAGGTAGTCGCCGTACGAGAAGCCACCGGGGAGGACGACGGCGTCGACGTCCAACAGGTCGTGGTCGGCGTGCCAGAGGGCGACCGGCTCACCGCCGGCGAGCCGCACCGCGCGCGCGGCGTCGACGTCGTCCAGGGAGCCCGGGAAGGTGATGACACCGATGCGCACAGCGGTCTCTCTCAGTCGGTGGGGAGGTGCAGCTCGACGTCCTCGATGACCGGGTTGGCGAGCAGCGTCTCGGCGATCTGCTTCAGCTCGGCCTCGTCGGGTGTCCCGTCGACCTCGAGCACGAAGTGCTTGCCCTGACGGACGCTCCTGATCGAGTCGTGGCCGAGCCGGCCCAACGCTCCCAGGACCGCCTGCCCCTGGGGGTCGGAGATCTCTGGCTTCAGGACGACGTCGACGACCACCCGGGACACGCCGACGAGGGTACCGGGACCCGTCCACCGCTCCCCCGCCCCCGGCGCCCGGAGGATCTGGGCGACCACCTCGTCGGGGCGCCCGAGGACGTCCGCCGAGCTGAAGCGCAGCACCGTCCACCCGGCGGCGACCAGCGCGTTCTGACGCCGGAGGTCCCGGACGAACACCGCGCGGTCGCGGTGCAGATCGCCGTCGAACTCGACGAGGACCCGGTGCTCCGGCCAGGCCAGGTCGGCGCGGAACTCCCCGTCCGGCGTGCGGACGGGGTGCTGCAGCAGCGGAGCCGGCACCCCGGCGGCCTGGAGGAGCCACCGGAGCACCGACTCCATGGGCGACTCCGCCCGCGGGTCGGCGACCGGGAGCACCGCCCGCGCCCGCGCGGAGCCCCTCCCCGCCGGCCGCAGCGCCAACTGCTCCTCCAGGTCGGCGGGCGCGCACCACGCGGCGAGCACCTGGTCGGTCACCGCGAGGAGAGCAGCCGGTGGCAGCGTCGCGGCGAGGTCGCGCCAGGTCCGCCGCGGGGTGGTCAGGTGGAAGCCGAGGCGCTGGTCGACCTCGCCGGGGACGAGGGGGCAGCGGTGGATGCAACGATCGGCCCTGGCACGAACGGCCGAGCCCGTGGCGACGGTCAGGTGCACCCGTTCGTCGTCCCGCTGGAGGGGGATGTCCAGTCCCCAGACCGCGGCCGCGGTCCGATGGCTGACGACGGCACCGGGCGGGGCGGTCAGCAGCACCGCCTCGACCGGGACGGTGACGTCGTCCACCGCGGCGCGGGGGACGTAGGTGTCCCTCGACAGCCGGACGACGTCTCGATGCCGGAGCTGCTTGCCGCTGATCCCGGCTGCCGCCGCCATGGCACGCGTCGCCGGGCCGGTGAGTCGAGAGGGAGCAGGACGCGCAGGCACCGGGCGATGGTGGCCGCCGTCGGGCGCACGGCGCGGCAGCTGTCCACAGACAGCCCCGAGATCTGCGTTCTGGCCCCTGCGGCGGCGCTGATGGGGCCAGTGTGCAGATCTCGCCAGGGTGGGGTCAGGCGAACGGGCGGCCGGTGAGGCGCTCGTAGGCGGTCACGTAGCGCTCGCGGGTGGCGGCGACGACGTCGTCGGGCAGCTCCGGCGGCTCGGAGACGCGGTCCCAGCCGGACGACGTCAGCCAGTCGCGCACGAACTGCTTGTCGTACGAGGGCTGCACCGCGCCCGGCGACCAGGTGTCGGCCGGCCAGAACCGGGACGAATCCGGGGTGAGCACCTCGTCGCCGAGCACCAGCGACCCACCGGCCACCCCGAACTCGAACTTCGTGTCGGCCAGCACGATGCCCGCGTCGGCGGCGATCTCCGCACCCCGCCGGTAGAGCGCCAGCGTCAGCTCGCGCAGCTCCTCGGCCCGGTCGGCGCCGACGGCGGCCTCCACGGCGGCGAAGTCGATCGCCTCGTCGTGCTCGCCCACCTCCGCCTTGGTCGACGGCGTGAACACCGGCTCGGGCAGCCGCGAGCCCTCCACCAGCCCGGTCGGCAGGGCGACGTCGCGGATCGACCCGGTCCGCTCGTACTCCTTGGTGCCCGAGCCGGAGAGGTAGCCGCGGGCCACGCACTCCACCGGCAGCATCTCCAGCCGGCGGACCAGCATCGCGCGGCCGGCCACCGACGCGGGCACGTCCGAGGCCGACACCAGGTGGTGCGAGGCCCCGAACGAGGCCAGCACCGGCGTCAGCTGCTCGAACCACCACACCGAGAGCTGGGTGAGCACCCGCCCCTTGTCCGGGATCGGCGTGGGCAGCACGTGGTCGTAGGCGGAGATCCGGTCCGACGCCACCAGGAGCAGCCGGTCGGAGCCGGCGTCGTAGATCTCCCGCACCTTGCCGCGGGCGACCAGCGGGAGGTCCACGCTCACGATAGCGCCGCGAGCCGGTCGAACAGCGGGCCGAGGTTGGCCACGTACCTCTCCGGCCGGCAGATCTCGTCCAGCCGCGCCTCGTCCAGCGTCACGTCCGAGGCGGCCGCGCGATCGCGCAGCGTCGACCGGAACGGGACACCGGAGTTCCAGGTCTCCATCGCCGCCGACTGGACCAGCGCGTAGGCGTCCTCGCGGGAGAGCCCGCTCTCCACCAGCTCCAGCAGCACCGACGAGGTGTAGATCAGCCCGCCGGTGGATTCGAGGTTGGCGCGCATCCGCTCGGCGTCGACCACCAGGTTCTCCACCAGCCCGGCGGTCAGGTGCAGCAGGTAGTCGGTGGTGATCGCGGCGTCGGGCAGGAACACCCGCTCGGTCGAGGAGTGCGAGATGTCGCGCTCGTGCCAGAGCGGGATGCCCTCCATGATCGGCACGATCGCCGCCCGCACCACCCGCGCCAGCCCCGCGATGCGCTCGGAGCGGATCGGGTTCTTCTTGTGCGGCATGGCGCTCGAGCCCTTCTGGCCCGAACCGAACGCCTCGGAGAGCTCGCGCACCTCGGTGCGCTGGCCGTGCCGGACCTCCAGGGCGACCGCCTCGCACACCGTCGCCAGCACGGCGAGGGAGGAGACCCACTCGCTGATCGAGTCGCGCAGCACCACCTGGGTGGAGGCGTCGGCGGGCTTCAGGTCCAGCGCCTCGGCGACGACGACCTCGACCGACGGGTCGATCAGCGAGTACGTGCCGACGGCGCCGGAGATGGCGACGACGCCGACGCGCTCGCGGGCGGCCCGCAGCCGGTCCCGCGACCGGGCGGCGGCGAAGGCGAGGTCGGCGACCCGGTGCCCCCACACGACGGGCTCGGCGTGCACGCCGTGGGTGCGGCCCACCTTGATCGTCGAACGGTGCGCCAGGCCGTGGTCGCGCAGCGCCGCCACCAGCCGGTCGGCCTTGGCCAGCAGGATGTCGGTGGCCTCGGTGAGCTGCACGGCCAGCGCGGTGTCCAGCAGGTCCGACGACGTCATGCCGTGGTGCACGAACGCCGCGGCCGAGCGGGGCTCGGTGCTATCGGCCCACGCGGTGAGGAAGGCGATGACGTCGTGCTGCGTCGTCTCCTCGATCTCGGCGACCCGTTCGGCGGTGGGCGGGGGTGCGTTGCGCACCGGCTCGACGACGTCGGCCGGGACGCGGCCCGCCGCGGCGTGCGCCTCGAGCACCAGCGTCTCGACGCGGCACCACAGCTCGTACTTGTGGGCGTCGCTCCAGACCCGGCCCATGTCCGGAAGGGTGTAGCGCTCGATCATGCGGGTACCGCCCGCCACCGGTCAGCTCGTCGCAGCACGGGGACAGTCTCCCGTAGGGCTAGCGTGATCACGAACGGCCCCTACCGGAGGTGATCGATGCGGCGTCGCGCCCGTGATCTCGCCGCGCGCGCCCGCGAGCGCATCCGCGCCGCCCGGGAACACGATCCGCACGCCTGGCACCACCACCACGGGCCGCCCGATCCCTATCCGGTCGGCATCCGGCACGATCCCGCGCCCGACGACCCGAGCGGCCGGCCGGACGACGCCGGCGCCGCGAGCCCGCCCCTGGGCAGCCCGGCCCCCGGCGCCCCGGACCTGGACGGCGTGGTCGGTCCCGGCGGGGTGAGCGGCCCCCCTGACGCCCGCTCCCCCGAGGGGGCCGGGCCGCGCCCTGCCGGGTCGCCGGCAGCCGCCCACCCCGCCCACGCGGAGGACGACGTCCCGTTCGGGCTGCGCACGGCGGCCGCCTGGTCCTGGCGGCTGATCGTGGTGATCGCCGGCTTCTACGTGCTGCTCTCCGCCGCCGCGCACATCGCCGTCGTCATCGTCCCGGTCCTGGTGGCGCTGCTGCTGTCGGCGTTGCTGCAACCCGGCGCCGCGGGGCTCGCCAAGCGGGGCTGGCCGCCCTCGCTGGCCGCCTCCACGATGCTGCTCGTCGGCCTGACCGTGGTGGCCGGGATCATCACGCTGGTCGTCGAGCGGTTCACCGCCGGCTTCGCCGATCTGGCCGAGCAGGTGAGCGAGGGCCTCGAACAGGTCCAGACCTTCGTCGTCCGGCGGTTCCCCATCTCCGAGGGCCAGCTCGCCGACCTCCTCGAGCAGGCCCAGGACGTGCTGCTGGACAACCAGGACACCCTGGCCTCCGGGGCGCTGACGACCGCGGCGACGGTGGGCGAGGTCGTCACCGGCATCGTGCTGGCGCTGTTCACGCTCTTCTTCTTCCTCAAGGACGGCCGGTCGATCTGGCTGTGGCTGGTGGGCCTGTTCCCCGCCGCCTCCCGCGCCTACCTCGACGAGGCCGCCCGGCGCTCGTGGCGCACGCTGATCTCCTACGTCCGCGCCACCGTGGTGGTGGCGCTGGTCGACGCGATCGGCATCGGCGTCGGGCTGGCGATCCTCGGCGTGCCGCTGGTGATCCCCCTGGCCGCCCTGGTCTTCCTGGGCGCCTTCGTGCCGATCATCGGCAGCTTCCTCGCCGGCACCGTGGCGGTGCTGGTGGCCCTGGTCTCCAACGGCCCGATCACCGCGCTGATCACGCTCGCCATCGTCATCGGGGTCATGCAGCTGGAGGGCCACGTGCTCCAGCCGCTGCTGCTAGGCCGGGCGGTGCGGGTGCACCCGCTGGCGGTGGTCCTGGCGATCGCCGCGGGCCTGCTCATCGGCGGCATCTTCGGCGCCCTGATCGCCGTTCCCACGGTCGCCTGCGTCAACGTCGCCGGCACCTACCTCAGCCGCCGGCACGAGGGGCCGCGGCCGCCCGAGCCCCGGCCCGAGCGCGCCCGCCCCACGGTCGCGGCGGGTTAGCCGGAAAGGGCGATGCGGCCCTCGACGGCGGCCAGCGCGATGTCGGTGCGCCAGTGCGCGTCGGCCAGCCGGACGCCGGCGACCCGCTCGTAGGCGGCCTGCCGGGCTGCGGCCAGGTCCGAGCCGGTGGCGGTGACGGCCAGGACGCGCCCACCGGCGGAGAGCACCGTGCCGTCGTCGGCGAGCGCGGTGCCGGCGTGCAGCACGCCCTCGCCCTCGGCCCCGGTGATCGGGTCGCCGGTGCGCGGCGCCTCGGGGTACCCCGGCGCGGCGACGACGACGGTGACCGCCGCACCGTCCCGCCAGCGCAGCGGCGGGTGGTCGGCGAGGGTGCCGGTCGCCGCGGCGTGCAGCAGCCCGCCGAGCGGGGTCTCCAGCAGCGGCAGCACCACCTGCGTCTCCGGGTCCCCGAAGCGGGCGTTGAACTCCACCACCCGCACGCCGCGGGAGGTGAGGGCCAGCCCGGCGTAGAGCAGGCCGCTGAAGGTCTCGCCGCGGCGCGCCATCTCGTCCACGGTCGGCTGCAGCACGGTGGCGAGCACCTCGTCGACCAGCCCGGCCGGCGCCCACGGCAGCGGGGCGTAGGCCCCCATCCCGCCGGTGTTCGGTCCGCCGTCGCCGTCGTCGCGGCGCTTGTGGTCCTGGGCGGGCACCAGCGGGAGCACGGTCGTGCCGTCGGTGACGGCGAACAGCGACACCTCGGGGCCGTCCAGGTACTCCTCGACCAGGACCGCGCCGCCGGCCTCGAGCACCCGCCGGCCGTGGGCCGCGGCGGCCGCCCGGTCGGCGGTGACGACGACGCCCTTGCCGGCGGCCAGCCCGTCGTCCTTCACCACGAAGGGCGCGCCGCCGGTGAGCGCCGCGACCTCGTCGAGCGCGGTCTCCAGCTCGGCCTGGCCCCCGACGGGCCACGAGCGCGCGGTGGGGACCCCGGCCGCCGTCATCACGTGCTTGGCGAAGGACTTGCTGCCCTCCAGCTGGGCCGCCTGCGCCGAGGGCCCGAAGCAGGCGATGCCGGCCTCGCGGACGGCGTCGGCCGCTCCGGCGACCAGCGGCACCTCGGGGCCGATCACGACCAGGTCGGCCGCCCACTCCCGGGCGAGCGCCGCCACCGCGACGGGGTCGGCCACCGCGAGCGACCCGCCGCCGGAGGGCGGCGGCGCGATCCCCCGCGTCCCGGCGTTGCCCGGGGCGCAGGCGAGCTCGCGCACCGCGGGGTCGGACTGCAGAGCCACGCACAGGGCGTGCTCCCGGGCACCGGAGCCGATCACCAGCACGCGCACGAGCGGCGACCCTACCGATCCCGTGGCTGCGGGCCTCGCGGAGGGCCCGTCCCACCCGCCCCAGACACCTCAGGTGATATAGGTCACGATGAGTCCGAATTGCTGCTGGTCAACGAACCGGCCGCTCGATCGTGCACAACCCGTCTCCTCCAGTTCCCCCCACATTCACCCGACTCAGATGTGGTGGGTGCCATGCGCGCGACCGAGTCGCTGGCCGTCCGGCCAGGGACACGCCTTCCCCGGCCCGTCGTCATCGGACACCGCGGCGCTCCGGCCTACCGGCCGGAGCACACGCGGGCCAGCTTCGAGCTGGCCATCGACCTGGGTGCCGACCTCATCGAGCCCGACGTCGTGCTCAGCCGCGACGGCGTGCTCGTCGTCCGGCACGAGAACGAGCTGTCGCTCTCCACCGACGTGGCCCAGCACCCGGAGTTCGCCGACCGCCGGACCACCAAGCTGGTCGACGGCCAGCTGAGCACCGGCTGGTTCACCGAGGACTTCACCCACGCCGAGCTGCGGACGCTCCGCGCGATCGAGCGGATGCCGTCGCTGCGGCCGCTCAACACCGCCTACGACGGCCGCTACGGCATCCTGACGCTGGCCGAGGTGATCGAGCTGGCGCGCTGCCGCTCGACCGCCGGGCGCGCGATCCGCGTGCTCGCCGAGCTCAAGCACCCCGAGCGGTGCCCCGCCCCGGGGGCCTCCATGGCCGCTCTGGTGGCCGACGAGCTGCGCCGGCTCGGTGCCGACCGCGCCGACGGCCCCGTGGTGCTGCAGTCGTTCGACCCAGCGGTGCTGCGCGAGCTGCGCACGCGCCTGGGTGAGGACGGCCCCCGGATGGTGCAGCTGGTCGAGGACGACCTCGGAGGCGACGCCATGGTGACCCCGTCGGGGCTGCGGGAGGTCTCCACCTACGCGCAAGGGATCGGGCCGAACCGGGAGCGGGTCCTGGCCGACGCCGCGGAGCACGCGCTGACCGGGACCCCGAACATCGTGGACCAGGCGCACGGAGCGGAGCTGGCGGTGTTCTGCTGGACGCTGCGGGCGGAGAACGCCTTCCTGCCCGAGCACCTGCGCCGGGGGGAGTCCCCCGGCGCGCTCGGGGACGCGCTGGGCGACGCCGTGGCGCTGCTGGCGCTCGGGGTGGACGGGCTGATCACGGACTACCCCGACGTCGCCGTCCGCGCCCGCACCGCCGTCACCGCTGCCCCCGCCACCGCGCAACTGGCCTGAACCGCACGGCTCAGCGCAGCCGGTTCGGCTGGGCGCGCTGCGCCCGGTGCACCCCCCGCAGCCGGGCGCGTTCCTCGGCGCGGGCCCGCGCGTCGACGCGGAGCCGCTGGCGGTGGGCCTCGCCCTGCAGCTTCCGCCAGGCCGTGAAGCGGGCGGGGTCCAGCCGGCCGTCCTCGAGAGCCGCGGCGACGGCGCACCCGGGTTCGGTGCGGTGCGCGCAGTCGCGGTACCGGCACGCGGGAGCGAGCTCCGCGACGTCGGCGAACACCCGGTCGACGCCGTCCGCGTCGTCGTGGAGCGCCAGTTCGCGCATCCCGGGGGTGTCGATCAGCAGCCCGCCGCCGGGCAGCCGGTGCAGCTCCCGGGCGGTCGTGGTGTGCCGCCCGCGGCCGTCGTCGCGGATGTCCCGGGTGGCGGCCACCGTGCGGCCGGCCAGCGCGTTGGCGAGGCTGGACTTCCCGACGCCGGAGGGCCCCACCATGGCGGCCGTGGCACCGGCCGGCAGCAGCGCCCGGACGGCGTCCAGCCCGGCCCCGGTGACCGCGCTGACCGCCAGGACGGGCACACCCACGGCGTCCTCGGCGACCTGCGCCACCCCGGCCGGTACGTCCGGGCACAGGTCGGCCTTCGTGAGGACGACGACGGGCGCGGCGCCGCTGCTCCACGCCACCGCCAGGTAGCGCTCGACCCGGCGCGGCCGGGCCACCCCGGTGAGCGCGTCGACGACCAGGACGGCGTCCACGTTGGCGGCCACGACCTGGGCGGCCGAGGTCCGGCCGGCGGCCGTGCGGGTGAACGCACTGCTGCGCGGCAGCACCGCCACCGCCAGCTCACCGCGCAGGGCGACCCAGTCACCGACGGCGGGAGCGCCGTGCAGCGCCGCCGCGGGGGCGACCCGCCGCATCCCGGCGGCGGTGAGGACGCTCAGCCGGCCGCGGTCCACCCGTGCGACCCGGCCGGGCTGGCAGCCCGGCGGGAGCGCTGCGGCCCGGCCGGGCGTCCAGCCCAGATCGATGAGCTCCACGCCGGGATGGTCGCCGGGAACGGCCCGGCTGTCGCCCCAATTACCGGGCGGGCGCGCTCACGCGATCAGATCGTGGATCACGACGTTCTCGTCGCGGCCCGGGCCGACGCCGATCACGCTGACGCGGGCCCCGGAGAGCTCCTCCAGCCGCCGCACGTAGGCCTGGGCGGCCGCCGGCAGCTCGTCGAACGTCCGGCAGTGCCGGATGTCCTCGAACCAGCCGGGCATCTCCTCGTAGATCGGCTTCGCGTGGTGGAAGTCGGTCTGCGTCATCGGCATCTCGTCGTGCCGGACGCCGTCGATCTCGTAGGCGACGCAGATCGGCACGGTGTCGAGCCCCGAGAGCACGTCGAGCTTGGTGAGGAAGTAGTCGGTGATCCCGTTGACGCGGCTGGCGTAGCGGGCCACGACGGCGTCGAACCAGCCGCAGCGCCGGTCGCGCCCGGTGGTGACGCCGACCTCTCCGCCCTGCTTGCGCAGGTACTCGCCCCACTGGTCGTGCAGCTCGGTGGGGAACGGGCCGGAGCCGACGCGGGTGGTGTAGGCCTTGAGGATGCCCACGACGCGCTCGATCCGCGTGGGGCCGACCCCGGCGCCGACGGCGGCCCCGCCCGCGGTCGGGTTCGACGACGTGACGAACGGGTACGTGCCGTGGTCGACGTCGAGCAGCGTCCCCTGCGAGCCCTCCAGCAGCACCCACTCGCCGGCGTCCAACGCCTTGCCCAGCAGGAGGCGGGTGTCGACGATGCGGTGCTTCAGAGCCTCGGCGTACTGGGTGTACTCCTCGACCACCTCGTCGACGTCGATCGCCTTGCGGTTGTAGACCTTGACCAGGATCTGGTTCTTCTCCTGGAGCGTGCCCTCGAGCTTCTGCCGGAGGATCGAGAGGTCCAGGAGGTCCTGCACGCGGATGCCCACACGGGCGACCTTGTCGCCGTAGGCGGGGCCGATGCCCCGGCCGGTGGTGCCGATCTTGCGCTTGCCCAGGAACCGCTCGGTGACTTTGTCGAGCGCCCGGTGGTGCGGCATGATCAGGTGCGCGTCGGAGGAGATGACCAGCCGCGAGGTGTCCACCCCGCGCTCGTCCAGCCCGGCGAGCTCGCGGATCAGCACCTCGGGGTCGATCACCACGCCGTTGCCGATCACCGGCGTGCAGCCCGGCGTCAGGATCCCCGACGGGATCAGGTGCAGGGCGTACTTCTCGCCGTCGGGCGTGATCACCGTGTGGCCGGCGTTGTTGCCGCCCTGGTAGCGGACGACGTAGGGGACGCGGCCGCCGAGCAGGTCGGTGGCCTTGCCCTTGCCCTCGTCGCCCCACTGGGCACCGATCAGCACGACAGCGGGCATCGGCTCCTGGGTCTCCTGTTCGGTGGGGTGACGGTCGGCGCGCGACACCCGGATCGATCCGGCCGGCAGGTCGGCCGGGACGGTGGGGCTGGACGGATGACAGGGTATCGGCATGTCGTCGGTCGAGTTGGACCTCCGCCGCCTGGGCCCCGGGGAGGCGCCGTTGCGGAGCCAGCTGGAACCGGTCGCCACGGCCGGGCAGCTGGTGGTGCGCGGCCCGGTCGCTGCGCTGTCGGCGGTGCTGGCGACGCTGCTCAAGGCCGGGCGCACGGCGGAGGTGCCGGTGGCCTGGGAGCCGACGGCCGACAAGGGCTCGGCCGCCCTGGCCCGTGCGCTGGAGCTGGGCACGGGCACGACCCGGGACCTCACCCTGGTCCGCGACGACCACGGTGGTGTGCTCCTGCACCACGGCCGGATCGAGGCGCCCGGGACCGGCCGGCGCTCCCTGTCCCGCCGGCTGGGCCTGCAGGCCCACCACGACGACATCAAGGTGGCCGACGGCGAGATCACCCGGATCGACGTCCGACCGGACTGGACCGCCGTCGACACCATCGGCGTGACGGTGATGACCCAGCCGCTGCGCCCCACCCGGCAGACCAGCGGACGCGCCCTGCAGGTCGCCTCGGACCCCGCCCGAGTGGTGCGCGACGGGGTGCCCTACGTGCGCCCCGTCGACCGGTGGACCTGGTACGCCGACGACCGGGTGCGGTGGCGCCTGGTCCCCTAGGAGCGGTCTGCGCGGGGCCGGGGCCGTCGTGGACACTGGTGGGGCACCCGACCGCCCGAGGAGGACCCGCTGCCGACGTCCTGCCGTCCCGCTGGGTCGACGTGCCGGTGATCACCGACCCGCGCACCTCGTTCGGCTCCCGCGCCGCCCCGGCACCCGCCGGCCGCCCCTTCCTGGTGCGCACGCTGTCCCGGCCGAGCCTGCCTGCCGTCGTCGGACTCCTCGTGGTCGTCGCCTTCTTCGCGGTGCGGGTGCCGGACCTGGTCAGCCCCTTCGGGCTGGCGACGGTCCTGGACACCGCGGCGCTGCTCGGCATCGGCGGCGTCGCGGTCGCGCTCCTGCTGGTGGCAGGGCAGTTCGACCTCTCGGTCGGGGTGATCGCCGTCGCCAGCTCGCTGCTCACGGCGCTGCTCATCGGCCACGCGGGGTGGAGCACCTGGCCGGCCCTGGTCGTCTCCCTGCTGGCGGCGCTGCTGGTCGGCGTGGTCAACGGCGTGCTCGTCGTGAACACGGGTCTGCCCAGCTTCCTGGTGACCCTCGCGACCTTCCTGATCCTGCAGGGCACCTCGCAGGCCGGGGCGCAGGAGGTCGCCGGCGGCACGCGGGTCAGCGGTCTGGACCAGGCCCCGGGCTGGTCGTCGGCGACGGCCGTCTTCGACGCGACCGCCCAGCTGGGCAACGGCCGGTTCAGCGTGAGCATCCTCTGGTGGCTCGGCCTCACCGCGCTGGCCACCTGGGCGCTGTGGCGGACCAAGTTCGGCAACGCGGTGTTCGCCAGCGGTGGCGCCCGGCAGGCCGCGCGGGAGCTGGGCGTACCGGTGCGGCGGACCACGGTGGCGCTGTTCTGCCTCACCGCGGCCGCGGGCTGGCTGCTGGGCACCATGACGCTCGTGCGGCTGGGCAGCGTCCAGGCCGGCGGGACCGTCGGCATCCTCAGCGGGATCGACTTCATCGTGGTGGCGGTCATCGGCGGCTGCTTGCTGACCGGCGGCTACGGGTCGACGGTCGGCGCCGCCGTCGGCGCCCTGCTGTACGCGGTGGCCCGGCAGGGCATCACCCTGGCCGACTGGGACACCCGCTGGTTCCAGGCGTTGCTGGGGGTGCTGCTGCTGGTGGCGCTGCTGGCCAACGGCGAGGTGCGCCGGCGGCTCCGCGCGAGGCCACGGTCGTGACCCCCGATCTCCCCGCCGACGAGACCCCGGCGCCCGGCACGACCCCGGTCGTGGAGCTGCGCGGCGTCACCGTGCGGCACGGCAGCGTGCCGGCGCTGAGCCGGGTCAGCGCCGCGCTGCTGCCGGGGCAGATCACCTGCGTCCTCGGGGAGAACGGCTCCGGCAAGTCGACGCTCGTGTCGGTGGTCTCGGGGCTGCGCCGGCACGACGAGGGCACGTTGCTGGTGGAGGGCGTGCCCACGCGGTTCCGGTCCCCCCGGCAGGCGCGGGACGTGGGCATCGCCACCGTGTGGCAGGACCTCGCCGTCGCCCCGCTGCTGTCGGTGTGGCGGAACTTCTTCCTGGGTGTCGAGCCCACCCGGGGGGTGTGGCCGCTGCGCCGCCTCGACCTGGACGGAGCCCGCGAGACCACCGTGCGCGCGATGGCCCGGGTCGGTGTCACCGGGCTGGACCCCGACCAGCCGGCCAGCGCCCTGCGGGCCGGGGAGCGGCAGAGCCTCGCCGTCGCCCGCGCCCTGCACTTCGGCGCCCGCGCGCTGGTGATCGACGAGCCCGTCACCCCCATGACCGTGGCGCGCCAGACGTTGTTCGGGCAGGCCGTCCTCGCGGCCCGCACCCAGGGGCTGGCGGTCGTCGTCGTCACCAACAACCCGCGCTACGCCCACCTCATCGGCGACCGGTTCCTGCTGCTGGCCCACGGGCAGGTGGCCGGGAACCTCACCCGCGACGACGTCGACGCCGACGTGCTCACCGCCCTCATGGCCGGCGGGGACCAGCTGACCACCCTGACCGACGCGCTCACCGCGCTGCACCCGGAGCTCGGCGAACGGTGAAACTCCCCCGGGCCCCCGCCGCGCGGGGGCCCGGGGCCGGTCAGGTGAAGATGCTCACCCCGCCCGGGCCGACCAGCAGCCCCACGACGATGAGCACGATCCCCCACAGCATCTGACCGCGGAAGATCGAGACGATCCCGCTGATCACCAGGATCACCGCCAGGATCCACAAGATCGTTGCCAGCATCCGTAACGTCCCTCCTCCGGGCACCCTCTCGGCACCGTGCACGCTCCGTGGTTGCCGCTGGCGGGCTCCGGCAAACCCGGGGGCGGAAAACGCAGGTGAAAGCGTGACGGGCGGTCCGCGCCGGCGGACCGCCCGTTACCGATGGTGACCCCTCAGGGAACCAGCGTCGGATCGCAGTCCCGGAGCAGCTGGGTGCAGCGCTCGGCCTCGGCCGTCTCGCCAATGGCCTCGGCCGCCCGCGCCAGAACGGTCACGCAGCGCAGGAACCCCCGGTTCGGCTCGTGCGACCACGGCACCGGGCCGTAGCCCTTCCACCCGTTGCGGCGCAGCGCGTCGAGCCCGCGGTGGTAGCCGGTGCGGGCGTAGGCGTAGGCCTGGATCGTGTCACCGAGCGCCCGCTCGGGGCGGCTCATCGCCTCCTCGGCCAGCCCCGCCCACACCGCGCTCACGGTCGGGTGGTGCGCGGCGACCTCGGCGAGCGTGGCGCCCTCGGCGAGCTCGGCGTCGGCCTCCGGCGTGGCCGGCAGCAGCGTGGCCGGCGGCTCGCCCAGCAGGTTGCCGTGGGAGTGGCTCATCGTCACGCCCCCTGCGACTGGCCGGCCGAGAGCAGGTGCTCGCACGCCTCGACGACACGGGCGGCCATGCCGGTCTCGGCGGCCTTGAGGTAGCTGCGCGGGTCGTAGGTCTTCTTGTTGCCGACCTCGCCGTCGATCTTCAGCACCCCGTCGTAGTTGCTGAACATGTGGCCGGCGATCGGGCGGGTGAAGGCGTACTGGGTGTCGGTGTCGACGTTCATCTTCACGACGCCGTAGGAGAGCGCCTCGCGGATCTCCGACTCGGCCGAGCCCGAACCGCCGTGGAACACCAGGTTGAACGGCTTGGCGTCCTCGCCGAGGCCGAACTCCTTGGCGACCAGCGCCTGGCCGCGCTGCAGCACGTCGGGGCGGAGCTTGACGTTGCCCGGCTTGTAGACGCCGTGCACGTTCCCGAAGGTCGCCGCGAGCAGGTAGACCCCGCGCTCCCCCAGCCCCAGCTTCTGCGCGGTGCGCAGGAAGTCGCCGTCGGCGGTGTAGAGCTTCTCGTTGATCTCGGCGACGACGCCGTCCTCCTCACCGCCGACGATGCCGATCTCGAGCTCCAGCACGAGCTTGGCGGCGGCGGACTTCTCCATCAGCTCCTCGGCGATGTCGAGGTTCTCACCGAGCTCGATCGCCGAGCCGTCCCACATGTGCGACTGGAACAGGGGCTCCTGCCCGGCGTCCACCCGGTCCTGCGACAGCGCGATGAGCGGGCGGACGTAGGAGTCGAGCTTGTCCTTGGGGCAGTGGTCGGTGTGCAGCGCCACGTTGATCGGGTACTTCTCGGCCACCACGTGGGCGAACTCGGCCAGCGCCACCGCGCCGGTGACCATGTCCTTGACCCGGGTGCCCGAGCCGAACTCCGCACCTCCGGTGGAGAACTGGATGATCCCGTCGCTGCCGGCGTCGGCGAAGCCGCGCAGCGCCGCGTTGATCGTCTCCGAGGAGGTGCAGTTGATCGCCGGGTAGGCGAACCCGCCCTCCTTCGCCCGGTTGATCATGTCGGCGTAGACCTCAGGGCTGGCGATGGGCATGCGGGCACTCCTCCGTCGGGAACGGCTGTACTGCGCTGTACGTGCGGACGTCGGTGATCAGTATCGCGCTGTGCCCCCTGCCTGCGACAGCGTGGGCGGCAGCGGAGCCCGACCGGGCGACACCGGGTCAGCCCGCGTCCTCCGCCAAGACCGGCGGAGCGAGCGTCGCGGCGACGGCGCACCGGGGGTGGCCGCGGCCCCGCGCGTCACGGCCGGCCCGTCCGCCTCGGCTGGTCCGCCTCGTCCTCCCCCACCCGGAGCCCGAGCGCGGCCGCGACCTGCGCCGCCTGCGCGAGGTCGATCCGCGCCCCGGTCAGCCGGAGCTCGCGCGGGTCGAACGCCGGGAGATCGCTGCCGCGCAGGTCGGCGCCGCCGAGATCGGCCTCGTGCAGCTCGGCCCCGGAGAGGTCGACGTCGCGGAGCCGGACGCCGGCGGCGCGCACGGCGCTGAGGTCGGCCTCCCGCAGCCGCGTACCGCGGAAGGACGCCCGCCGGAGGTCCGCCCCGGGCAGGACGGCGAAGGACCAGTCACCGCCGTCGACGGTGAGCTGGTCGAACGAGCACCGGTCGAACACCGCGCCCACGAGCTTGCACCCGGTGAGGGTCGCGGAGAAGAACGAGCAACCGGTGAAGGTGCAGTTCACGAAGGCGGCGTCGGTGAGCTGGGCCAGGGAGAACCGGCAGTCGTGGAACGTGCAGTCGGTGAAGGTGGCCCCGGTGCCGGTGGCCTCGGTGAGGTCGACCGCGCTGAAGGCGACGCCCTCGTGCTCCTGGCCCGTGAGGTCCGCGCCGTACCAGTCCGCGTTCCGCACGTCGGCCGCCGGCAGCACGCGGCCGGGCACCGGTCAGCCCTGCTCGATGCGGCTGACCACCCGCGCGGCGACGACCACCGGGTCGTAGGTCGGCGAGAAGGGCGGCGCGTAGGAGAGGTCCGAGCCCGCGAGGTCCTCGGCGGTCATCCCCGCCCAGATGGCGGCGGCCAGCACGTCGATCCGCTTGCCCGATCCGGGGCCGCCGACGATCTGGGCGCCGAGCAGCCGCCCGGAGCCCGCCTCGCTCAGCAGCTTGATCGCGATCTCCTCGGCGCCCGGGTAGTAGCCGGCCTTCGTCGTCGCCTCGATCGTGTCGGTGCGGTAGTCGAACCCGGCCTGCTCGGCCTCGGTGGTGCACAGCCCGGTGCGGCCGATCTCCAGGTCCCCCACCTTGGTCAGCGCCGTGCCCAGGGCCCCGGCGAAGCGGGCCGCCCGGCCGCCGACGACCGAGCCGGCCACCCGGCCCTGCTTGTTCGCGTGGGTGCCCAGCGCGATGTGGGTGGCCTCGCCGGTGACCCGGTGGAAGGTCTGCGAGCAGTCGCCGGCGGCGTAGATCTCCGGGTGCGAGCGGCTGCGCTGGGTGCGGTCGACGGCGATGGCGCCGGTGGTGCCGAGCCGGATGCCGGCCTGCTCGGCCAGCGCCACCTCGGGGCCCATCCCCAGGCCCAGCACGACGAGGTCGGCGTCGTAGCTGCCGGCGTCGGTGCGCACGCCCCGCGCGCGGCCGGACTCGTCGACCAGGATCTCGCGGACCGCCTGATCGGGGTGCATCTCCATGCCCATGGCGCCCATGCCGGCGCACACCCGTTCGGCCATGTCGGCGTCGAGCAGCTGCATCGGCAGCGGGTCGGCGAGGACGACGGTGACCTCCAGCCCGCGCCGCTGCAGCGCCTCGGCCATCTCCAGCCCGATGTAGCCGCCGCCCAGGACCAGGGCGCGGCGCGGTCCGGCGTCCAGGGCGGCCCGGATGTCGGCGCCGTCGTCGAGCCGGTGCACGCCGAAGACGCCGGGGGCGTCCAGGCCGGGGATCGGCGGGCGGTTCGGCCGGCCGCCGGTCGCGACCAGCAGGCGGTCGTAGCCGATCCGCTCGCCGCTGTCGGTGACGACCTTCCCCGCGTCGGCGTCGATCTCGATCGCACGGGTGCCGGTGTGGACGGTGATGTCCCGGGCGGCGAACTCCGCCGGCGTCCGGGCGATCAGCTCGTCCCGGCCCTGGACCTGCCCGCCCACCCAGTACGGGATGCCGCAGGCGGAGTAGGAGACGACGTCGCCCTGCTCCAGCACGACGATCTCCAGGTCGTCGTGGCTCCTCAGTCGGCGAGCCTGCGCCGCTGCGGACATCCCTGCCGCATCGCCCCCGATGACGAGGAACCGCTCCCTGCTCATCGCCCCAGCGTGGCACCCGCCGGCGCGCTGCGGAACACCGTGCCGGGGTTGAGCAGGCCGGCGGGGTCGAGCGCGGACTTGATCGAGCGGTGCACGTCCAGCGACACCGGCCCGATCTCGCGCTCCAGCCAGTCGACCTTGAGCACGCCCACCCCGTGCTCGCCGGTGATCGTCCCGCCCAGCGACAGCCCGAGCTCCAGGATGTCGTCGAAGGCGGCGTAGGCCCGCTGCCGCTGGTCGGCGTCGCCGCCGTCGAAGCAGACGGTGGGGTGCATGTTGCCGTCGCCGGCGTGCCCCACGACCCCGATGACGACGTCGCGCTCCGCGGCGATGCGGTCGCAGCCGTCGAGGAACCCCGCGATCCGCGAGCGGGGCACGGCGACGTCGTCGATGAGGATCGCGCCCCCGACCTGCTGCAGGGCGGGCAGCGCCATGCGCCGGGCCGCGAGGAGCAGGTCGCCCTCGGCCTGGTCGTCGGTGGAGTGGACGAACTGCGCGCCGGCCTCCTCGCACAGCGCGGTGAGCGTCGCGATCTCGTCGGCGGCCGCCACCCCGCCGGTGTCGGACTGCGCCACCAGCAGCGCGCGGGTGTCGTGGTCGAGGCCGGCCTTGAGCACCTGGTCGACGGTGCGGATGCAGGTGTTGTCCATGATCTCCAGCAGGCTGGGCACCAGCCCGGCGGTGACCACCCGCTCGACGACCTGCCCCGCCTGCGCCGTCGTGGCGAAGGAGGCGGCGAGGGTGACCGGTGCCTTCGGTGCGGGCCGCAACGCGAGCGTCGCCTCGGTGATGACGCCGAGGGTGCCCTCGGACCCCACGAACAGCCGGGCGAGGTCGTAGCCGGCCACGCCCTTCACCGTGCGGCGACCGGTGCGGAGCACCCGGCCGTCGGCCAGCACCACCTCCAGGCCCAGCACGTAGTCGGTGGTGACGCCGTACTTGACGCAGCACAGACCGCCGGAGTTGGTGGCGAGGTTGCCGCCGATGGTGCACCAGTCGTAGCTGGAGGGGTCCGGCGGGTAGAACAGCCCGCTGCCTGCGACCGCGTCGCGCAACTGCTTGTTCACCACCCCCGGCTGGACGACGGCCAGCCGGTCGGCGGCGGAGACCTCCAGCACGGCGTCCATGCGGGTCATCACCAGCGTGATCCCGCCGTCGACGGCGTTGCTGCCGCCCGCGAGCCCGGAGCCGGCGCCGCGCGGGACCACCGGGAGGCCGTGCCGCGAGGCGACCCGCATCACCGCGACGACGTCGTCGGTGCGGCGCGGGAACACCACCGCCGCGGGGGTACCGGCGGGCGCCATCATCGCCTGGTCGCGGGCGTAGCCGGCCGTCACGTCGGGGTCGGTCAGGACGCCGTCGGGGCCGAGGGCGTCCTGCAGTTCGGCCACCCACGCCGTCGTCACTGTGGTCACCGTCACACCGTAGCCACCCCGACGATGATCAGGTCACCTGATCATCCGCGTGGTCAGCCGAGGTCGAGGTCGGCGAGGGTGAAGGCGGCCCGGTACTCGAAACCGGCCTCCTCCACCGCCGCGCGCCCGCCCCGGTCGACGATCACCGCGATGGCGACCACCTCCGCGCCGGCCTCCTGCAGCGCCTGCGCCGCGGTCAGCGGGCTGCCGCCGGTCGTGGAGACGTCCTCGACGACGAGGACGGCGCGGCCGGCGACGTCCGGCCCCTCGATCCGGCGCTGCAGGCCGTGCGCCTTGCCCGCCTTGCGGACGACGCAGGCGTCGAGGAAGCCCTCGCCCGCCGCGGCGGCGTGCAGCATCGCCGTGGCCACCGGGTCGGCGCCGAGGGTGAGCCCGCCGACGACGTCGTAGCGCAGGTCGCCGGTGAGCTGCCGCATCACGCGGCCGACGAGCGGTGCGCCCTCGTGGTGGAGCGTGAGCCGGCGCATGTCGATGTACCAGTCGGCCTCCTGCCCGGAGGAGAGCGTGACCTTCCCGTGCACCACGGCGAGGTCGAGGATCAGCTGCAGCAGCCGGTCGCGGTCGGGCAAGGTCGGGGCAGCTGTCATGGGAGGGACCCTACTGAGCGCCCGGCGGGCGGGGTCGGGACGACGCAGGTCTCACAGGCCGGCGGGCTGGAGCACCTGGTCGATGACGTAGACGGTCGCGTTCGCCGTCTGCAGGTTGCCGCAGATCACCGTCGCCTCCTCGCCGACGACGGTGGCATCGGCGCCGATGGTGAAGTCCCCGCCGGAGCCCTCGATGGTCACCTCGTCGTTGTTCAGCGTGGTGTGCGTGCCGGCCAGCTCGTCCGGGGCCAGCCGGCCGGGGATGAGGTGGTGGGTGAGCACCGCGGTCAGCGCCGGGGTGTCGGCGAGCAACCCGTCGAGCGCCTCCGCCGGGAGGGCCTCGAACGCCTGGTTCGCCGGCGCCAGGACGGTGATGTCCTCCGTGCTGTTCAGGGTGTCCACCAGGTTCGCGGCCTGCACGGCCTGCACCAGGGTCGACAGCGCCGGGGTGTTGCCGGCCGCGGTGGCCACCGGATCGGCGCTCATGCCCTCGAAGCTGCCGGGGCCCTCGGTGGCCACCGCAGCGCAGCCCTCGCCGAACGGCTCGTCGGGTACCGGCGCCGCCGCGCTGGTCTCCGGGGCGGCGCTGCTGGTACCGGGGGTGGTGGCGGCGGTGGTGGCGGTGCTCTCGGCGGAGTCGTCGGAGCCGCAGGCGCTGAGCGTGATGGCCAGGCCGGAGACGGCGGTGAGCAGAACGCCGCGGGTCAGGGTGCGCGTCATGGGGGTGATCCTGTCTGGTTCCCGGCGACGGCGGCGACGCGATCGGGTGGTGCGCCGGCGCCGCCCCGGCGTCCCGCCGGTCGCGACCGGGCCGTCTGCCAGGCTGGGCCGGTGCCGGCCGAACCCCGCCCCCGCCCCGCCGACGGAGACCCATCCCCGCAGGCACCGCCGTCGGCCAAGGTCGCCATCGCCCTGCTGGCGACCCTCGCCGCCCTGCTCCTGCTCTACGTGACGATCACCTGGCTCGGGCGCGACGGCGTCGTCGAGGCGCTGACCGAAGCCGGGCTCACCCGGGACGAGGCGCAGCAGTTCCTGCTGATCAACACCACCGCCCCGCTCGTCCTGGGGGTCGGTTACGGCGTCTCGGCCTGGGCGCTGGCGGGCCGCCGCCGGTGGGGCCGCTGGACCGGGCTGGTCGCGACGATCGTGCTGGCGGTGGTGCTGCTGTCGACGATGCTCACCGCGGGCGGCGCCACCGTCGTCGCGCTGCTCCTGCTGGTGCTGTCGGTCGCGGCGGCGACCAGCCTGGTGGCGCGCACGACGCGGGACTGGGTGAACGCCGGCCCGGCCTGAGGCCCGGTGCGGATCAGCCCTGCCCGGTGGCGCGCTGCCACTTGCGGAAGCGGTACCAGTCGTTGGACGGCTTCGCCGCCAGCAGCACCACCCCGGCTGCGGTGAGGGCGAGCTGGAACCAGGTGAGCGTGGTGACGAACGGCAGCGGCCCGCTGGCGACGGCGTTGAACGGGCCGGAGAGCAGCGTGAGGCCACCGAGGATCCACAGCACGATCCGCGCCCAGTTGCGGCCCTGCCAGGCGAACCACAGGAACAGCAGCTGCAGGGCGAGCATCAGGACGGTGATGCCGACGGTGACCCGGCCGATGAGCTCGGCGAACGCCTCGGGGTCGATGCCCTCGAACTCGGGGCCCTCGAGGTCGGTGCCCGACTGGTCCAGCGTCCAGGCGACGAACTCGTCCCAGTTGAGCAGCGTGGCGACGGCGGCCACGGCGCTGAGCACCAGCGCGGCGAGGAAGGCGCCGAGCCCGGCGCGCACCGTGACCGGCCGGTCCAGGGGCGCCGGCGCGCCAGGTCCGCCGCCGGTGGGGGCCGAGGGAGCAGGCGCGTAGCCGTACGGGTTCTGGCCGTACGGGTTCTGGGGCCCCTGGCCGTACGGGGGCTGACCGCCATACGGAGGCTGACCGCCGTACGGAGGCTGACCGCCGTACGGAGGCTGACCCGAGGGCTGGCCCCATCCCGGCTGCGGCCGGTCGCCCTGTCCCTCGGGCTGCCCCTGCTGCTGGCCGTGCTGGTCGTCCTGCCCCGCCGTCATCACGCCTCCGTGTCCCGGTCCCCCTCGTCGCCGCGATCATGGACGACGACGCGGTCAGGGACCAGCAGGGCACGCGGTCGCACCCGATCAGGCGGCCCGCCCGCCGGACCCGCGAAGGGCCCGGCGGGCGCGCCGGCGGGTGCCGGGACCTCCCGCGGGCGCGGCTACGCGCCTCGGGTGACGCGCAGGCCCTCGACGTCGCCACCCGGCCAGTCGACGACGACCTCGTCGCCGTCCCGGATGTCGCCCGACAGCAGGGCCTTGGCGAGCTGGTCACCGATCGCCGACTGCACCAGCCGGCGCAGCGGGCGCGCCCCGTAGACCGGGTCGAAGCCGTTGAGCGCCAGCCAGTCGCGGGCGGCGTCGGTGACCTGCAGCGAGAGCCGGCGCGCGGCCAGGCGGCGGGCCAGGACCCCGACCTGGATGTCGACGATGCCGGTCAGCTCCTCGCTGCCCAGGGCCCGGAACACCACGACGTCGTCCAGCCGGTTGAGGAACTCCGGCTTGAAGTGCGTCCGGACGACGTCCATGACGGCCGAGCGACGCCGCTCCTCCGGCACCGACTGATCGGCGATGATCTGCGACCCGAGGTTGGAGGTCAGGATCAGGATGGTGTTGCGGAAGTCCACCGTCCGGCCCTGGCCATCGGTGAGCCGGCCGTCGTCGAGCACCTGCAGGAGGACGTCGAAGACGTCGGGGTGCGCCTTCTCCACCTCGTCCAGCAGCACCACGGTGTAAGGACGCCGCCGGACGGCCTCGGTGAGCTGGCCGCCGGACTCGTAGCCGACGTAGCCGGGCGGGGCACCCACGAGCCGGGCCACCGAGTGCTTCTCGGAGTACTCGCTCATGTCGACGCGGACCATGGCGCGCTCGTCGTCGAAGAGGAACTCCGCCAGCGCCTTGGCCAGCTCCGTCTTGCCGACACCCGTGGGGCCGAGGAACAGGAACGACCCGGTCGGGCGGTCGGGGTCGGCGACGCCGGAGCGGGCCCGCCGGACGGCGTCGGCGACCGCCCGCACCGCGTCCGGCTGCCCGACGACCCGGTGCCCGAGCTCCTCCTCCATGCGCAGCAGCTTCTGGGTCTCACCCTCGAGCAGCCGGCCGGCGGGGATGCCGGTCCAGGCCTGGACGACCTCGGCGATGTCGTCGGGGCCGACCTCCTCCTTCAGCATGGAGGCCTGCTCCTCGACCGACGCCTCGGCCTCGGTCAGCGCCTTCTCCAGCTGCGGCAGCTGCCCGTAGCGCAGCTCGGCGACGCGCGCCAGGTCACCGTCGCGCTCGGCGCGCTCGGCCTCCGTGCGCAGCCGCTCGAACTCCTCCTTGATGTGCTGGATGCGGGTGATCGCGGTCTTGTCCTGCTGCCAGCGGGCGGTCAGCTCGGCCAGCTCCTGGCGCTTGTCGGCGAGGTCCTCGCGCAGGGCGGCGAGGCGCTCGAGGGACGACGGGTCGTCCTCCTTGGCCAGCGCCATCTCCTCGATCTCCAGCCGGCGCACGGCGCGCTCCACCTCGTCGACCTCGACCGGGCGGCTGTCGATCTCCATGCGCAGCCGGCTGGCGGCCTCGTCGACCAGGTCGATCGCCTTGTCCGGCAGGAACCGGGACGTGACGTACCGGTCCGACAGGGTGGCTGCGGCGACGATCGCGCCGTCGGTGATGCGCACACCGTGGTGCACCTCGTAGCGCTCCTTGAGCCCGCGGAGGATGCCGATGGTGTCCTCGACGCTGGGCTCGCCGACGAAGACCTGCTGGAAGCGCCGCTCCAGCGCGGGGTCCTTCTCGATGTGCTCGCGGTACTCGTCCAGCGTGGTGGCGCCCACCATGCGCAGCTCACCGCGGGCGAGCATCGGCTTGATCATGTTGCCGGCGTCCATGGCGCCGTCGCCGGTCGCGCCGGCGCCGACGATGGTGTGCAGCTCGTCGATGAAGGTGATGATCTCGCCCTCGGCCTCGGTGATCTCCTGCAGGACGGCCTTCAGCCGCTCCTCGAACTCACCCCGGTACTTCGCGCCGGCGACCATGGACGCCAGGTCCAGCGCCATGAGCCGCTTGCCCTTGAGGCTCTCCGGGACGTCGCCGGCGACGATCCGCTGGGCCAGGCCCTCGACGATGGCCGTCTTGCCGACGCCCGGCTCCCCGATGAGGACGGGGTTGTTCTTGGTCCGGCGGGAGAGCACCTGCACCACCCGGCGGATCTCGGTGTCACGGCCGATGACCGGGTCGATCTTGCCGTCCCGGGCGCGCTCGGTGAGGTCGACGGCGAACTTCTCGAGCGCCTGGTAGGTGGCCTCGGGGTCGGCGCTGGTCACCTTGCGGTTGCCGCGCACCGTGCGGAAGGCCGCCAGCAGCGCGTCGCGGGTGGCCCCGGCGCTGGTGAGGACGGCCGCGGCCTCCCCCTCCGAGCCGGCCAGCCCCACGAGCAGGTGCTCCGTGGAGACGTACTCGTCGCCGAGGGCCCCGGCCTGCTCGGACGCGGCGTTGATCACCCGGAGGAACTCGCGCGAGGGTGCGGGCGCGGAGACCGTCGCGCCGCTGACGCTCGGCATGCGGCGCAGCGCGGCATCGGCCTTGCTGCGCACGTCGGCCGGGTCGGCACCGACAGCGGTCAGCAGCGGCCCCGCGATGCCGTCGGCCTGCTCCAGCAGGGCGACCAGCAGGTGCAACGGCTCCAGAGCCGCCTGACCCCGGCCGACGGCGAGGCGCTGAGCGCCGGCGACGGCCTCCTGCGAGCGGGTCGTGAGCTTGCTCTCCATGCTCGGGCGCACGTCCTTTCGTGTGTCTGGGGGCGCCGTCCGTCCGTGGCGGCGCCATCGACTTCCCCAACGCACCAGGGGTTGAGTCTGTTCCGCTCAACTCTGCCCCGCGCGGCCGCCCCGGCGCACCCCCGACCGGCGGGCAGGTCCCCCTTCCGGGCGGGCACAAGGGCGGAAGGTCCCGAGTCCGCCGCCGTCGCCCCCTAGACTGGCGGCATGACCGCCCTGCCAGCCCCGAGCGTCGCCCTCGACGATCAGCTGTGCTTCGCGCTGTACGCCGCGTCCCGGGCGGTGACCGCGCGGTACCGCCCCATGCTCGACGCGATCGGTCTGACCTACCCCCAGTACCTGGTGATGCTGCTGCTCTGGGAGCAGGACAACCAGACGGTCGGCCAGCTGGGTGCTCGCCTGGCCCTGGACAGCGGAACGCTGTCGCCCCTCCTCAAGCGCCTGACGGCCGCGGGACTTGTCACCCGCCACCGGCGGGTCGAGGACGAGCGGTCGGTCTCCATCGCCCTCACCGACGCCGGCCGGGCCCTCGAGGACAAGGCCGTGGCCATCTCCGAGGAGATGATCGGCGCGATCGGCTTCGACGCGAGCGAGTTCGACGACCTCAAGGCCCGCCTCCGGCTGCTCACCGAGCGGGTCAACGGGACGGTCGAGGTCCCCGAGCAGGCCTGATCCGCGCGGTAGCTCGCGCTCCGGGCGGGTAGGAGGGCGGCCACAGCGCCGCCCGAGCCAGAGGCGGCCACGGCCCGGAAGGGGCAGCATGCCCACTCGTACCGCCCGCACCGCCTGGAACGGCACCCTGCAGGAGGGCTCGGGGCAGGTGGAGCTCTCCAGCTCCAAGATCGGCACCTACGAGGTGTCCTTCCCCAAGCGCACCGCCGACGAGGCAGCCGGCGCCACCAGCCCCGAGGAGCTGATCGCCGCGGCGCACTCCGCCTGCTTCGCCATGGCGCTCTCCAGCGAGATCGGCAAGGCCGGCGGTACCCCGCAGTCGCTCGAGGTCTCGGCCGACGTCACCCTCGGCCAGCAGGACGGAGCCCCGGCGATCACCGGCATCAAGCTCACCGTGCGCGGCGAGGTTGACGGCCTGGACGCCGCCGGTTTCGACAAGGCCGCACAGGCGGCCAAGGCCGGCTGCCCGGTGAGCAAGGCGCTGACCGGCACCGAGATCACGCTGGACGCCTCGCTGGAGGGATGACCCCCGGCTGAACCGGCGACGGCCCGCCTCCCTCAGGGAGACGGGCCGTCGGACGGTCCGGTCAGCGGGTGGCGGGCCCGGATCCGGCGTGCGCCACCTCGCCGGTCCGCTCGCCCGCGGCATTCCGGCCCTCGAGGGCGTCGGTGTCGATGCGGACGGCGTCGGCCCGCTCGGCGCGCTCGCGCTCGTCTCCGGTATCGGTGCGCAGCGCCACCTCGCGGATGAACAGCACGGCGAGCACCGCCACCACCGCCACCACCGCGGAGATCAGGAACACCCGGCCGGTCGCGTCGCCGTAGGACATCCGGATCAGCTCCCGGACGGGCGCGGGCGCATCGGCCAGGTCGGCCAGGCCGACGTCGCCCCCCGCGGCCGCCGCGGCACCGGGGACCCGGGCCAGGCCGTCCCGGATCAGGTCACCGACGTGGTTGCTCAGCACCGCACCCAGGACCGAGACGCCGATCGTGCCGCCGAGGCTGCGGAAGAAGGCGACCGCGGAGCTGGCCGCCCCCAGGTCGCTGGCCGCCACGGTGTTCTGCACGGCGAGGACGAGGTTCTGCATGCTCATGCCGATGCCGACGCCGAGCACGAACAGGAAGGCGCTGAACACCACCATGTCCGTCTCGTGGTCGATGGTGGAGAGCAGCGCGAACCCCGCCACGACCAGGACCGAACCGGACGTGAGGTAGGCCTTCCACCGGCCGAACCGGGTGATCAGCAGACCCGACACCGTGGAGGAGATCAGCAGCCCGCCGACCATCGGGATGGTGAGCAGCCCGGCCTCGGTGGGCGAGTAGCCGCGCGAGATCTGCAGGTACTGGCCGAGGAACACCGTCGAACCGAACATCGCCATGCCGACGGCGACGCTGGCGATGATCGCGAGCGTGGTCGTGCGGTCGCGGAACAGGCGCAGCGGCACGATCGGCTCCACCGCCCGCACCTCGGTGACGAGGAAGGCGGCGATCGCGAGCGCGGCCCCGCCGAGGAACAGCGCCGTCTCGACCGAGGCCCAGTCGAAGCTGCCGCCGGCCAGGGTCACCCAGATCAGCAGCGCGGAGACGGCCGCGGTCAGGAAGGCGGCACCGAGGTAGTCGATCGTCACGTCCCGCTTGGTGACCGGCAGGTGCAGCGTGCGCTGCAGCAGCACCAGCGCCACCGCGGCGAAGGGGACGCCGACGTAGAAGCACCAGCGCCAGCCGAGCCAGCTGGTGTCGACGAGCAGCCCGCCCAGGAGCGGCCCACCCACGGTGGCGACCGCCATGACCGAGCCCATGAGCCCGGCGTACCGGCCACGCTCGCGCGGGCTGATCATCGCCGCGATGGCGATCTGCACCAGCGCCTGCAGTCCCCCCAGGCCCAGCCCCTGCAGCACGCGCCAGGCGATCAGCGTGTCCACCGACTGCGCCAGCCCGGCCAGCATCGAGCCGACGATGAAGATCACGATGGCCAGCTGGATGAGCAGCTTCTTGCTGAACAGGTCGGCCAGCTTGCCCCAGATCGGCGTGGAAGCCGTCGACGACAGCAGCGTCGCGGTGACCACCCACGTGTACTGGTTCTGCGTGCCGCGCAGCTCGGTGATGATCGTCGGCAGGGCGTTGGAGACGACGGTCGAGGACAGGAACGCCACGAACATCGCCAGCAACATGCCGGACATGGCCTCCAGCACCTGGCGGTGGCTCATCCTCCCCTGCTGCTCGACGGGCGCCTCGGCTGCGGAGGTCTGCGGGGTGCTCACGGGACTCCTGGACGGAACTGGTGCGGAACGGGGTGGGAGAGAGGGCCGGGCGCTCATCCGGCGACGCCCAGGGGGGCCGTGCGCGGGGACGCGCTCAGCACGTCGATGTCGGCGACCAGCCGCTCGAGCAGGTCGGCCAGCCGCCGGGCGTCCTCCTCGTCCCAGCCCGCCAGGGCGGTCAGCGCCCACTCCCCGCGGAGCGCCCGCGAGGTGGCGAGCGCCCGGACCCCCTGGCCGGTGAGCCGGAAGAGCGCGGCCCGGCCGTCGCGGGGGTCGGGGCGACGGTGCACGTAGCCGGCCCGCTCCAGGGCGGCGAGCTGCCGGCTGGCGACGGAGCCGTCGACCCCGGCGAGCGCGGCGAGCGCGCTGCAGCGGAGGTCCTCCTGCCGCTCGAGCGGGGAGAGCAGGGGCCAGCCGAACGACGGCAGGTCGCCGTGCAGCTGCACGGCCGCACGGGAGCTCAGGTGCCGGCCGGCGCGGATCAGCTGGGCCACGCCGGCCGTGAGCCGGTCACGCGTGGCGGGGTGCATGGGCATGGGACGTCCTCGGGACGGAAAAACGCTTGTAGACCGCAACCATACGATCATATGGTTGCGGTCTACAACGAGATACCGTGTGTCGTCGGCCACGCCCGACCCGGGGCCGGGTCAGCGCTCCGCGGACTCCGCCTCCCGCGCCTCGCCGATCCGGTTCAGCCGCTCGAGCAGCACGGCGAGCGTCGCCACGTCCTCGGCCGGCCAGTCGGCGAGGTCGCTCTCCCAGCGGGCCCGGCGGACCGTGCGGATGCCCGCCAGCCGCGCCGCCCCCTCGGCGGACGGCCTCAGCACCTGCGCCCGGCCGTCATCGGGGTCCGCCGCCCGGTCGACCAGTCCCAGCTCCACGAGGCTGGACAACTGACGGCTGACGGTGCTCTTGTCCAGCCCGAGCCGCGCGACCAGGTCACTGGCCCGCAGCGGCCCGGCGTCCTGCAACAGCGCCAGCAGCCCGTACGCGGCGCCGTCCAGATCGGGGTGCAGCTCGCGCGCCAGCCGGGTCGAGATGGCCCGGGACCGCCGGAGCAGCAGCCCGATCTCCCGCTCCAACGAGACGAAGGCCTCGTGGGCGTCGACGTCCGGCCCGCTCACCGGGCGCCTCCCGGGCGCCAGACGACCAGGGCCGAGCTCTGCCGCCGGTGCGGCACCAGATCGGCGCGGTAGGCCGCCGGGATCGCGGCCTCCGCCGCGATCCGCCGGTTCTCGGAGTGCTGCAGCTCCTCGAGCAGCTCGTGCACCCGGGCCTGCAGCGCCTCGACCTGGGACTCCAGGTCGATGATCCGCTTGATGCCTGCCAGGTTGACCCCGTCCTCCTGCGACAGCCGCTGCACCTCGCGCAGCAGCGCGACGTCGCGAGGGCTGTACCGCCGCCCTCCGCCGGAGGTCCGGCCGGGGCTGACCAGCCCCAGCCGGTCGTACTGCCGCAGCGTCTGCGCGTGCATCCCGGCCAGCTGGGCCGCCACGGAGATCACGAACACCGGGGCGTCGTCGGCGACGGCCGGGCCCGCCTCACCGAGCGGGCCGCCCGAGGGCCTGGTCATCCCTCACCTCCACCCCGCACCGCGGCGGTGATCTGCGGGCGCGGGTCCTCGTCCATCTCCTCGGCCAGGGCCTCGACCGCCTTGCGCTGCGCCGGGGTCAGCCGCGCGGGGACGGCGATCTCGACGGTCACGAGCAGGTCGCCGGCGCGGCCCTTGGCGGGCACGCCCCGCCCGCGGACCCGCAGCGTGCGGCCGCTCGCGGTGCCGGCCGGCACCCTGAGGGACACGGTGCCGTCCAGGGTCGGCACCGTCAGCGTGGTGCCGAGCGCCGCCTCGGCGAAGGTGATCGGCACGGTCAGCGTGAGGTCGTCGCCCTTGCGGCCGAACAGCTGGTGCTCGGCGACGTGGACGACGACGAACAGGTCGCCGGCCGGGCCGCCCCGCCGCCCGGGTGCGCCCTTGCCGGGCAGCCGGATGCGCTGGCCGTCCTTGACCCCCGCCGGGATCCGCACGGTGATGGTGCGGGTCTGGCTGGTGACCCCGCTCCCGGCGCAGGTGGGGCACGGGTCCTCGACGACCTGACCGCTGCCGCGGCAGTTGCGGCACGGCTCGGAGAAGGCGAAGGCGCCCTGGCTCCGGCTGGTCACCCCGGCGCCCTGGCACACCGGGCAGGTGTGCGGGGAGGTGCCGGGGCGGGCGCCGCTGCCGGCGCAGGTCGCGCAGCTGCCCGGGCTCTGCATCCGCAGTGGCACGGTGACGCCGAGGACGGCCTCCTCGAAGGAGAGCGTCGCCTCGGTCTCGACGTCCTGACCCCGCGCGGGCCCGGATGCGGCCTGGCTGCGCGCACGCGCGCCACCGGCCCCACCGAACAGCCCGCCCAGGATGTCGCCCAGGCCGCCTGCCCCCCGGGCGCCCGCCCCGGCGCCGGCCGCACCGAACAGGTCGCCGAGGTCGAACGGCTGCCCGCCGGCCCCGCCGCCCGGGAAGCCGCCGGGGAACCCGGCACGGGCACCGGCTCCCCCGGCGCCGAACAGCCGTCGCGCGTCGTCGTACTCACCGCGCCGCTTGGGGTCGGAGAGCACGTCGTAGGCCTCGGAGACCTCCTTGAACCGCGCCTCGGCCGCGGTGTTGCCCGGGTTCTTGTCCGGGTGCAGCTCCGTGGCCAGCTTGCGGTAGGCCTTCTTGATCGCGGCGGCGTCGGCGTCCTGGGGGACGCCGAGCGCGCCGTAGTAGTCCTTCTCGATGAAGTCACGGGTGCTCATCGGACGCCCCCTCTCGCGCTCGGTCGGACGCCGCTCAGCCGGCGGCCTGGTCGGTTGGCTCGGCGGACTCCCCGGACTCGGCGGAGGCCGCGGCAGGCGCCGGCGCCTCCGGCTCGGTGACGGCGACCATCGCGGTGCGCAGCACCCGCTCGCCCCGGCGGAAGCCCTGCCGCAGCACGGTCGTGGCCGTCGGCACGCTCACCTCGGGGGAGGTGTCGTGCATGACGGCCTCGTGCAGCGACGGGTCGAACTCGTCGCCGGCCTTGCCGAACGCCTCGACCCCGAGACCGTCGAGCAGCCCGAGGATGCGGTCGGCGACCAGCTTGAAGGCGCCGGTGAGGTCGCCGTGGTCGCGAGCGCGCTCGATGTCGTCGACGATCGGGAACAGCTGGGTCGCGAACCGCTCCGCGGCCTGGTCGACGACGAGCGACCGGTCACGGTCCACCCGCCGCCGGTAGTTGGCGTACTCGGCGGTGACCCGCTGCAGGTCCCCGGTGCGCTCGGCCAGCTGCTGGGCCAGGTCGCCGTCCGCCGCCGGCTGCGGCGCGGCGCCCCCCTGCGACTCCGTGCCCTGCTGCGGCGCCGCGTCCTGCTGGGGCGCCGTGCCCTGCTGCGCGCCCGCGGCCTCGTCGGCGGCCGGCGTGTCGTACTCGCTCATCTGCTCCCCTGGGAGGTCGGTACCGGGCCGGACGCCGGCCGGCTGCTCGCCGGCCGGCGTCCGCACTGCGCCAGTGGTGGGGTCGATGCGCCGCCTGTCGCGGATCACGACCCGCGGCTGCTCTTCCCTGTCCGTCATCGGCGGTCGGTGTCCTCGTCGACGATCTCGGCGTCGACGACGTCGTCGTCACCGGAGGCCTGGGCACCCGTGGCACCGGCACCGGCCTCGGCACCGGCCTCGGCACCGGGAGCTCCGCCGGCCGCCTCGGCCTGCTGGGCGTAGAGCGCCCCGCCGACCTCCTGGGAAACCCGGGCCACCTTCTCCTGGGCGGACTTGATGGCCTCGATGTCCGAGCCGCCGAGGGCCGAGCGCAGCTCGGTCAGCGCCTCACCGAGCTCGTCCTTCTTCTCGGCCGGGATCTTGTCGCCGTTCTCGGCCAGGAACTTCTCGGTCTGGTACTGCAGCGACTCGGCGAGGTTGCGGGTCTCGGCCTCCTCGCGGCGGCGCTTGTCCTCCTCGGCGTGGGCCTCGGCGTCCTTCATCATGCGCTCGATGTCCTCCTTGGGGAGGGCCGAGCCGCCGGTGATGGTCATCGACTGCTCCTTGCCCGTGCCGAGGTCCTTGGCGGACACGTGCACGATGCCGTTGGCGTCGATGTCGAAGGCGACCTCGATCTGCGGGACGCCGCGCGGCGCCGGGGGCAGGCCGGTCAGCTCGAACATGCCGAGCTTCTTGTTGTACATCGCCATCTCGCGCTCGCCCTGGAACACCTGGATCTGCACGGACGGCTGGTTGTCGTCGGCCGTCGTGAAGATCTCCGAGCGCTTGGTCGGGATCGTGGTGTTCCGCTCGATGAGCTTGGTCATGATCCCGCCCTTGGTCTCGATGCCCAGGGACAGCGGGGTGACGTCGAGCAGCAGCACGTCCTTGACCTCGCCGCGGAGGACACCGGCCTGCAGCGCGGCACCGATGGCGACGACCTCGTCGGGGTTGACGCCCTTGTTGGGCTCCTTGCCGCCGGTCAGCTCGCGCACCAGGTCGGTGACGGCCGGCATGCGGGTCGAGCCACCCACCAGGACGACGTGGTCGATCTGGCCGACGGAGATGCCGGCGTCGCGGATCGCCTGGTTGAACGGCGCGCGGGTGCGGTCGAGCAGGTCCTGGGTCAGCCGCTGGAACTCGGCGCGGGTGATCGTGACGTCCAGGTGCAGCGGGCCCTCGGCGCCGGCGGTGATGTAGGGCAGGTTGATGTTGCTCGACTGCGCGCCCGACAGCTCGATCTTGGCCTTCTCTGCGGCCTCGCGGAGCCGCTGCATGGCCAGCTTGTCCTTGGACAGGTCGATGCCGTTCTGGGCGCTGAAGGTCTGCACCAGGTGCTTGACTACGCGCTCGTCCCAGTCGTCACCACCGAGGTGGTTGTCACCGGCGGTGGCCTTCACCTCGATGACGCCGTCCCCGATCTCGAGCAGGGAGACGTCGAAGGTGCCGCCACCGAGGTCGAACACGAGGATCGTCTGCTCGGTCTCGCCCTTGTCCAGGCCGTAGGCCAGCGCGGCCGCGGTCGGCTCGTTGACGATGCGCAGGACGTTGAGGCCCGCGACCTCACCGGCCTCCTTGGTGGCCTGGCGCTGCGCGTCCTCGAAGTAGGCCGGCACGGTGATGACGGCGTCGGTGACCGGCTCGCCCAGGTAGGTCTCGGCGTCCCGCTTGAGCTTCTGCAGGATACGGGCGGAGATCTCCTGCGGCGTGTACTTCTTGCCGTCGATCTCGTCGGTCTTCCAGTCGGTGCCCATGTGCCGCTTGACGCTGCGGATGGTGCGGTCGACGTTGGTGACCGCCTGGTTCTTGGCCGACTGGCCGACGAGGACCTCGCCGTTCTTGGCGAAGGCGACGACCGACGGGGTGGTGCGCGAACCCTCGGAGTTGGCGATGACCGTCGGCTCACCGCCCTCGAGGACGGTGACGACGGAGTTGGTGGTGCCGAGGTCGATACCGACCGCTCGAGCCATGGGAGATGGCCTCTCTTCCGTGTGCTGGGTGGTGCTGGTCCGTGTGAGGAGTCGAGCGCGACCGCATTGCGCGTGGTCGGCTCAACTTTCCTGTCCACCGTAACGGCAAGCCGTGCTGTCGTGTTCCCGGGGGAGCGACCCCGCCCCGGCCCACCGCCCTCGCACCCCACCTCGCCGCGCCCCCACCTCGCCGCACATCCGCCGAACACACCGCACACCGCGTGGCCGACCAACGCGCGGCGTGGACGACCGACGGCTGTCCACAGTTGCCAGGCCGGCCGATCCCGGGGCGCCCCGTCGCGGCCCACACTTCTGTCCTGCACCCCCTCCTGCGCGCGGCGGCCGAGCGGCAGCTGGGCCTGTTCACCGCCGCCGACGCGCGCCGGGCCGGCTACGGCCACCCGGAGATCCGGCGCCACCTGGCCTCCGGCGCCTGGGTGCGCCTGCGTCGCGGCGTCTACGCGACCGCCGGGGCGGTGGCGGCCGCGGGCACCGGAGCGCGGCGGCATGCCCTCGACTGCCACGCCGTGCTGCTCGAGCTGGGCCGCTCCACGGCCGTGGTGAGCCACGGGTCGGCCGCGCGCCTGCACGGCCTGACGGTGCGCCGGGGTCTCGATCCGACCGTCCGGCTGACCGATCCGTCACTGTGGCGGCGCGGCCGCGGCTTCCACATGACCCGCGCGCCGCTCGCCGCCCACGAGGTCACGGGGAGGAGCCCGTTCCGGTCGACGGCGGTCGCGCGGACCCTGGTCGACTGCGCACGGGAGTGGGACGTCGACGACAGCGTGGTCGCGATGGACTCCGCCCTCGTGGCCGAGCGTCTCACCACGCACGACCTGCGGACCGCGGCCGCCGCGGTGTCGAGCTGGCCCGGCGGGATCGCCGCCGTGCGCGCCGCGGGCCTGGCGGACGAGCGAGCGGAGTCGCCGCTGGAGACCCGCGGCCGGCTGCGGATGCTCGGCGCAGGGCTGCCGTCACCGGTGCTCCAGGTGGAGATCCGGACCGAGGGGCACCTGGTCGGCGTGGTCGACGTCTGGTTCGACGCGGCGGCCGTCGCGGTCGAGTTCGATGGCCGGGTGAAGTACAGCGACCCGTGGCGCGGACGCACGCCCGCCCAGGTCCTCTGGGATGAGAAACGCCGCGAGGACGTCCTGCGCGCACTCGGCATCCGCGTGGTCCGGGTGGCCGACGAGGACCTCGACCGCGGCTGGCACCGCGTCGAGGGGCGGTTGCGCGACCTGCTCGCCGCCCCGCCGCCCACAGCGCGCCCGTTCCGTGCCGTTCCCCGGGAGCGGGGCCGTCGCCGGGCCGGCTGACCGGTCCACCTCGCCGCGCGTGCGCCGGACACGCCGCACACCGCGTGGACGACGACCACACCGCGAGGACCCCACCACACCCCCCGTGGATGACGGTCAGACCGCGTGGACGACGACCACACCGGCGGCGACATGTGTCGCGGGTCACCCCATGGGCGGGGCGCCCCACGGGAGCCCGGCGATCCGGTGCACGGCGCCCGGGGCTACCCATGAGTAACCCGTGCCGGCGCCAGCTATCGTGCGTCGCAGTGCGGACAGCGCTGCCCGCACGCGCCTCGACGCGGCGGCCCCCGGGCCGGCGCACCGGCGCGCGCACCACACACAGCCCCGTCGCCCGCGTGGCCGGCGGGAGTCGACCGACGCCGCGAGGCGTACGGGAGGGGAAAACATGACGGGCCCGCTGCAGATCGTCCTGGGGACGATCAGCGTCCTGTTCCTGATCGTCGCGTCCGTGATGGCCTACCGGGCCGTCCGGGCGATGGTGCGGATCATCCGCACCGGCCAGCCCGACGGCACCCGCTTCGGCCCGGTCAAGAGCCGGCTGAAGACGCTGGTGGTGGAGTCGATCGGCCACACGCGCATGCTGAAGTGGTCGACCATCGGCGTCGCCCACTGGTTCGTCTTCGTCGGCTTCTACGGCCTGTTCCTGACGCTGGTCGAGGCGTTCGGCGAGGTGTGGAACCCGGCGTTCCACCTGCCGCTCATCGGCGAGTGGGCGATCTGGAGCCTCTTCGTCGACCTGATCGGCGCCGGCACGATCCTCGGGATCATCTACCTGATCATCCGGCGGCAGCTCGACCACCCGCGCCGACAGGGTCGCAAGAGCCGGTTCGCCGGGTCCAACGAGGGCCGGAGCTACTTCGTCGAGGCCGTCGTCCTCATCGTCGGCATCAGCATCCTCAGCATCCGCGCTGCCAAGGTCGCCTCCGGCCTGGACGACGCCCCCACCTGGTCGCACCCGTTCGCGAGCCTGGCGTCGAACCTCTTCCCGGACAACCCCGACGTCGTCTCGATCGTCGCCTTCATCAAGATCGTCGTCTCGCTGACCTGGCTCGTGGTCATCAGCCGCATCCTGAACATGGGGGTGGCGTGGCACCGGTTCAGCGCCTTCTTCAACATCTACTTCAAGCGCGAGGCCGACGGCGCCCCGGCGCTCGGCCCGCTGCCGGCCATGACCTCCGGTGGCAAGCCGATCGACTTCGAGGACCCGGGCGAGGACGACGTCTTCGGTCGCGGCAAGATCGAGGACTTCACCTGGAAGGGGATGCTGGACTTCACCACCTGCACCGAGTGCGGGCGGTGCCAGAGCCAGTGCCCGGCGTGGAACACGGGCAAGCCGCTCAGCCCCAAGATGGTGATCATGGACCTCCGCGACCACCTGTACGCGAAGGCTCCCTACCTCCTGGGCGAGAAGACGGCGTCGGAGTCGGCGCCCGACTACGACCTCCTCAAGCCCAGCGACGAGCAGGTCTGGGCGTCGGGCTACGCCCGGATCGAGGGCACCAACGACGCCCAGGCGCACCGCCCGCTGGTCGGCACCTTCGAGGAGGGCGGGGTCATCGACCCCGACGTCCTGTGGAGCTGCACCAACTGCGGCGCCTGCGTCGAGCAGTGCCCGGTGGACATCGAGCACATCGACCACATCGAGGACATGCGCCGCTACCAGGTGCTGATCGAGTCCAACTTCCCGTCCGAGGCCGGGGTCATGATGACCAACCTCGAGAAGCGCGGGAACCCGTGGGGCATGGGCGGCAACGTCCGCGAGGACTGGATCAAGGAGATGGACTTCGAGGTCCGCGTCGCGGACGGTCCGCTCCCCCACGAGGTCGAGTACCTGTTCTGGGTCGGCTGCGCCGGCGCCGTCGACGACCGCGCCAAGAAGGTCACCAAGGCCGTCGCCGAGCTGCTGCACACCGCGGGGGTCGAGTTCGCCGTGCTCGGCAACGGCGAGACCTGCTCGGGCGACCCGGCCCGCCGCATGGGCAACGAGTTCCTCTTCCAGCAGCTGGCCATGGAGAACGTCGAGACCCTCAACGGTGTCTTCGAGGGCCGGGTGCCCGGCACCCGCAAGATCGTCGCGACCTGCCCGCACTGCTTCAACTCGCTGGGCCGGGAGTACCCGCAGGTCGGCGGCGAGTACGAGGTCGTGCACCACACCCAGCTGCTCGGCAAGCTGGTGGAGGAGGGCCGGCTGACCCCGGTCACCCCGGTCGACCGCAAGGTCACCTACCACGACCCGTGCTTCCTGGGCCGGCACAACAAGGTCTACACGCCCCCGCGGGAGATCCTCGACTCCGTCCAGGGCCTGTCCACGCAGGAGATGCACCGCTGCAAGGACCGCGGCTTCTGCTGCGGCGCCGGCGGTGCGCGCATGTGGATGGAGGAGAAGATCGGCAAGCGGATCAACATGGAGCGCACCGAGGAGGCCCTCGAGCTCGATCCCGACGTCATCTCCACCGCGTGCCCGTTCTGCATCACGATGCTCAGCGACGCGCTGACCAGCAAGAAGCAGAACGGTGAGGCCGGCGAGCACGTCGAGGTGCTCGACGTCAGCCAGATCCTGCTGCGCTCGCTGACGCCGGCCGGCGTCAGCGCCCCGGGCGCGGAGTCCGGCGCCGACGTCGGCACCAAGGCCGACGACCCGGCGGGAACCGGCTCGGCGGCGACGGAGCACGGTCCCACGACCTGACCGCTGCACGGCCCGACGACGACGGCGCGCGTCCCCGCGAGGGGGCGCGCGCCGTCGCCGTTCCGCGCCCCCAGGTTGGTTGCGCCGCGCACCCGCCCGGGAGCGGTGTGGGCCGCGTCATGGAGGACGCTTTCCGGGTGACGCGCACCGCCCCCGCACCCAGCACCACCGGCACCGATCGACGACGGGGTCTCGGGCTGATGGCCGTGGCCATCGTGCTCACGGCGCTCAACCTCCGGACGGCGGTCACCAGCGTCGGCCCGGTGCTGGAGGAGATCGAGCGGGGCCTGGGCATCTCCAGCGGCCTGGCCGGGGTCATCACCACGATGCCGGTGCTCTGCTTCGCGCTCATCGGGTTCACCGGTCCCGCTCTGTCGGCGCGCTACCGCGACTCGCACGTCCTCGCCGGCGCCCTGGTCGCGATGACCGTCGGGCTGGTGCTGCGGAGCCTGGCCGAGGCCTTCCCCGTCTTCCTCGCCGGCACGGCGCTGGCCATGGCCGGCGGGGCGCTGGGCAACGTCATGCTCCCGGGACTCGTCAAGCGCCACTTCCCGGGGCGGACGGGTCCGCTGATCGGCGCCTACAGCACCGCGATGGGCCTGGGCGCGACCCTCGCCGCCGTGTCCGCGCAGCCCGTCGCCGACGTCGCCGAGGGGGAGGGCTGGCGCTGGGCACTCGTCGTCTGGGCGCTGCCGGCGCTCGTCGCGGCGGGGGTGTGGCTGGCCCTGCCGGCCGCGCCCGACGTGTCCCGCGAGGGCCACACCGCCGTCCGGATGCGGGCCCTCGTGCACAGCCCGACGGCGATGGCGATCACCGCGTTCTTCGGCGTCCAGGCGCTGCAGGCCTACGTGGTCATCGGCTGGTCGGCCCAGTACCTGCGCGACTCCGGGCTGAGCGCGGCCACCGCGGGGCTGCTCCTGGGCCTGAACTCCGTCGTCGGGCTGCCGCTGAGCGCCGTCATCCCGTCGCTGACCGTCCGCCCGCGCCTGCAGCGCCCGCTGCTGCTGCTGTTCATCGCCTGCTACGTGACCGGTTGGGTGGGCCTCTGGACGGCGCCGACCGCCGCCCCGTGGCTCTGGATGGTCCTCATCGCCGTCGGCATGGGCACCTTCTCGATGGTGCTCACCCTCATCGGCCTGCGCGCGCGCACGCCCGAGACCGTCTCCGCCCTCTCCACCGTCAGCCAGAGCATCGGCTACGTGATCGCCGGATCCGGCCCGCTGCTCGTGGGCGTGCTCCGCGGGGCGACCGGCAGCTACGACGGGATGTTCGTCATCGTGCTCACCGGCGTCATCGTGCTCGCCGTCGCCGGGTGGATCGCCACCCGGCAGGTCTTCGTCGACGACGAGGTGGAGCGCACCGTCCCCGGCTGGTCACCGGCCGGCGACCGCGCGGAGGTGCTGGAGAGCGCCGGCGTCGAGGTCCCGGCGGCGGCCCGCGTCACCGACGCACCGCCGGCGCGGACCTAGGGACGCCTGGTCTCGGCGCGGGTGAAGTTGCGGAACGAGCGCGACGGGGTGGGCCCCCGCTGGTCCTGGTACCGGGAGCCGTAGACCGCCGAACCGTAGGGGTGCTCGGCTGCGCTGGTCAGCCGGAAGAGGCACAGCTGGCCGATCTTCATGCCCGGCCACAGCGTGATCGGCAGGTTCGCGACGTTCGACAGCTCCAGGGTGATGTGCCCGGAGAACCCGGGGTCGACGAAGCCCGCGGTCGAGTGGGTGAGCAGCCCGAGCCGGCCCAGCGAGGACTTGCCCTCGAGCCGCGCGGCGAGGTCGTCGGGGATGCGGACCACCTCCAGCGTGGAGCCCAGCACGAACTCACCCGGGTGGAGCACGAACGGCTCGTCGCCCTCGGGCTCCACCAGCGACGTGAGGTCGTCCTGCTGCTCCGCCGGGTCGATGTGGGTGTAGCGGGCGTTGTTGAACACCCGGAAGTACCGGTCCAGCCGGACGTCGATGCTGGACGGCTGCACCAGCCCCGGGTCGTAGGGCTCGATGCCGAGGCGTCCCCCGGCGATCGCGGCCGTGATGTCGCGGTCGCTCAGCAGCATGGCGCGGAGTCTAGGGAACCGCGTCCGTGCGCCGTGCGGGCGAACGTCGCCACCGGTCCGCGCGCGAAGGCGCCGTGCCGATCGGCGTCCCACCTGCCGATGTACGGGACGCAATCGAACGACACCCGAGGGGGACCTGCGTGCTCGACACCCGGCCGGCCACCGCCGCACCTCGCGGCGCGCGTGAGGCCGTACGCCCCACCGGCCGCGAACGGAGCTTCTCCGCCGACGAGCTGATCGTCTCCAAGACCGACCTGCGCGGCGTGATCACCTACGCCAACGACGTCTTCCTGCGGGTGAGCGACTACTCGCTCGACGACGTGCTGGGCCAGCCGCACAACCTCATCCGGCACCCGGAGATGCCGCGGGCGGTGTTCAAGCTGCTGTGGGACGCCCTCGGCGCCCGCCGGGAGGTGTTCGCCTACATCAACAACCTCGCCGCCGACGGCGGCCACTACTGGGTGCTGGCGCACGTCACGCCCTCCTACGACGCGAGCGGCACCGTCGTCGGCTACCACTCCAACCGCCGCCGGCCCTCCCGGGGCGCCGTCCAGCGGGTGCTGCCCCTCTACCAGCGGCTGCTGGCCGAGGAGCGCCGGCACCCGAACGCGCGCAGCGCGGTGGCGGCGTCCTCCCGGCTCCTCGACGAGGTGCTCGCCGAGCAGGGGCAGGACTACGAGGCGTTCGTCTGGTCGATCATCAACCGCGAGGAGAGCTGACATGGGCGTGCGCACCGCGCGCGGCGAGCACGGTCGGCGGTCGGACGTCGCCGAGCTGGCGCTCTACCGCGACTTCGTCCGGCAGCTGACGACGGCGTGCGAGGCGGCCTCCCGCGGCGACCTCGAGGCCCGCAGCCGCATCGCCCCCGCCGCGGAGGCGGTGCCCGAGCTGGCCTCCCTCCACCACGCGCTCAACCGGGTGCTCGACGTCTCCGACGCCTTCGTCCGCGAGTCGTCGGCCGCGCTGAGCTCGGCCGCCGAGGGCCGGTTCCACCGGCGCCTGCTCACGACCGGCCTGCTCGGCTCCTTCCGCCGCACCGCCAGCGACATCAACGACGCCCGCACCGCCATGCAGGCGACCGCCGGGCGCGTCACCGACGCCCAGGCCAGCCGGCTGCGGCTGGCCGACGACTTCGAGTCGGTGGTGCTCTCGATGTCCGAGCAGGTGGCGACGGCCGCCACCGAGCTGAGCGCGTCGGCGTCCGGGCTCACCGCAGCCGCGGCCGCCGCGAGCTCCGAGGTGAGCACCGCGCAGGACACCATCGGCTCGCTCACCCGGTCGTCGGCCGAGATCAAGGAGATCATCGCGCTGATCGACTCGGTGGCCGCCCAGACCCGGCTGCTCGCGCTCAACGCCACGATCGAGGCCGCCCGCGCGGGCGAGGCCGGCAAGGGGTTCGCCGTCGTCGCCTCGGAGGTCAAGGACCTCGCCGACCAGACCGGCCGCGCGACCGAGCGGGTCACCGCGCAGGTGGAGCAGATTCGCCAGGCGTCGGAGGGCGTCGCCGCCGGCATGAGCAGCGTGAGCTCGACCGTCGACGAGATGAACGGGCTGGTCAGCGGCATCGCCGCCGCGGTGGACGGCTCGGCGTCGCTGAACACCGGGCACGAGGACGTCACCGGGCTGTCGCAGATGGCGGAGAAGCTGCGGTCGGAGGCGACCGGCTTCCTCGCGGAGATGCGCCGCTGACCGGAGGCCGCTGTCGCGGCGGCGAGGCGACCAGGTACGCTGGTCGCCGTTCGCGGGTGTAGTTCAATGGTAGAACATCAGCTTCCCAAGCTGACAGTGCGAGTTCGATTCTCGTCACCCGCTCCACGAGCTCCCGAGGCCCCGGTCGCAGCGACCGGGGCCTCGTCGCGTTCCGGCCACGCCGGGGAACGCGGAACGGAACCGGGCCTTTCGTCCCTGGGGGACGACGGAACCGTGCCCCACGATGGGCGAAGCGCTTCCCCTGCCCCCGTCGGCGCTCCTACGGTCAGGCCGTGCCCCCGCCCGACCCCTGGTGCGCTCGATGAGCGACGACGCCGCGGCCCTCACCGCCGCGGTGCTGGCGGCGGCCTCCGGTGGCCGGCTCGAGGCCACGCTGCACGAGATCGTCGCGGTCGCGGTCCGGCACGTCGACGCCCGCTACGGCGCGCTGGGCGTGCTCACCCCCGACGGGCGCGGGCTGGACCGGTTCGTCACGGTCGGCATGGACGCCGAGGCACACGAGCGGATCGGCCGCACACCCGCGGGCGACGGCATCCTGGGCCTGCTCGTAGCGGACCCGACCCCGCTGCGGCTGGCCGACCTCCGCACCCACCCGGCCTCGGTCGGCGTCCCCCCGGGGCACCCCCCGATGCGGTCGTTCCTGGGCGTGCCGGTCCGCTCCCGCGACTCCGCCTTCGGCCACCTGTACCTCACCGAGAAGCGCGGCGGGGGCGCGTTCACCCCGGCCGACCTGGAGCTCTCCCAGGGCATGGCGGCGGTGGCCGGGCTGGCCATCGAGAACGCCCGGCTGCTGGAGCAGGCCGAGCAGCGCCGGGCCTGGTCGCAGGCCGGCACCGACATCGCGACCGCACTGCTGTCGGGGCGCCCGGCCGACGAGGTGCTCCGCACCGCGGCCACCCGCATCGCCGCGCTCTCCGGCGCCGACTCCGTCGGCATCCTGGCACCGGTGCCCGGTGACGAGGGCACCGTGGTCGTGACCGCCGCCGCCGGCCCGGAGGCCGCCGAGACCGAGGGCGTGCGCATCCCCCTCGCCGGCACCCGGCTGGGCGACGCCCACCGCGCGGGCACGCCCCTGCTGGTGGACGACGTCGCCACACCGGCGCCCGGCACGACGCGCCCCCCGGTCGTCGGTGAGCTCGCCGGCCGGTACGGGCCGGCGCTCCTCCTCCCGCTGGGCGGCCCGTCGCCGCCGACCACCCTGGTCGCCATGCGGCTGCGGGAGCGGGCGCCCTTCGACCCGGCGGTGCTGGAGCCGGCCTCGGCGTTCGTCGCCCACGCGGCGGTGGCGATGCGGCTGGTCCGCAGCCAGCAGCGCGAGCAGCGGCTGCAGGTGCAGGCCGACCGGGACCGCATCGCCCGGGACCTGCACGACCACGTGGTGCAGCGGATCTTCGCGACCGCCCTGGCGCTGGACCGGCTCGGCCGCTCGCTGGAGGGGTCCGCGCCGCTGGTCGCCAGCCGGATCGCGCGGCACGTGGACGAGCTGGACGGCACCATCGCCCGGATCCGGGCGTCGATCTTCGAGCTGCACGGGGCGGAGGACTCCTCGTCCGCGGCGCTGCGACGACGGCTGGCCGACGTGGTGCGGTCGGTGACCGACGGGCACGGGCTGCGCCCGGACCTGCGGGTGCGCAGCGAGATCGAGGACCTGCCTCCCGGCCTGGCCGGGGACGTGGTCGCCGTCGTCCGAGAGCTCGTCACCAACGTGGTCCGCCACGCCCGGGCCACCCGCATGACGGTGACCGTGGCCCTGGCCGACGAGGTGCGCGTCGTGGTCACCGACGACGGGCACGGGCTGCCGGAGGTCACCGTGCGCAGCGGGCTGGCCAACCTGGCCGACCGCGCGGAGCGCCGGGGTGGCCGGCTGACGACCGCCACCGGGACCTCGGGGACGGAGATCCGCTGGGTCGTGCCGCTCCCCGGCTGACCGCACCGGCGCGAGCTCAGCTCCGGCGGTCGCGCAGCTCGGTGGCCAGGATGGCGGCCTGGGTGCGGCGCTCGAGGCCCAGCTTGGCCAGCACGTGGCTCGTGTAGTTCTTGACCGTCTTCTCGGCCAGCCCCATGCGCTCGCCGATCTGGCGGTTGGTGAGCCCCTCGCCGATCAGCCCCAGGACGGCGCGCTCCTGGTCGGTCAGCGTCGCGAGCCGGTCGCTGCCGGACGGCGCCCGTGGCGGCGGCCCGCCTTCGGTCAGGACACGGCCGGCGGCCACGGTGCGCACCGCCGACACCAGCGCCGAGCCGCGCACCTGCTTGAGCAGGAACCCGGCCGCGCCGGCGCGCACCGCCTCGTCGCGCGCCGCCCGGTCGGCGTAGCTGGTGAGCACCAGGCACCGCAGGGCGGGCAGCCGCGCGCGCAGCTCCCGGCAGAGCGTGGCGCCGTCCCCGTCGGGCAGCCGCATGTCGAGCACGGCGACGTCGGGACGGACGGCGGGAGCCCGGGCCAGCGCGTCGGCGCGCGAGCCTGCCTCCCCGACGACGGTGATGACGGGGTCGTCCTCGAGGACCTCCGCCACGCCGCGACGGACCACCTCGTGGTCGTCCACGAGGAAGACCCGAACGCTCGGCGTGGACGCTCCCACGGCCGCCTCCCTCCCACGGTCCCGGGGAGGGCAGCGTAGGGCCGGCGCGACTCCGCGGCCAGGGGTCACACCGGCAGGAGCAGCGCCGCGTAGAGGGTCAGCCCCGGCCCGAACGCCATGGCCACGACCGGCCCGTCGACGTCGGCCAGCTCCTGCAGCACCAGCAGGACGGTGGCCGAGGAGCAGTTGCCGTGCTCGGCGAGCACCCGACGCGAGGCCGCGACCTGCTCCTCGCGGAGGCCGAGCTCGTCGCGGACGACGTCGATGATGCGCGGGCCCCCGGGGTGCACGGCCCAGCCCGCGACGTCCTCGGAGCGCAGACCCGCTCCGGCGAGCAGCTCGTCGACGACGTCACCCACGTGCCGCGCCAGCACGTCGGGCACCCGCGGCGACAACCCCATGCGGAAGCCGAGGTCGGTGACGTCCCAGGTCATGTGGTCGGCGGTCGAGGCGTCCGTCCGCGCGACGATCCCGGCCAGCCGGCGCCCGCGCCCGGCGCCGGGTTCGACGACCACGGCCGCCGCGGCATCGGAGAACAACGCGTGCGCGACGACCTGCTCGAGGTCGGCCTGGGCCGGCTGGACGTGCAGGCTGGTCAGCTCGCAGCACAGCAGCACCGCCGGACGCGACCGCGCGGTGACGAAGTCGCCGACGGCCGCGAGGCCCGGGATCGCCGCGTAGCAGCCCATGTGCCCGACCAGCAGCCGCTGCAGCCCGGCCGGCATGCCGAGGTCGCTGGCCAGGCGGATGTCCAGCCCCGGCGTGGCGTAGCCGGTGCAGGTGGCGACGGCGAACAGCCCGACCTCACCGGGCGCCAGCCCGGCGGAGTCCAGCGCCCCGGCGACGGCCTGCTTGCCCAGCGGGAGGGCTTCCTGGACGTACCGCGCCATCCGTGCCCCGGTGCTCCAGCCGCTGAGGTCCTCGTCCACGGGATTGGCCACCGCGTGCCGGCGGCGGACGCCGGCCCCGAGGAAGATCCGGCGGGCGGCGCGCACCCCCTCGTAGTGGACGCCGAAGAACCCGTCCCAGGCGGCCTCCTGGTCCAGGGTGGTGGGCAGCGCGCTGCCCGCCCCGGTGAGGACGGCGGCGGTCACGATCGCGGCCCCACTGCTGACCTGCTCGGGATCATGGTTTCGACGGTACGTGCGCCGCCGTCACGTCGCCCGCTCACCGCTTCCGGCCGTACCCGGCGAAGACGACGGCCGTGGAGCGGATCGGCTTCATGCGCACCGAGCCCCGGCGCCCCAGCCGCCAGGCGACCGCGTCTCGCAGCGACGGCCGCAGGCCGACCAGGCGCAGCTCGAGCCCCAGCCGGTCGGCCGCGGCGAGCAGCCGCGCGCGATCGACGAAGAGCGCCGGGTCGTGGATGCCGGGCGGCGGGCCACCGGGGAGGCGCTCGGCCACGGTGACCATGAGGAACCGGCCGATCCGCGTGGCGGCGAGCGCGTCGACGACCAGGACGCCCCCGGGCCGCAGCAGGCGGGCGCACTCGGCCAGCACCGCGACGTCGTCCTCGACGTGCTCGAGGATCTCACCGGCGACGACGACGTCCGCGCAGCCGTCGGCGAGGGGGACGGCGAGCACCGAGCCGCGCACCGGCAGCACCCCGTGGGCCCGCGCGGTCCGCAGCCCTTCCCAGCCGAGGTCCACGCCCACGTGCCGGTAGCCGAGCCGGGCGGCGTGCGGGGCCATCAGCCCTCCACCGCAGGCGAGGTCGACCAGCTTCGCCCCCGGGCCGCTCGCCGGTGGGATGTGCTCGGCCCGGGAGGCAGCCAGCCAGTGCAGGGCGGCGAAGCCCCCGGAGGGCTGCCACCACTGGTCGGCGAGCTCGTCGTACTGGGCGGGGTCGTTGCGGGGCAGCGCGGTGGTTCGCACGTGGCCTAGCCCTTCTCGAGGGGGTCGTGTCCCCGGTTCACCAGCGGGCACCGTCGCGTCAGCGCCGGGGCCAGGCGCTGCTGCATGTGGCCGCAACCCTTCCGCACGTGGGCGAGGTCGTCGGTCGCCATGGTTCCTCCGCTCGTCGTCGTCCTCCCGGGTACCGTCGCGCCGGCCACGGGAAACGGCCTGTCCGGTCCCCTCGCCCAGCTCCCGGAGGTCCTGCGTGTCCGTCACCGTCGTCGGCAGCCTGAACGAGGACGTGCTGGTGTCCGTCGACCGGCTGCCGGGCCGCGGCGAGACGGTCGTGGCCCGGGCCGCCGCGCTCGCCCCGGGCGGGAAGGGCGCCAACCAGGCGGCGGCGGCCGGCATCCTCGGCGGCGGCGTGCACATGGTGGGACGGGTGGGCGACGACCCGGCCGGCGACCGCCAGCTGGCCGCGCTCGCCTCCTGCCGGGTCAACGTGAGCCGGGTGCTGCGCACGACCGGCGCACCCACCGGGACCGCGACCATCCCGGTGGAGCAGGGCAGCGGCGAGAACCTGATCGTGGTGGTCCCCGGCGCCAACGCCGAGCTGACCCCCGCCGACGTCGACGTGCCGTCGGTGCGGTCGGCCCGCGTGGTGCTCCTGCAGCTGGAGGTGCCGCTGCCGGCGGTCGAGGCGGCCGCCCGGACGGCGACCGGGACCGTCGTCCTCACCCCTGCTCCCCCGGTGCCCCTACCGGCCACCCTGCTGGAGCGGGTGGACGTGCTCGTCCCCAACGAGCACGAGCTGGTGCAGCTGGCCGGCGCCGAGCCCGGGAACCGCTCGCCCGCCGAGCTCGCGCAGCTGGCCCGCCGGGTGACGGCGGGCGCCGTGGTGGTCACCCTGGGCGCGCGTGGCGCGCTGGTCGTGCCCGCGGAGGGGCCGGCGCTGCTGCAGGCCCCGCCCCCGGTGACCCCGGTCGACACGACCGGCGCCGGCGACTGCTTCTGCGGCGCCCTGGGGCAGGCGCTGGCCGACGGCGCCGGCCTTCCCGACGCCGTCCGGCACGCCGTCGCGGCGGCGGCGTCCTCCACCACCGGCCCCGGCGCGCGCGGCGCCCTCCCCGACGACGACGCCGTGCGTGAGCTGCTGCCCCGGGTGCCCCCGGCCACCCCGATCGGCGAGCCCGCGGTTTCCCGGCCGGTGGACCGGGCACACCGCTCCCCGACCCGAACCGAGGAGGACGCCGCGATGAGCGAATCCCAGCGCACGCCGCGCAGCGCCGAGCGCGCCGAGGGCGACCCGGCCGGCGAGCAGGCAGGCAGCGGCCGGACGCCGCACCCCGAGGAGCCGGCCGAGGGCCGGACCGACGCCGCGGGCGGGGGCGCCGACACCCCCGACACCTGACCGGCGCCCCGGCCGGCCGTCGGGGGTGAGCGACGTCTCACCCCGGCGGGCCGCGCGCCGGTTTCCCGCAGCGAGGGCGCGGGCACGCAACGACGCATGGAGGACACCTCGATGCACCCCCGGACCACCGACGAGTCGCCCGACCGTTCGCGGACCGACTCTGCCGAGTCCTCGGCGCGGGCCGTCGCCCGGCTGCTGGCCAACCCGCGTCGCACCCGCCGGAACTGAGCCCCGCGCTCACCCTCCGTGACCTCACGGCGTCACATCGGCCCCACCACTCCCCGGGGCCACGGAAAACCCGGGCGCCCCTCGTCACCCAGAGCGATCAGGGTCGGCGTGCCGCGAACTGCTCCGTCACGTCCTGGTGCACCATCGCTGGCGTGACCGCCGCCATGCCCCTGTCCGCCGCCGACGACGCCACGGCCCCGGTTCGCCGCAGCCGCGCCGAGCGGCAGGCGATCGTGCTGGACACCGCCGAGCGGTTGTTCGCCGGGCGCAGCTCCCGCAGCGTGGGCATGGACGAGCTGGTCCGGGAGACCGGCCTGGGCAAGATGACGGTCTACCGGCTGTTCAAGAGCAAGGACGACCTCGTCGGCGCCTACCTCAGCCGGAAGGCGGCCACCGTGCTGGCCTTCATCGACGCCGAGCTGGAGCGACTCGAGGGCGATCCCCGCGCGGCGCTGCTCTCGGTCGTCGACGCCGTCGAGCGCGACGTCACCCGCACCGGCTTCCGCGGCTGCCCGTTCACCAACGTCAGCAGCGAGTACGACGACCCGCAGCACCCCGCCCGCAGCGCGGCGGCCGACTACAAGTTCGAGCTGCACGCCCGCCTGGAGCGGCTGGCCGACGAGATCGTGCCGGGCGACGGCGAGGACCTCGCCGCGCAGATCCACCTGATCATCGACGGCATGTACCTCTCCGGCGGCCTGCTGGGCCCCGACGGCCCCGCCGCCCACGGCCGGCAGCTGGCCGAGCGGCTGATCGAGATCGCGGTCGCCCGCGCCTGACCGCAGGATGGCCGGGTGAGCAACGACCGCACCCGGCCCGACCTCGACGACGCGACGGTGGAGGCGCTCGGCAAGTTGTCCGAGGCCCTGGAGACCGTCGACCAGGCACGCGGCTTCCTGTACGCCTTCCACCAGCTGACCGGCAAGGCCGACCGGTTGCTCCAGGAGTCCGTCGAGCTGTTCGGCCGGGCCGGCGCGACCAGCCTCGCCGAGGACCTCGACCGCGACCTCGTCGGCCGCAACGTCATCGCCGACCGGTGGACCTTCCAGATCGTCGAGGACTTCGACGAGAACTACTGGGGCACCTTCCGGGCGTTCGACGCACGCGCCCGGGAGGAGCTCGCCGGGGGCGACCGGCACGTGTTCGAGGCCCGGATGAAGCAGCGCGAGCGCACCGCCGGCCACCCCGCCCACGAGGCGGGCCCCGCACTGGCGGACTGAACGAGCACTCGTCCTCCGCACGCTCGGGCGGGGCCGTGGCGAGTGGTTTCCACACGCCCGCTCAGGGGCAGAACCGGCCCATGACCATGCCGGATGCGAACAACGCGGGTGCCGACCGCGAGGCCCAGCCGCTCGGCGCGGAGAAGGCGCCCGGCGAGGACCGAGACTCCCTGGGTGCGACCGAAGGGCCGGCCGACGGCATCGCCGGACCGGCCTACCCGCCCGCCGACACCGAACCGGACGCCCGGTGACCGGCGCCGGACGGGAGCCGGCCGGGGCGCCGCGCGACCCGCTCAGCGTCGGCCTCGGCTCGCCCGCGGCCGACAACTCCTCCGCCGGTCCGGCCGGTCCGGCCGAGCCGGCCGGTCCTGCCCCGGCACCGGCCCGCGAGAAGCACACCGGGCGCACCATCGGCCGATCGCTCGCGCTCGCGCTGCTGATCTTCGTCACCGTGGTGCTGGTGCTGTTCGTCGTCTTCAACGGCCAGACGGTGCAGATCAGCCTCGTCTTCACCGACGTCCAGGGCCCCCTGGTGGTGGCCCTGCTGATCGCGGCGGCGCTCGGCGGCCTGCTGGTGTGGCTGGCCGGCGCGGTGCTCCGCGCCCGGCGCCGCAAGCGCTGACCCTTCCGGGTCAGACGCGGCGCCCGGAGCGTGTCCGGGCACCCGGTGCTTGCCGTTGCTACTCGCGAGTAATAGCATTTGTTACTCGCGAGTAGCACGACGCCGCACGCCGGCACGGAGCACGGGAGCCCTGAGCGCCATGACGCACTACACCGCCAACCTGCGGGACCTCGAGTTCAACCTCTTCGAGTTCCTGGACACCAAGGACCGCTTCGGCACCGGGCCGTTCGAGCAGATGGACCCCGAGACCGCCCGCGGGATCCTCAGCGAGGTCCGCCGGCTGGCCGAGGGACCCGTCGCCGCGTCGTTCGCCGACGCCGACCGCAACCCGCCGGTGTTCGACCCGGCGACGAACTCGGTGCAGCTCCCCGAGTCGTTCAAGAAGTCGGTCAAGGCGATCGAGGACGGCGAGTGGTACCGCCTCGACCTGCCCGAGCACCTCGGCGGGTTCGGTGCTCCGCACACCCTGACCTGGGCCGCCTTCGAGATGATCCTCGGCGCCAACCCGGCGGCCTTCATGTACGGCTCGGGCACGGCGTTCGCCGCGATCCTCGACGAGCTGGGCACCCCGGACCAGAAGCGCATCGCCGAGCTGATGCTGGAGAAGGGCTGGGGCTCCACCATGGTGCTCACCGAGCCCGACGCCGGCTCCGACGTCGGCGCCGGCACCACCAAGGCCGTCCAGCAGGCCGACGGCTCCTGGCACATCCACGGCGTGAAGCGGTTCATCACCTCGGCCGAGCACGACCTGTCCGACAACATCATCCACCTGGTCCTGGCCCGCCCCGAGGGCGCGAAGGCAGGCACCAAGGGGCTGTCGCTGTTCGTCGTCCCGAAGTTCCACGTGGATCTGGCGACCGGCGAGCTGGGCGAGCGCAACGGCGTCTACGTCACCAACGTCGAGAAGAAGATGGGGCTCAAGGCCTCCACGACCTGCGAGCTGACCTTCGGCGACGGGCCGGTCCCGGCGCAGGGCTGGCTGGTCGGCGAGGTGCACGACGGCATCGCGCAGATGTTCAAGGTCATCGAGCACGCCCGCATGTTCGTCGGCGCCAAGGCGATCGCCACTCTCTCGGCCGGCTACCAGGTCGCGCTGGACTACGCGAAGACCCGCGTGCAGGGCGCCGACCTCACCGCCACCAGCAAGGACGCCCCGCGGGTGACCATCACCCACCACCCGGACGTCCGGCGCTCGCTGATGCTGCAGAAGTCCTACGCCGAGGGCATGCGCGCCCTCTACCTCTACGCCGCGAGCTTCCGCGACGAGGTCCGCGAGGCCGACGCCGAGGGCGACGCCGAGCGGGCGAAGCTGGCGGAGCGGGTCAACGACCTGCTGCTCCCGATCGTGAAGGGCTTCGGCTCCGAGCGGGCCACCCAGCTGCTCACCGCGGAGTCGCTGCAGACGCTGGGCGGATCGGGCTTCCTGCAGGACTACCCGATCGAGCAGTACATCCGCGACTCCAAGATCGACACCCTCTACGAGGGCACCACGGCGATCCAGGGCCAGGACTTCTTCTTCCGCAAGATCGTCAAGGACGGCGGCGTCGCGCTGACCTGGCTGGCCGAGCAGATCCAGGCGACGGTCGACGGCGAGGCCGGCAACGGCCGGCTCAAGGAGGAGCGCGCGCTGCTCGGCACCGCGCTGGCCGACGTCCAGGGCATGCTCACCACGATGTTCGGCCACCTGACCGCCGCGCAGGAGGACATGTCCTCGCTCTACAAGGTCGCGCAGAACACTTCCCGGCTGCTGCTCGCCGCCGGCGACCTGATCACCGCGTGGCTGCTGGTCCGCCAGTCCGAGGTGGCGCTCGCCGCCCTGGCCGGCGAGGTCAGCGAGAAGGACCGCCACTTCTACGAGGGCAAGCTGGCCGCCACCCGGTTCTTCACCAGCCAGGTGCTGCCGAAGCTGACCGCGGAGCGGGCCATCGTCGAGAACACCGACAACGCCCTCATGGAGGTCGACGAGGCCTCCTTCTGAGCACACCGTCGTCCTCCGGACGACACCGCGGCCCCGAGCCGTTCCCGGCCTGCACGGAGCCGTTGCCCATGTGCCGGCCGGGGACCCTCCGGGCCCCGCGACCGGTCCACTCCGGCTCCGCGCCGTACCCGACGGCCGTCTCCCCTGAGGAGGCGGCCGTCGGCCGTTTCGCGGGGGCGATGGCGGGCATGGGCCGGAGGACAGTCGACGGACAGGAGGCCGGCATGACCGATCCCCAGGGCAGCGACCGCATCCAGCAGGACGTACCGACCGCGTCCGGCACCGGCGCCAACAGCGACCTGACGTCCTCGGCCGACGACGTGCCCCTCACGCGCGAGCAGGCCCTGGAGCGGGACGCCGCCCAGGGTGACGACCTACCGGCCCGCGCGGACGGCGACATCGCCCGCGCCACCCGAGCCGGCGCCTCCGGCGAGGTCACCGGCCCCACCGAACGATCAGGAGACGACGGCCGATGAGCGAGTCCCAGCCGACGGGGTACCGGGAGTCCCCCGACACCACCGGCGACGGCGCCACGCCCGCCCGGCAGGACGACGAGGTGCAGCTGACCACGGACGATGACGCGCAGCGCGACGACTCGGTGGCCCGCCCGGGCAACGAGGCGGACTGACCCGGCCGCCGGGGAGACCCCGCACCGCCACCTACGCTGGGCGCCGTGCCGACCTCGTCCGTCCTCGTGCTGGCGGCCGAGGAGTGGCTGCCTCGCGCGGCCGCGCACGCGGCGCGGATGGGCGCGTGGACCGGCCCGCACGTGCAACGGCGCCACGCCGGCCGCGCGCACCCGGTCCTCGACTTCCTGTTCACCTACTACTCCGAGACGCCCGGGCGACTGGCCCGCTGGCACCCGGGAGCCGGGGTCGCGCTGAGCGGGCCGGCCGCCGCCGAGCGCCTGACCTGGCCCTTCTACGGCTCCCTCGCCGAGGGCGCCGTCGGCCTGGACCGGCCCGCGTTCCTCGCCGCCCGCGGGAACGCGGTGGCGCACATCGCGCGCCTGCTGCGGGCCACCGCCGGTCGGCCCGCCCAGTTCGGCTGCTTCGGGCTGCACGAGTGGGCGATGGTGTACCGGCCCGACGACGGGGAGGTCCGGCACTCCACCGTGCCCCTGCGGCTCGGCGCGGAGGGCACCGCCGCGGTGGTGGACGCCCACCGGGTGCAGTGCAGCCACTTCGATGCCTACCGGTTCTTCAGCCGCCGCGGGCGGCCGCTCAACACGCTGCGCCCCACGCGCGCGACCCAGGTCGAGTTCGAGCAGCCCGGCTGCCTGCACGCGACGATGGACCTCTACAAGTGGGCCTACAAGCTCTCCCCCGCCGTGCCCGGCGAGCTGCTGGCCGACTGCTTCGCCCTGGCCGTGGACGTGCGGGAGCTGGACATGCGCGCCTCGCCCTACGACCTGCGCGACCACGGGTACGACGCGGTCCCGATCGAGACGCCGGAGGGCAAGGCGCAGTACGTGGCCGCCCAGCGGACGTTCGCCGACCGGGCCGCGACGCTGCGGCGACAGCTGATCGACGTGTGCGAGCGGCTGCTCGGAGACGTCCCGACCGAGGCCGTACCGTCCCAGGCGTGACCTCTCCGCACACCGGCCGCTGGATCCGGCTCGACGGCACCACCAACATGCGGGACCTCGGGGGCCTGCCCACCACCGACGGCGGGCGCACGTCGGCCGGGCGGATCCTGCGCAGCGACAACCTGCAGACCCTCAGCGACGCCGACGTCCGGCGGTTGGTGCACGAGATCGGCCTGCGCCAGGTGGTCGACCTGCGGACCACCGCGGAGATCCTGCTCGAAGGGCGCGGCCCGCTGCGCGCCGTCCCCGAGGTCACCCACCGGCACTTCACCCTGCTGCCGGAGCGCGGGCACCACACCGACGTGTTCGCGGTGGAGGAGGAGGAGCCGCAGCTGGAGCTCGGGGCCGGGTGGGCCGAGTCGCTGCTGCCCCGGCAGGTCGCGGCCCACGACGAGGTGGAGCCGCCGGCGGTGCGGTCCTACCTGGGCTACCTCGGCCAGCGGTCGGAGAACGTCGTCGGCGCGCTGCGTGCGCTCACCCGCGCCCCGGACGGCGCGTCGGTGGTGCACTGCGCAGCCGGCAAGGACCGCACCGGCGTGGTCTGCGCCCTCGCGCTGGCGGTCGCCGGCGTGCCGCACGAGGAGATCGTGGCCGACTACGCGCTGACCGCGGAGGTCATCGACGCGCTGGTGGCGAAGCTGGCCACCTCCCCCACGTACGCCGAGGACATGGTCACGCGCGACGTGGCCAGCCACACCCCGCGGGCCGAGACGATGGACCGGCTGCTGACCCTGCTCGACGAACGGTTCGACGGTCCGGCCGGATGGCTGGACGCCCACGGTTTCGGCGCCGACGAGCAGGCGGCGCTGCGGGCCCGGCTGCGCGACTGACGGTCAGCGGACGGCGCGGGAAGCCCGGCTGCGCCGCTCCTTCTCCCGGTACATCGCCGCGTCGGCCTCGCGCAGCAGGGCGTCGGCGCTGCGCGCCCGCTCCGCGCCGAGCACGGCGACCCCGACGCTGGTAGCGACCCGCACCGGTGTGCCGTCGAGGCGGAACGGTTCCTCGAAGCAGGCCGTGATGCGGTCGGCGAGGGCCCGCGCGTGGTCGGCGTCGGCCAGGGCCGGCAGCACGATGGCGAACTCGTCGCCGCTGAGCCGGCCCACCGTGTCGCCGGGGCGGACGGCGGCGCGCAGCCGTGCAGACACCTGCCGCAGCAGCTCGTCCCCGGCCGCGTGACCGAGCGAGTCGTTGACGTCCTTGAACCGGTCGAGGTCGCAGAAGAGCACCCCGAGCTGGCCGTCGGGGCCCGTCCCGGCGAGCGTCGCCTCCAGCCGCTCCAGGAAGAGCACCCGGTTGGGCAGCCCGGTCAGCGCGTCGTGCGTGGCCTGGTGGCGCACTGTCTCCAGCAGCCGGGCCTTCTGCAGCGCGGTGGCCGCCTGGTCGCCGACACCCCGCAGCCGGGCGAGCACGTCGCCACCGAGCTCCTCGGGCGCCGTCCCGGACTCCCAGCTCGCCGTCGCCACGCCGAGGAAGGTGGCGCCGGCCAGGAGCGGCACGGCGACGACGTCGGAGACGCCGATGTCGGTCATGAACCGGCGCAGCACCGGGCTGCTGGTGGCGAGGCTGAGGATCCGGGGTTCGCGGTCGGTGAGCATGCCGACCAGCTCCGGGGTGTCCTCCGGCCGCAGCGGCGTCCTCAGGAAGTGCTCCCGCCGGAGCGGCTGGCTCCGGGCGGAGCTGCGACCCTGCAGCTGCCCCGTCGCCGGGTCCCAGAGCATCACCGAGGCGCTGCTGCAGCCGATGACGCGCGGCAGGGCCTCGGCGACGACCTGGCTGACCGCCGTCGCGTCGCCGGCGCCGGCCAGCTCGTGGGCCAGGGCCAGCAGTGCGCCCGCCCGGTCGGCCTCCCGGCGCGCGTCCTCCAGGGCGATGAGCAGGTCCAGCGCCGCCGCCGCGTGCCCGGCGTAGGCGGCGAGCATCGCGTGCTCGTCGGCCATCCCGCCGTCACCGGAGGGGTAGATCGCGGCAAGCCGGCCGTGCCGGCGGCGGGCGGAGGCGACGTCGACGACCACAGCGGTGCGGCCCAGGTCGTCTCCGGACAGGATCCGGGCGGCCAGCTCCGGCAACTGGTCGTCGGGGATCCCGGCGCCGTGGACCAGGGGCGGACCGCCGTCCGGGCTGTCGACGACCAGCAGGTGCGCCGGGGCCAGCACGGCCTCACCGGCCCGCGCCACGATGCGGTGGAGGACGGTGTCGAGGTCGTCGCTGGCGACGAGGTCACCGGCCGCGGACTGCAGCGTGCGCAGCTGCCCCCGCAGCGCCACCAGCTCGGGGTCGGCCGCGGCCCCGTCGGGCCGCCGGCGGCGGAACCGCGACCGCCGCTCCCAGGTGAGGCGGTAGACGCAGGTGCCGGTACCGTCGACGCAGCACTCGGTGTGCGTGAGGACGCCGGCCGGCAGGCCGAAGATGGCCGGGACGGTGACCGCCAGGCCGCGCGCGTACGCGCAGTCCAGCTCCGAGTGGGTGTAGCCGTCGGCCAGGCGCAGGGCGACCGTCGCCGACGTCGGGGTGGTCTCGAGGACCTCCATGCGGGAGACGGTGGTGAACTTGGCCGCCGCCCGCGGCAGCTGGCGGAACACCTGGCGGGGCGTGCCCAGGGCGCGCAGGACCAGGAGCAGGGAGTGCCCCAGGCCGCTGCGCATCGCGGCCGCGCCCACGTGGAACATCGTGTCGGGGTCGCCCAGCACGTCCGTCGCCGCGGCGAACAGCCGGATCCGGGTGTCGTAGCTCCACCAGCGGGCCTGGTCGGCGACCTGGTCGCCGAGCCCGCTCAGCCCGGCCCGGTCGAGCACCGCCTCGACGGCGTCGTCCCCGGCGTGGCGGCGGACGTAGGTGAGGACGCCGGCCATCGTGATGCCCGGGGTCTCCCGCGCCTCGGCCGGTGGCACGGCGGTCGCGCCGCCACTGCCAGGTGATCCTGTGCCCACGGTCCGGTGATCGGCGCGCCACCACCCCCGCTTGAGCGGAACCGACCGGTTCGGGTGAGCCGGGGCGCAGGTCGAGCGCCGACCCTGCGACGCACGCGACCCCGGTCCCTGAGGGAGACCGGGGTCGGTTCTACGGGCCGCGGGGCGCGGCCGGGGGTCAGCGGCCGAGGAAGTGGCTGCTGTTGGCCATCGTCAGGAGCTCGTCGCGCATGGCCGGGCTGCTGCTGCGGGCCAGCGCCTTGTTCAGCGCCCGCCGGGTACGCGCCACCTGCCGACGCTGCCGCCAGCTGGTCGTCACGCTGCTCATCGCTACTGCCTCTTTCGTCGGAGTGATCTGCCTACAGCCGTAGTAACGCAGGCGTGCACCACTCTAATCCGACGAAACGTCGGCGAACATGAGACGTGGCCGAAGGTTCCTCATCCTTTCGAGTGAGTCGCGCCACTCGGAGCCCCAACGCACGACGGCGCCCACCCCGGACCGGGGTGGGCGCCGTCGACGTGACGAGGTGGGGCCGTCAGCTGGGGCGCTGCACGTCACCCCGCCAGGCACCGGTCTCGCTGCCGCGGCTCTCGATGAACTCCTTGAACTTCTTCGCGTCGGCCTTGATCTGCCGGTCGTCGAAGCCGAGCGCGGCGCCGGCCTTCTCGACCAGCCCCTCGGGCTCCCAGTCGATCTGGATCATCACCCGGGTCTTGGCGTCGTCCAGCCGGTGGAAGGTCACCACGCCGGCGTGCTTGGCCTCACCGCTGGTGCTGGTCCAGGCCACGCGCTCCTCGGGGTGCTGCTCGGTGATCTCCGCATCGAACTCGCGCTTCACACCGTCGATGCTGGTGACCCAGTGGGTGTGGGTGTCGTCGATCTGCGTGATCTTCTCGACCCCGCCCATGAACTGCGGAAACGTCTCGAACTGCGTCCACTGGTCGTAGGCGACGCGGATCGGGACGTCGACGTCGACGGACTCCTGCACGCTGGCCACGTTTTCAGCTCCTCGTGTCGCTTGTTCGGTCGTGCCCCACCTACCCCGGGCCCGCCGGACCGACACGTGGGAGGAGCAGGTCAGCGCAGCGCGGCCGCGATGCTGCCGCGCACCGGGCGGTCCACCACCAGCAGCATCTGCGCCAGGTGGTAGGCGTCGGGCTGCCCGGCCCAGGTGCCCTCGGCGACCTCCCCCGACGGCGTGAGCTCGTGGTGCCAGCTCCCGGTGACGGGGTCGGCGAACCGCTCCTCCCCGTGCGCACGCCAGCGGTCGGCCAGCGCCCGGTACCCCGGCTCCCCGGTCACGCGGGCCAGCACAGCCGCTGCTGCCACCGCCTCGCACAGCACCCAGTGCATGCGCGCGCCGACCACGGGGCGGTCGTCCCAGTCGAGGGTGTACGGGAAACCGTCCGCGCCATCGGCCGCCCACCCGCGGGTCGCCGCGGCGTCGAACAGCGCGACGGCGTCGTCGAGCAGCCAGCCCGGCGGGTCGGGGAGGGCCGCCCGCAGGTGCACCGCGAGGCGAGCCCACTCGAACTGGTGCCCGACCGTGACGCCGTAGGGGCGGAACGGGTCGGCCGGGTGCGCCGCGTTGTGCTCGGGCAGCGGCTCCCAACCGGGCGTGAAGTGCTCGGGCAGCCGCCAGTCCCGCACGCGGGCGAAGCCGTGCACGACGCGTTCCGTGCTGCGCAGCGCCTGCCCGCGCAGCCTGGCGGCCAGGGCCGCGTCGTCGACCGCGTCGGCGGCGGCGAGCACCGCCTCGACACCGTGCATGTTGGCGTTGGCGCCGCGATAGCCGTCGAGCCGCGTCCAGGTGCGGTCCCACTCCTCCACCGCCAGGCCCGCGTCCTCGTCCCAGAACCGGTCGTGCCAGACGCCGAGGGCCTCGTCGAGCAGCGCGCGCCCGCCGTGGATCCCGGCCGCGGTCGCCGTGGCACCGGCCAGGACGACGAAGGCGTGCACGTAGGCGGCCTTCGTGCCGTCGTCGGCCGTCGCGCACCAGCCGCCGTGCACCGGGTCGTGGAGGGGCCCGCTCCGCAGCGCCTCGACGCCGTGCCGGGCCAGGTCGTCCGCCCCGGGCCGCCCCAGCAGCGCGGCCAGCCCGAAGACGTGGGTCATCCGCGCGACGATCCAGCCCTCCTGCGGCCGGTCCGCGAGCAGGGCGCCGTCCGGCCCCAGGTACCCGAAGCCGTCCGGCAGCCGGGATCGGGCGGCGAAGTCCAGCAGCCGGTCGAGGTGGGTCACGCGGGCACGCTAGTGCGCCGACCGCCGGTCCGCCGCGAGGGCAACGGCCAGCCGGGCCGTCGCCACCCCGAGGACCGCCAGGCAGAGCACCCCCAGGAACCCGGCGCCGATGTTCGCCCCGGCGTCACCCGTGGTCATGGCGTCGACGAGCACCATGACCACGGTCGCGCCCAGCACCACGAAGCCGAGCCGCCGGCCGACCGGGGCACCGGCCGCCAGGAGGACCCCGCCGGTGATCGCGCACACGTACCCGAGCACCTGGAGCAGCCAGGGGGCCGTCCCCTGCTCCAGGTGCGGCCGCGAGCCGCTGACCCCGATCGAGACGCCGGTGAGCGCGACGAACACCAGCAGGGCGACGAGCGACTGGGCACGACGATCCACGACGGGCCCCCTCACGATCGACGAACCGGGCGGCTCGCCCTCAGTAGGCCAGCGCGCTCCCCGGATCGTGCAGCACCGCGCCGACGTCGGCCAGGAACCGTGAGCCCAGCTCGCCGTCGACGATCCGGTGGTCGAACGACAGCGCCAACTGGGTGACCAGGCGGGGCTTCACCTTCCCCTTGTGCACCCACGGCAGCTCCCGGACGGCGCCGAAGGCCAGGATCGCCGACTCCCCCGGGTTCAGGATCGGGGTGCCGGTGTCCACACCGAACACCCCCACGTTGGTGATCGTGATCGTCCCGCCGGTCATGTCCCCCGGTGCCGTGCGCCCGGCTCGGGCGGTCTCGGTCAGCTCGCCGAGGGCCGCGGCGAGCTCCGGCAGGGACAGCCGCCCGGCGTCCTTGATGTTCGGCACGATCAGCCCGCGCGGGGTCGCCGCGGCGATGCCGAGGTTCACCTGCCCGTGGACGACGATCTCCTGCGCCGCCTCGTCCCAGGAGCTGTTGACCATCGGGTGCCGCCGCGCCGCGAGCAGCAGCGCCTTGGCCACGAACAGCAGCGGGCTGACCTTGACCTCGGAGAACTCCGGCCGCGCGGCCAGCCGGCTGCGCAGCTTCATCATCCGCGTGACGTCGACGGTGAGGAACTCGGTGACGTGCGGCGCGGTGAAGGCGCTGGCAACCATCGCGGCCGCGGTGGCCTTGCGGACACCCTTGACGGGGATCCGCTGCTCCCCGCTGGTGGCCGCCACGGGCGCCTGCGCCCCGGCGCCGTCCGATCGTGCGGCGACCGCGGCGTCGACGTCGGCCCGGGTGATCACGCCGCCGTCGCCACTGCCGGTCAGCGTGGTGAGGTCCACGCCGAGGTCCTTGGCGTACTTGCGCACCGGCGGCTTGGCCAGCGGGCGAGGCCCCCGCCGGCCGGGGGCGGAGCCCCGCGCCGGGGCGGCGTCCTCGCGCCGAGCGGCGGCCTCGGCCTGCCGGCCCACCTCCAGCCCGCCGTGCCGCACCGGCTTGCTGCGCATGTCGGGGGCGGTGGCCAGCAGGGGCGGGCCGTCGTCGGACGGCAGCGGGGGACGGTCGGCCCCGCCGGAGCCGTAGTCCGCGCCGGGCAGCCCGGTCGCCCGGGCGGCGGCCGCGGTGCCCGACCGGCGCGGGCGGCGGCGCGCCTCGGTGGTCCGCGGCCCGTAGCCGACGAGGACGGCGGTCCGCCCGCCCGGGGCGGCCCCGCCGATCAGCCCCGCGGCCGGCTCCTCGGCGGCCGCGGCGCCCTCGTCGGCCGGCTCCGCCGCCGGGGCGTCCCCGCCGACGTCGATGGTGATGATCGGCGCACCGACGTCCACCATCGTGCCGGCCTCGTGGAGCAGCTCGACGACGGTGCCGGCCCACGGCGAGGGCAGCTCGACGGCGGCCTTCGCCGTCTCCACCTCGCACAGCGGCTGGTTGACCGTGATCGTGTCGCCGACCGACACCAGCCACTGGAGGATCTCCCCCTCGGTGAGCCCCTCACCGACGTCGGGCAGCTTGAACTGACGCTGTGCCATCTCTCAGAACCCCATCACGCGGTCGACGGCGTCCAGCACGCGGTCGAGGTCGGGGAGGTACTCCTCCTCGAGCTTCGACGGCGGGTAGGGGGTGTCGAAGCCCCCGACCCGCAGCACCGGCGCCTCCAGGGAGTGGAAGCAGGTCTCGGTCACCCGCGCGGCGATCTCCGCGCCGAGGCCGAGGGTCACCGGCGCCTCGTGCACGACGACGCAGCGACCGGTCCGCCGCACGCTCTCGAACACCGGCTCGAGGTCCAGCGGCGACACCGTCCGCAGGTCGATGACCTCCAGCGACCGGCCCTCCTCCTCGACGGCCTGGGCCGCCTGCAGCGCCGTCTTCACCATGGGGCCGTAGGCGAGCACGGTGACGTCGTCGCCGCCGCGGACGACGCGGGAGGCGAACAGCGGGTCCGGGGTGGCGTCGGTGTCGACCTCCGCCTTCTCCCAGTACCGCCGCTTGGGCTCGAGGAAGACGATCGGGTCGGGGTGGGCGATCGCCTGCTGGATGCCCCAGTAGGCGTCGACCGGGTTGCTGACCGCGACCACCTTGAGCCCCGCGGTGTGCGCGAAGTAGGCCTCGGGGCTCTCGCTGTGGTGCTCGACGGCCCCGATGCCGCCACCGAAGGGGATGCGGATGACGATCGGCATCGGCAGCCGGCCCTTGGACCGGGCGTGCATCTTGGCGACCTGGGTGACGATCTGGTTGTAGGCGGGGAAGACGAACCCGTCGAACTGGATCTCGCAGACCGGCCGGTAGCCGCGCATGGCCAGGCCGACCGCGGTGCCGAGGATCCCGGCCTCGGCGAGTGGCGTGTCGACGACGCGGGCCTCGCCGAAGTCCTTCTGCAGGCCGTCGGTGATGCGGAAGACCCCGCCGAGCTTGCCGATGTCCTCGCCCATGAGCACGACCTTGGCGTCGTCCTCCATGGCGCGGCGCAGGCCGAGGTTGAGGGCCTTGCCGATCGTGAGCGTCTCGCCGGCCATCAGTGCTCGCCCCCCTCGAAGCTCGCCTGGTACGCGACGAACTCCTCGCGCTGGGTGGCCAGCCACGGGGTCTGCTCCGCGTAGACGGTGTCGAACATCGACGCCGGGTCCGGATCGGGCATGTCGACGGTGCCGCTGCGGATCCGCGCGGCGAGCTCGTCGGCCTCCCGCTCGACCGAGTCGAAGAACGCCGCGTCGGCCTTCTCCTGCCGGGAGAGGTGCGCCTTCAGCCGGGCGATCGGGTCGCGCAGCTTCCACTCCTCCAGCTCGCTGGCCAGCCGGTACCGGGTGGGGTCGTCGGAGGTGGTGTGCGCGCCCATGCGGTAGGTGAACGCCTCGATGAAGGTCGGGCCCTGGCCCTCGCGCGCGGCCTGCAGCGCCTGCCGGGTCACGGCCAGGACGGCGAGGACGTCGTTGCCGTCGACCCGGACGCCGGGGAACCCGAAGCCCGCCGCCCGCTGGTACAGCGGGACGCGGGACTGCCGCTCCAGCGGGACGCTGATCGCGTACTGGTTGTTCTGGCAGAAGAAGACGACGGGAGCTGAGAAGCTCGCCGCCCAGATCATCGCCTCGTTGACCTCGCCCTGGCTGGTGGCGCCGTCACCGAGGAACGCCAGCGTCGCGTTCTCGGCACCGTCGCGCTGCAGGCCCATGGCGTAGCCGGTGGCGTGCAGGGTCTGCGCGCCGATGACCACGGTGTAGAGGTTGAAGCCGGTGGCCACCGGGTCCCAGCCGCCGTTGTCCACGCCGCGGAACAGGCTGATGACGTGCAGCGGGTCGACCCCGCGGGTCCAGGCGACGCCGTGCTCGCGGTAGGTCGGGAAGGCCATGTCCGAGGCGGCCATCGCGCGGCCGGCGCCGATCTGCGCGGCCTCCTGGCCCAGCAGCGAGGCCCAGATGCCGAGCTCGCCCTGGCGCTGCAGGGCGGTCGCCTCGACGTCCCACCGGCGGACCAGGACCAGATCGCGGTAGAGGTCGCGCAGCTCCTCGTCGGAGATGTCGAGGGCGTAGTCGGGGTGCTCGACCCGCTCGCCCTCCGGCGTGAGCAGCTGGACCAGCTCGGACCGCTGCGGCAGGTGGGGCGCGGCGGCCCCCGGGACGGGGTCGACCATCTCCGTGGTCTCTGGCAACGCTGTCACCGGTCGCACTCCTCGCCGTCGGCCACCGCCGCCGGGGTCACCGGCGACGCGGTGGTGCTGGACGTTCCGACCGCCGGATGTGGCGGCCCTCACACATCCTGGCACGACCTCCCGGCCGGTGACCAGCCCCGGCGCGCATCGATCTGCGCAGGCCCTCCGGAGCGGGTTGCGCAGAAAGCTCGCCCGGGGCGGCTTCCAGCTGTCAGACTGCGCAGCGTGCCCGAGATCGATGCCACCGATGCTCGGTTGCTGCTCGCGCTGACCGAGGACCCGCGGGCGAGCGTCATGGCGCTGTCGCAGCGGCTGGGCCTGGCCCGGAACACCGTGCAGGCCCGGCTGGCCCGGCTGGAGAGCAACGGGGTGCTCGGTCCGCTGGACCAGCGGGTCCGCCCGGAGTCGCTGGGCCACCGGCTGGCCGCCTACATGTCGGTGCAGGTGGCGCAGCGGGGGCTGGCCGAGGTCAGCGACGCCCTGGCCGGCCTGCCGGAGGTCCTCGAGGTGACCGGCCTGTCGGGCGCCACGGACCTGCTGGTGCACGTGGTCGCCACCGACGCCGACCACCTGTGGCGGATCACCGAGGCGGTCCTGGCCATCCCCGGCGTCCAGCGGGTGGACACCGCCCTGGCGATGCGCCGGTTCGTGGAACGGCGCGTGGGCCCGCTGCTGCGCCGCGCCGCCGGCCCGCCTCCCGACTGACCGGCCGGTACCCGGCGGCCCGGTGGTGTGCCGCGAAGGCGTGCGGGTACCAGGCCGCACATGGCGAAGAAGACCCCGTTCGGCGTGGCGGGCAAGGGCAAGCGCGGCATCAGCACGCTGGGCTGGGCGCTGAGGGGAGCGGCCGCCGGCGCGGCGGGCACCACCGCGCTGAACGCCGTCACGTACCTGGACATGGTGGTGCGCGGTCGCGGCAGCAGCTCCACCCCCGAGCAGACCGTCGAGAAGCTCGCGGAGACGGCGCACGTGCCCATCCCCGGCGACGACCAGACCCGGCAGAACCGCCTCCAGGGGCTCGGACCGATGACCGGCATCGTGGCCGGCGTCGGGGTGGGCGTGGTGGGCGGGCTGGCCCGGGCGTCGGGCCTGCTGTCGTCGAAGCCGGTCGGGACGCTGCTGACCGGGCTGGGCGCGATGGTCGCGGGGAACGGGCCCATGACGGTGCTCGGCGTCACCGACCCGCGCACCTGGTCGACGACCGACTGGCTCAGCGACCTGGTGCCGCACCTGGCCTACGGCCTGGTCGTCAAGAACACGATCGACGCCTTCGACCGCCCGTGACACAGTCCGGGCGTGGACGAGATCACCACCGAGGCGGAGCTGCGCGCGCTGCTGGGTGAACCGGCGCGGGCGGCCCTGGCCAAGGAGCGCACGGCGCTGCACGACCTGGACCGCGCGTGGCTGGCGGCGTCCCCGTTCTGCCTGGTCGCGACCAGCGGGGCGGACGGCACCTGCGACGTCTCGCCGAAGGGTGACCCGCCCGGCTTCACGCTCGTGCTGGACGAGCGCACCATCGCCATCCCCGAGCGGGCCGGCAACCGCCGGGCGGACGGCTATCGCAACGTCCTGACCAACCCGCACGTCGGCCTCGTCCACCTCCTCCCCGGGCGCACCGACACGCTGCGGATCAACGGCCGGGCGCGGCTGGTCCGCGACACGGCGCTGCTCGACCGCATGGTGGTCGAGGGTCACCGGCCGGTGCTGGCGCTGGTGGTCGAGATCGAGCAGGTGTTCCACCACTGCGGCAAGGCGTTCCTGCGCTCGCAGCTGTGGGACCCGGCCACCTGGGACGTCGACGCCGTCCCGCGCCGGGCCCGCATCGCGCACACGCTGGAGCGCAGGGACGAGTCGATCGAGGAGCTCGAGCGCTACTACGCGGGCCCGGCCTACACGGCGGGCCTGTACCCCTCGCCCTGATCCGCCGACCGCCCCGGCCGGCTGCCCGCGACGATCAGGTGCCCTGATCGTGGAGCGTCCTCCCTCAGCGCCCACGGTGAGGGAGGACACCGCATGATCAGGGAGGCTGATCGTGGCCCGAGGTGGGGAGGACGGGTCAGCGCCAGCCGCGCTCGTCCACGCCGCCAGGCACCGGGGCGGCCGGGTCGTAGGGGGTGCGGGTGAACACGAACGTGTCCAGGTCCAGGTGGTCGGCGGCGATGCGCAGCGTCTCCCCGGCGAAGTAGCCGTCCAACCCGCGCCAGGTGCCGTCCGCCGCCCGGGCGAACCGGCTGGCCCGCCCGGATCGCCCGGGCAGCGGGCCGAGGTGCAGCAGGCCGCCGGCGACCGAGCGGAGGACGTAGGGGGCGGGCCCCCAGAACCAGACGCCCAGGTCCTCCAGGGGCACCGGCGACGGCGACGGCGTCCACGGTTCGACGATGCGCGGCTCGGCGGCGCGCAGGTCGGCCAGCAGCCCGAACACCAGCGGGTCGAGGCCGCTGGTGGTGTTGGCCAGCGACACCGCGCCCGCCTGCTCCTCCCGGTCGACGAACACCCCGGCGAGGAAGCCGGGCATCGAGCCGCCGTGCCCGACCAGCGTCCGCCCGTCCACGCGCAGCACCTGCAGGCCCAGCCCGTAGGCCGACCATCCCGGCGCCGACGAGTCCACCCCGGCCGGCACCGTCATCTCCTCCAGCGTCGCCGGGTCGAGCACGTCGCCGGTGTCGCCGAGCAGGAACGCGGCGAACCGGCCCAGGTCGGTCAGCGTCGCCCACAGCTGGCCCGCGGCGGCCATCACGCCGGCGTGGTGCTCGGGCTCGGGCAGCACGACGTCGGCCCACGGGTGCACCGCACGGCCCTCGGCGGCCGGCGCGACCGGCCGCGGCGTGGTGCGGGCCATGCCGAGCGGGGCGAGCACCTCGGCGGTGACGACGTCGTCCCACGAGCGGCCGCGCAGCCGGGCGACGAGCTCGCCGAGCAGGCCGAAACCGAGGTTGGAGTAGTGGAACCGCCGCGCGGCGCCGAGGACGACGTCGGTCTCGGCGAGGCCCAGGTCGTCCAGCGACCCGCCCGGCGTGCGCTCCCACCAGCCGCCGGGGCTCTCGGCGGAGGCGCCGGCGAGGTGGGAGAGCAGCTGGCCGACCGTGCGGTCCCCGAACGGCGTCCCGGGCAGGTGCCGTTCCAGCGGGTGGTCCAGGCCCAGCAGGCCCTCGTCGCGCAGCCGCATGACCACGACCGCCGTCACGGTCTTGCTGATCGACCCGAGCCGGTACTGGACGTCGGCGTGCGGCCCGGGCACCTCGCCGCGGCCGGCCGACCAGGCCAGCCCGCCGTCGCGGACGACGCCGGCGACCAGCCCGGGGGCGCGGCCGTCCCGCTGCACCCGCGCCGTGCGGGCCAGCAGGAGGCGGGCGGTCGAGGGCAGCACGGGCTCGGGCATGACGGCGACCGTAGCGACACGACCCGCCCGGTGGATCAGGCGGTCAGCGCCTCGCGCGCGGGCAGCGCACCGTTGCGGCTGGCCCACCGTTCGAACCAGACGGTGGCCAGCGGCGGCACCGACGCGGCGAGGGCGAGGACCGTGGTGGGCAGGGACCAGCGCAGCACCCGGGCCGCGACGAGCGCGACGAGGACGTAGACGACGAAGACCGCGCCGTGGATGGGGCCGAACACCTGCACGCCCACCTCGGAGGTCTGCAGCACCCACTTGACGAACATCCCGGCCAGCAGGCCGATCCAGGTGATCGCCTCGGCGACGGCGACGAGGCGGAAGGCGGTGGTGACGGTGCGCGGGTTCAACGGACGTCCTCGGGTCGTTGGGCTCTGCCGTCGTCAACGACCGGGCGGGGCGCGGGGTCCCCGCGGTGGGTGTGACGTACGCGGCAACGGCCGCGGTGGCAGGGTCGGCGGCGTGCGTGGACTGGCCCGGCGGGAGTTCTGCCTGGTGCTGCTGCGGCGGATGACCGATGTCCGCCCCGATCTCACGGCCGCGGCGCTGCCGCGGCTGGGCGCGACCCGGGCGGAGGCCCACGCCGCGCACACCCGCTGGCAGGCGCTGCAGCACTCCCGCCGGGCACCGCGCGGGCTGGCACTGCGCTCCGCGGTCCTCGGCCCGCCCGAGGAGCTGGAGGACCGGCGCGTCGGCGATCTCGACATCCAGGTGCGGCGCTGGCCCCTGCCGCTGTGGCCGCACCTGTGGTGGGAGGTGGTGAGCGGGCCCGGTGGCGCGGTCCTCCACGAGCAGCTCGCCCGGGCGCCGGGCTCACCGGTGCCGGCGGCCCGCCCGCACCGGCTGCTGGTGTGGGAGCACGTGCTCGACGACGTCGTCGGGCTCCCGGGTGCGCGCGGCCTCGACCCGGGCGTGCCCACCCGTGCGGAGGTGCGCCTCCCCGGCGGGGTGCGCGCGGTCTTCGTGTGGGGACTCTTGCAGCAGGTCACCCGGCACGATCAGCCGGCGATGCGCCGGGCCCCGCTGTAGCCGCCCATCGAGTCGATGCTCGCGACCTTGACGACGTCGCCCGACGTGGGCGCGTGCACCATCTGGCCGTTGCCGATGTAGATGCCTACGTGGCTGATCGGGCTGTAGAAGAACACGAGGTCACCCGGGCGCAGCTGGTCGCGGGAGACGGCCTGTCCGGCGCCCGCCTGGTTCCGGCTGGCGCGCGGCAGCGAGATGCCGGCCGCCCGGTAGGCGTAGGAGGTGAGGCCCGAGCAGTCGAAGGCGCCGGGGCCCGAGGCCGCCCACACGTAGGGCTTCCCGCGCTGGGCCATGGCGGTGTCCACGGCGATCTGCGCCGCCTCGCTGTCGGCCACCACGGGCGCGGACGGCGCCGGCGCAACAGGTTCCCGGTCCCCGCGGCTGGCGCGCTGCGACTCGGTGCCGCGTTCCTCGGCGTGGTGCGCCTGGGCCACCGCCTGGCGCTCCTGGGCGCTGAGCCGGTCGAACTGCGCCCGGAACTCGTCGACCTGCCCCTGCAGCTCGGCCTGCTGCCCGGCGACGGCGTCGTAGGCGGCCTGCGCCTGCGCCGCGGCCTCGTGCGCGGCGGCCTGGGCCTGGGCGGCGGCCACGTTGGCCTCGGCGGCATGGGCCAGGACCACGCCCTGGTGGCCCGAGATCGTCTCCAGCGTGGCCACGCGGCTGACGAACTCGTCCGCCGAGCTGCTGGTGAGCAGCGCCTGGAAGGAGCCCAGCCCCTCGCCGGTCCAGGCGCTGCGCGCGATGCCGCGGACCGCCTCCTGGGCGCGGGCGAGGTCGGCGGTGGCCTTCTCCAGCTGGGCGGCCGCGGCTTCCGCGGCCGCCTGCTGGCCGGTCAGCGCGTCGCGCGCCTCGTTGAACCGCTCGGTGACGACCTCGAGCTGGTGGCCGCGCTCGGCGACCAGCCGGGCAGCCTCTTCCGAGGTGGCGGGAGAGCCGGGATCCGCGGACGCCGGAACCGTGGCGAGAAGGATGCCGACGGTGCCGGCCAGGGCCAGCCCCACCCGTCCGGCGGTGCGGCGGCGAGCGGGCGTGCGCAGGGGGGTCGCCATGGTGCGGCGGCTCTCCGATCTCATCCACGGCCGCCTGCCGGGGGCCCGGCCGGGCACGCGCCGGCACGCAGGGACGGAAGGGTCCGTCCCGGATGCGGGCCGCAGCGTTGCCGGTCCGGCACCCGCGCCTGTGCGGGTGCCCGGTTCGGTCGACGGCGCCCGGCGGAGGTCACTCGGTAGTGATGGAAAGCCCCGACGGGCACACTCACCGTAGGCGGCGTGACCCGGTCGTGACAATGCCCGGAACAACATTCGTGTAGTTCTCCCTGCGCGTCCTGTCACAGCCGTCGCAGCCACCTGGGCCTTCGCTCCGCGGGGGGCGGTGGACGCCCGCCGGTATCCGTTTCGGCACGGCTCCGCAGGACCACTACCGGTGGATGGACATCCGGAAGCCCCTCCTGCTGCTCGCGCTCACCGGGTCGCTGGTCGCCTGCGGCGACAACACCGACATCCAGCGCGGGGAGACCAACTGCGACGCCAGCGGCGAGCAGGCGAACAACCCGCACGACGCCAGCTGCGAGGAGACCGGCTCCAACCCGGGCACCGACTGACCCGCCCCGCGTGAGCCGGTTCTCCCGGGCCGCCGCCTGGCTGCGCGACGTGATGCGCGGCGTGCGGGCGAGGTTGCAGGGACGCGACCTGATGCTCATCGCCGCCGGGCTCACCTTCTACGCCGGCATCGCCGTCGTACCGCTGCTGCTCCTGGCATTCGGCCTGACCTCCTGGCTCACCTCGCCGGAGCGGGTGCACGCCCTCGGCGAGCGGCTGGCCGAGCTGCTGCCGGGCGCACTGGACGCGCCGACCGCCGTGGCCCGCCTGGTCGACGCCGGCACGAGCCTGGACCCGCTCGGCGCGCTGCTGGCACTGCTGCCGATGTCCTTCTACGGCGAGGGCCTCCGGCGCGCGCTGCTGCGCTTCGGTTCCCGGCACGAGGGGATGACCGGCTGGCGCGGCCGGCTGGCCGCTCTCCCGCTGCTGCTGATCACGCCGGTGCTGCTGTACCCGCTGCTGCTGGCGGCCTCGGTGATGGCCGAACTCGCCGACCGCGGCGGGGTGGCCGCCGCCGTCGGGCAGGTCGCTCTCGGCTACTACGCGGTGCTGGCCGCCCTCACCCTGCCGCTGGCCTGGGGGTTCCGGGTCGTCGGCGGAGGGCGGGTGCGGTGGCCGGCGCTGACGGCGGGCGCGCTGTTCACCGCCGCCTGCCTGTCCGGCTTCCTGCAGGGCTTCGTGCTGTTCCTGGCACTGCCGCTGGACCTCGGCGCGCCGTTCGGTGACCTCGACGTCGTCGGTGGGGTCGCGGCGCTGGGCGTGTGGCTGTTCCTCCTGCACCTGGTGGTGCTGATCGGCTGGCTGGCCACCCAGGAGATCGACGAACGGCTGGAGCGCCGGTCAGCGTCGCGGCGGGGGCCGGTAGAGGAACCGGTCGAGCCAGGCCTCGACCTCGCCTAGGTCCGGCTCGTCGGGGGCCGGGGGTCCGCCGGTCCCGGTACCCGGGTCCGCCACGACCGGCGGCGGCGCGGTCGGCGGAGGAACCGGCACGGGCACCGGCACGGGTGCGGGCTCGGGTGCCGGCGGCGGGGGCGGGGGCGGCGGCACGTAGCGGGAGCCGTTGCTGACCAGGATCGAGACGACCTGCCCCCGTACCGCCCGGCCGCCGGCCGGCGGGCTGGTGCCCACGAGCTCACCCGGGGCGAGGTCGCTGTCCACGCGCACCACGACGTCGAGGAGACCGGCGTCGCTCAGCACCTCCTGGCAGGCGAACGGATCAGGGCACGACGGCACCCGGATCGTGTTGCCCCGCACCACCACGGGGTCCGCGGGCGGGAAGTCGCTGCTGCCGCGGGCGCCGAGGACCGGCGCCATGGCGTCGTGCCAGATGGTGGCGCCCTTGCCGCCCCCGAAGCCGCCGACGTCCTCCTTCTCCTTGGGGTTGAAGACCATGACGCTGGCGGCGATCTCCGGGGTGTACCCCACGAACGCCACCGAGACGTTCTCCTGGGTCGTGCCGGTCTTGCCCGCGATCTGGTGGCCCGGCACGTACGCCCGCCGACCGGTCTGCCCGGGGAAGCCCGGCTCGACGTCCTTGCGCAGCATCTGATTCAGCGTGTTCGCGACCCCGGTCGGGATGGCCTCCGGGGTGCACCGGTCGCCGCCGACCAGCGGTTCGCCGTCCGCACCCAGGACGGGCTCGCCGGACCGGTCGAGCAGCCCGGTGACCGGGACGACGTCGCACCGGGTGCCCGAGGCCGCGAGCGTCGAGTAGGCGCTGGCCAGCCCCAGCGGGCTGGTCGCGTCGGGGCCGAAGGCGAACGAGCCGTTGTTCTCCTCGATGGTGCGCTGCGCCAGCCCGTCGGGGCCGTGTGCGTACAGGCCCATCCGCTCGGCCATGCGCACCGGCTCCTCGACGCTGCCGAGGGCGTCCTCGAGGGCGAGGAAGTAGGTGTTGGAGGACTGGTAGAGCGCGGTCGTGAGGTCCAGCGACGCCCGGTAGCTCCCGGAGTTGCGGACGCGGTAGGGCCCGCCGTCGGCCTCGTAGACGCGGGAGTAGTACGGGTTCGGGGCCATCAGCGTGTACTCGGTCGAGTAGCCGCGGGCCAGGGCGGCGGCCGCCACGAACACCTTGTACGTCGAGCCCGCGCCCCGGCTGGGCTCGGCGTTGAGGTTCACCGACTCCTGCCGCCGGTCCTGCTCGTCGTGGCCGTAGATGCGGTTGACGCTCATCGCCAGCAGGTGGCCGGTGCCCGGCTCGACGGCGGTGAAGGTCGCCGCCAGCGAGCTCTCCAGCGGCTGGTTGGCGAGGACGGCGGCGTCACCGGCGCGCTGCAGGTCGGCGTCCAGCGTGGTCTGGATGACGTAGCCGTTGCGCTCCAGGTCCTCCTGGGTCAGCCCCAGCTCCTGGATGAGGTACTTCTGCACGAAGTCGCAGACGTAGGCGCCCACGCTCGCCTCGACGCAGCCTCGGCGCGGTGCGGGCGCCGGGGCCAGGTCGAGCGGGGCGGCCGCGGCCTGCTCCTGCTGCTCGGGGCTGATGTAGCCCTGCTCGGCCATGCGGGCCAGCACCTGGTTGCGCCGGACGGTCGCGCCCTCGGGGTCGGTGAACGGGTCGTGGTCGGACGGGCTCTGCACCAGGCCGGCCAGCAGGGCCGCCTGCGGCAGGGTCAGCGCCGCGGCGTCGACGCCGAAGAACGCCTGGGCCGCGGGCTGCACCCCGTAGGCGTTGCGCCCGAAGTAGACGATGTTGAGGTAGCGGGTGAGCAGCTCGTCCTTGGTGTAGGTGGACTCCATCGCCAGCGCCAGCCGGGCCTCGCGGAGCTTGCGGCCGAAGGTCTTCTCGATGGCGGCGTCGCGCTCGGCCGGGGTCCGCGCGGACTGCAGCAGGGTCTGCTTCACCAGCTGCTGGGTGAGCGTGGACCCGCCCTCCTCCACCTCCCCGGCGGCGATGTTGGTGACCAGCGCGCGCACGGTGCCCTGCACGTCCAGCCCGCCGTGGTCGTAGAAGCGGGCGTCCTCGACGGCCACCAGGGCCTGCCGCATCACCTCGGCGATCCGGTCGAACGCCACCGGGTCGCGGTTCTCGCGGTAGAAGGAGGTGATCACCTCGCCGTTGGCCGCGAGCATCACGGTGTTGCGGGCCGGCACCTCGACGGAGAACTCCTCCGGCGGGTCGCCCAGGAGGGCCGAAGAGCTCTGCGCGGCCAGGGCCGGCCCGCCGATCCACGGCAGCAGCAACCCGGCCACGAGCGCCCCGGCCAGCAGGATGGCGCCCGCGAGGGTGAGCAGGGTGCGGCCGGTCCCCGTGCGCGACTCCATGACCCTCCTCGTGGCTGAAAGCCCAGCTCAGCAGGGAAGATCATGATTGACAACCACCCGCGCGGGGGCGACGCAACCGGAACCGTCCCGTCCGTCACCGGGGACCCGCCCGCCCCACCGGCTCCTCCGGCCGCGTGGCGGGCCCGGTTCGTCGGCGCGGCGCCCACGGCGTTGGATGGGGGCATGCCTGACTCGATGCTGGCCGGCCGGCTGAACGTGCGCACCCGTGAGTTCGTGGTCAAGGAGGTGCCCAGGCCGGTGCCCGGCCCCGGCGAGGTGCTCATCCAGGTCGCCGCCGCCGGCATCTGCCTCTCCGACGTCCACCTCGTCGAGGGGCAGCTCTCCCCGCTGTTCCTCGCCGGCGACGAGGTGACCCTCGGCCACGAGGTGGCCGGCACCGTCGCCGAGCTCGGCGACGGCGTGACCGGACTGGCCGAGGGGCGACGGGTGCTGCTGCAGGCCGGCGAGGAGAAGGACGGCTGGGTGCACACCCGCGGCGTCGACTACGACGGCGGCTGGGCGCAGTACGCGCTCGCCACCGCGGCCACGGTCGTGCCGATCCCCGACGAGCTCCCCTTCGAGCAGGCGTGCATCGTCCCCGACGCGGTGTCGACGCCGTGGGCCTCGATCGTGCGGACGGCGCAGGTGCGCGCCGCGCAGCCCGTCGGCGTCTGGGGCATCGGCGGGCTCGGCGCCCACGCGGTGCAGCTGCTGCGCCTGGCCGGGGCCGCCCCGATCGTCGCCGTCGACCCGGTGCCGGCCGCCCGGCAGCGGGCGCTGGACTTCGGCGCGGACCTCGCGCTGGACCCGGCCGAGGACATCGCCACCCGCGTGCGGGAGCTGACCGGTGGCGCCGGGCTGGCGTTCGCCTTCGACTTCGCCGGCGTCGCGCCGGTGCGCGAGCAGGCGGTGCGCTGCCTGGAGCGCGACGGCGCCCTGGTGCTGGTGGGCCTCACCGACCAGCCGCTGAGCATCCGCAACGGCACGCAGTTCAGCTACTTCGGGCAGCGGATCCTCGGCCACTACGGCTCCGAGCCGGGGCACGTCGAGGAGCTGGTGAACCTGGTCCGGCACCACCGGCTGGACCTCTCCCGCTCCATCTCCGGCACGCTCCCGCTCGCCGACGCCGCCGAGGGCGTGGAGCGGCTGGCGAACAAGGAGGGCGACCCCATCCGCCTGGTCATCACGCCGTGACCGCCTGACCCCCTTGCGCCGCGGGCGGCATCCCGGCCAACCTCACACCGTGAGAACCGGCCGGTCGACCCGCTGCACGCTGCTCGTCGTGCTCGTCGGGGCCCTCACCGACCCGCGAGGGGGCGCAGGCCGGTGAGGAGCCGGCCCCGGCGGGCGGCATGCGTGCCGAGCTCCTGTCCCCCGGCGAGCCGCCGCCCCTCCCCGAACCAGTGCCGCGACCGCTTCCCGAGGAGATGCTCTCGCTGCCGCCGGTCACTGAGGAGATGCACGTGCTCCTCGAGGAGGTCCGGGCGCGCTGGGGCGAGCACCCCGACCCGGGGCAGTCGGAGATCACGCTCGACCGGGGGCAGGTGATCCTGCGCTGGTACCGCGCCCCACCGGCCGAGCTGGTGGCGCTGGCGGAGGCCTCCGGCGGCACCGGCTTCGACGTGCGGATCGAGGAGACCCGGTTCCGCACGACCGAGCTCGTGGAGGAGGCCGACCGGCTGGTCCGGGCCCACCCGGGGGTCGTCCACAGCACCTGGCCGCTCACCGCGGGCGACGGCGCCGGCATCGGGCTGGACCCCGCGGTCGCGCGGGACTGCGGGGCCGACGACCTGGCCCGCCTCGGGATCAGCAGCCGGTTCCCGCTCGCCCCCTAGGTGGCCGGCCCGCCGGTGGCCGCGAGCGCCGTCGGCTGATCCCGCCGGTCAGGGGCGGTCCTGCGGCTCCACGATGTGCACGTCCACGGCACGGAACTGCTTCGGCGTCTCCAGCAGCACCGCCTTGGTCGGCTCCCCGACGTCGAGTGCGCCGGCCCGCCGGAGCGCGACCAGCTGGCGCAGCCGGGGGTCGGCCAGAACCTCGTCCACCAGCCCGGCGTCGCCACCGGTGACGAGGGCCGCCAGCCCGTCGGCGTGCGGCAGCAGCACCCGGGCGGCGGTCTCGACGGCGTGTCCGACGACGGCGTCGGTCTGGTTGGCGCGGCGGCGGGCGAACCGCTGCTGGGACCAGCCACCGGCCGCCGTCCGGCCCTGCACCTGGCGGGCGTCGACCTTGGACACCACCAGCTGCGCGCCGTCGAAGACCCCGACCGCCCAGCGACCGCGCCGCACCAGGAGCACGGCGGCCCGCCGGTCGCGCTGCGCGGCCGCGGTGAAGCCGGCCAGCAGCGGCGCCTCCGGCGTCCAGCCGAACGGCGCCCGCAGCGTGACGGCGGTGCTGTCGGCGCAGGCGATGCGGAGGCCGTCGTCGGCCGGCGCCACCTCGGTGAAGGCGCCGTGCCGGGTGGCGACGCCGTCCAGCCAGCGGCCCAGCCGCTCGGGCGCCACGCCGAGCCGTCGCCCCCCTCCGGCAGCCGGCCGGGGCCTGGTCATGCGCCCACCGTAGGCGTACCAGCGATCGCGTTCGATGACCGACCACTGCCCATTTCCTCAGTCAGTCACACGGCATTGGAAGCAGTGACGGCGAATTGGCGGTCGACCAGGTCGTGCACGGGCGGGGCTACCTCCCGGTTGAGGCCGGGTTTCCCGCGAAGACCGACCACATGCCCTGACGGGAGCACAGCGCGGGGGACGCGGTCCGGCCCTGCGGCGATGCCTTGCCCGAGACGTCGGCGGGGAATGGGTGGCCGGACGCCGGGTCGTCGTGGTGCGCGTCGAGTGCGCCATTCATCAGATTCCCCGAAGGTGCCCCGCCCGTTGTTCAGCAGACTCCCACCTGGAGAGCCCTGGCGGAGCAGCACTCGGGCTGCGAGCGCGATCGAGGGCTCCGGCGGCTACCGCCCTAGCGTCATCCGGCATCCCAGCCGCGTCGGGCGGCAGAAAGGCGAGCGCCACCTCAGCCGTCCTGCTCGCCCTCGTCGGTGCCCACGCGCCTGCTCCGACCTCGCCGGAGACTCGTCGCAACTCCGCGAGCGACCTCAACGGGGGAACGCGGCGACAAGAGGAGCGAGGGGGGGCACCCCGAGCATTCGGCCGCTCGGCAGAATGGTCTGACCACCGGTGGGTCCGTAGGGCAATCACCGGAGGCAAACCCCCGTCGAACGGAGTCCCATGCCATCGCCAGCCGTCGTCGATTCCCGCCCGATCGACTACCGGGTCGCCCACCTGTGCGCGGCCGTTCTGGCCCCGGACGTCCGCGCGGCCGTCGGAGCAGCCGAGGGCGATGTCGTCCGCATCGCCACGGAGCGCGGGCGCAGTGCGCTGTGTCGGGTGGCAGGCCCGGTCGACGAGCCGGGAGCCGGGTCGGTGCGCATCGACCGGTTCACCCGGCAGGCGCTCAAGGCCTACCCGCACGAGCAGGTGACACTGGAGCGGGCGGAGCCTGGGCCGGCACGGGAGCTCGCCCTGGTGCCCGGGCTGGACATGAGCCAGCGCTTCGACCCCCAGCTGGTCCCCGCACTGCGGCGCGTCCTCGCCGAGCAGCAGGTCGCCGTCCGCCCGGGCATGCTGCTCTACGTCCGCATGCCCGAGGCCCTGGCCGGCGTCACGTACGAGGTCCACTTCGTCGCGCCGGCGGACGGAGACGGCACCGAGGGCGTCGTCACGGGTGAGACGACGATCTGGATGGTCCAGAGCGACCACCACCACGGACCCGGTGACCACGAGCACGATCACGACAAGTCGTCCGAGACCGTGCTGGACACGACGTTCGAGGACGTCGGTGGGCTGACGGCGCAGATCCGTGAGGTCCGCGAGTTCGTCGAGCTGCCGCTGGTCTTCCCGCAGGTGTACCGCCAGCTGGGCATCAACCCGCCGCGAGGCGTGATCTTCCACGGCGCCCCGGGCACCGGGAAGACGCTGCTGGCCCGCAGCGTGGCCAACGAGATCAACGCCGAGCTCTTCTACATCAACGGGCCCGAGGTCGTCGGCACGTTCTCCGGCGAGACCGAGGCGAACCTGCGCAAGATCTTCGCCGAGGCGAGTCTCAACCCGCCGTCGATCATCTTCATCGACGAGCTCGACGCCATCGCCCCGGCGCGGCGGATGGCCACGAGCACCACCGAGGCGCGCACGGTGACCCAGCTGCTCGCGCTGCTGGACGGCCTGAAGCGGGCCGAGGGCGTACTGGTCATCGGCACGACGAACCGGGTGGAGGCGATCGACCCGGCGCTGCGCCGGGCGGGCCGCTTCGACCGGGAGATCTACTTCCCCACGCCCGCGACCGAGGCGCGCGAACAGATCCTCCGGGTGCAGACCCGTGAGATGCCGCTGGCCGACGACGCGCTCGCCGGGCTGCCGGCGATCGCCGAGCGCGCGTACGGATTCGTGGGCGCCGACATCATGGAGCTCAGCCGGGAGGCGGGGCTCAACGCGCTGCGCCGTGCATCGACCCGGTTCGTCGAGTCGCCCTCCATGGCGACCTACCCCGACGCCGCTGACCTCGTCGTCACCCGCGACGACTTCGACGCCGCCCTGCGGGTGGTCCAGCCGGCCGCGATGCGCGAGTCGCTGATCACCTACCCACGGGTGACGTGGGCGGACATCGGCGGGCTCGAGCACGTCAAGGGCCGGCTGCGCGACCTCGTCGAGAAGCCCCTGCGGCACCCGGAGGTGTTCGAGCGGATCGGGCTGTCGAGCAATCTCGGCGTCCTGCTCTACGGGCCGCCCGGCACCGGCAAGACGCTGCTTGCCCAGGCGATCGCCCGGGAGGCCGGCGTGAACTTCCTGCCGATCAACGGCCCGGAACTGTTCTCCCAGTGGCTGGGCGAGTCCGAGGAGAGCGTGCGTCGCGTGTTCGACGTCGCCCGGCGCGCGGCGCCGTGCATCGTCTTCTTCGACCAGCTGGACGCGGTCGTCCCCAAGCGCAGCGACCTCGAGCACGAGGGGACCCGGGCTCCGCAACGGGTGGTCAACCAGCTCCTGGCCGAGCTCGACGGGATGGAGCAGCGCAGCCAGGTGCTCGTCATCGGCGCCACCAACCGGATGACCATGGTCGACCCTGCGGCGCTGCGCCCGGGCAGGTTCGGCGTCCACCTCGAGGTCGGCCCGCCGGAGGACGCCGGTCGCGATGAGATCCTCCGGATCCACCTCGCCGGTGCGGCGCTCGACGGCGACCTGACCCTGGACCGGGTGGTGGAGCACCTGGTCCAGCGGACCGCGGGGATGACCGGCGCTGACCTCGCGTTCCTCGTGCAGAACGCGAAGCTGGCGGCCCTCGATCTGAACCAGGCCTCGCCCGACCCGCGGCTGGACCTGGCGACGTTCGACGCGGTGCTGGCCGAGACGGCGCCCCCCGGATGACCGGCGAGCGCGACGCGACCGCGCCGGGGCGATCCCGGGCGCGGCCGCGGTCGGCTCAAGCCACCGGCGGTGCGGTGAACCCTTCGCCCGCAGCGGCCTGCAGGGACGCGTCGTCGAACTCCGGCGCGTTCTCGAAGTGGACGATGCGGGAGTAGCCCAGTTCGGCGTAGATGCTGTTCGACGCCCCGATCAGCTTCGCCGACCCCGTGCCGGTGCTGAAGCGCTGGACGATCGTGTTGTGCGGCACCCAGATCATGTCGCCCTTCTTCCAGTCCCACCGCGTCGGCTTCTTCGCCACGCGCGCGTAGAACTGGTCGGCGATCTCGGCCTCGACGTCCCAGTGCAGGTCGTAACCCTCGCCGTCGAGGACGTGCACCGCCTCGTCGGCCATCTGCCACCGCTTGCCCGAACGGCTGCCGGCCGGGATCTCGTGCAGGTAGGCATCGGTGCCCTTGATCCGGAGGGGGGCGCCCTTGCCGGCGATCTGGCGGACGCGGCCGAACTCGGTCCACTGCCACTCGGTATCGGCAGGAGTGAGCACCTTGGGGACGAGCTCGTCACCTTCGGGACGGGCGGTCAGCCACTCTGTGCGCGGCTCCCACTGGTCCTCGTCCGCCGGCTTGGTGCCGATCTTCCCCTGAAAGGTGAGTCCGAGGAACAGCGACAGCGGCTTGGGCTTCATGACCAGGCAGACCGCGCGCTTCTCGGGGTCCGGGTTGTTGTGCCAGTGCACGCAGTCGTTGTGCACCGCGACAGCGTCCCCGGCGCTCCACGGGTAGTCCTTGCCGTCGTGCGTCTCGTAGCCGCTGCCCTCGAGCACATAGAACAACGCTTCGTTCTGGTGTCCGTGCCCGTCATTGCGCCCGTTGGGCTGGATCACGACGAAGTGCAGGTGCAGGCTCTGCGTGCGGAACTGCTCATCACCGGGGTCGATGATGTTCCAGTTCTCCTTGAGGCTCAGCCCCTCCCCCAGGGTCGGAGTCCACACCCGGGGAACGGTCGTGACGCGCTCGCGCCGCTCCTCGGTCAGGGTGTACCGGTTGCTGGCCAGCTCCCGTACATAGATGCGGGCCTTCTTGTAGTGGTCGTCGTAGACGTGCACGTTCTGCGCCGTCTGCTCGCGGCTCTGGGACTTCGTTCGTTCCTGCTCCATGCAGTGCCTCCTTGGTGCCCCGGTGGTATGACCATTGGACACCGAACTCTAGTTGTCCCACCAGAGGGCACGCCCACGGCTCCAGCCACGGGGCGGCTGGCGCCCGGCATGTTCGCCGTCGAGAAGACCTATCCCAAGGGGTTCCTGTGTCTTGACCGCGTTCCCCCGGGAACGCCTGTCGGCGGGCCCGACGTGGCGCGATCGGGTGACGACCCCGGCCCGGTCAAAGATGGAAATCGCCCCAAGATCAGGGACGCGGAGCTGATCACGCTGGCGGTGGTGCAGGCGCTGGCCGGTCGCCCCAGCGAGACCCGCTGACTGCTCCACTGGCGCCAAGCCGACGAGCGCGACGTTCTGCTCGACGTCCTCGACACCGACCCTGCGTCGACGGCCGAACGGGCCGGGCAGGCGGTGTTCGCGGACAAGAACTACTACGGCCGCGAGTTCGGGCCCCACCCTGATCGAGCCAGGACTTCAGATCGCCGCGTGCGCGCACATCGCGTGACGACGTTCTGGCAGCAATGCCCTTCTCGCGTATCGCATCCGTCAATGATCAGTCCATTAGACCAAAGCTGCTACCCTGCCGGACGACGAGTGGGGGTGGGGCGTGGCGCATCGGCGGGACTCCCTCGCGTCGGCGACAGGTGCCGGCATCTACTCGGTATCGCTCAGCATCGCCAGCGTCGCGCTCCCCCTCCTGGCCATCGGAGCCGGGTACTCGGCCTTCGAGATCGGCGCGCTGACGGCAGCCTCGGCCGCGTCCCAGATGCTGGTGCGGCTCGGCCTCGGTTGGGCCATGCGCCGCTGGCCGGACTGGATCCTGATCGCCGCCGCCGGAGTACTGCTCGCAGTCAGCTGCGCCGTGGTGGCCGTCTCCGCGGCACTGCTGCCCTTCGTCGCGGCCCAGCTGCTGCAGGGCGCCTCCCGCGCCCTCTTCTGGACCGGCAGCCAGACGCACGTCGTCCGGGGGGCGGGGCGTGCCGCCGGGGCCCTGGCGCAGGTCAACCTGGCCGCCTCCGTCGGGCTGCTGACCGGGCCACTCCTCGCCGGGGTGCTGTCCGAGGACAGCCCGGCGGTCGCCCTCGTCGTCGCCGCGGCCGTGGCCCTGCTCGGTCTGGTACCCAACGCACTGCTGGACCGGCTGCCACCGTTCGTCCCTCCCACGGACCGCCCGCCGGGCCGGGTGTGGCGCCGACCAGGGGTCGACGTCGCGTGCTGGGCGGGGATGACCGCCGGCGCCTGGCGGGCACTGCTGACCTCCTACGTGCCCGTCGCCCTGGACCAGGCCCGCCAGTCGCCCACCACGATCGGGGCGCTCGTCGCCGCCGCGAACGGCGCATCGCTCGTGGGTACCGCCATGGCGGCACGGGTGCGGGGACGCTGGACGATGCCGGTGCTGGGCGCAGGCATCGTCCTGACCGGTGTCGCGACGGGGCTGACCGGTGTGGTGGCCTGGAGCGTCGCCCTGTCCGCCCTGGTGCTCGCGGTCAGCGGCATCGCAGCGGGGGCGGTCCAGGTCCTGGGCCCCGCCATCGCCGCAGAGGCCGTGCACCCCGAGGAGCGCGGCGAGGCCATCGCGGCCAGCGGGACCTTCCGGGCGGCAGCCCTCCTCGCCGCACCCCTGACCGTCGCCGGCCTGGTGGTCGCCGTGCCGCTGACGCCCGCCATGGCGGTCGTCGGCGCCGTGATGGTCGTTCCCGCACTGGCCCTGCGCCGCCTCGGTCGGACTGCCTAGCTCCGCTCCAGTCGCCGCACCAGGTACTCCCAGGCCCCCTGCAGCAGCGGGTCGGGGTAGCAGTGCTCACGCTTGGCGAGCGACTCCTGGGGCGAGGACCAGGTGGCCCACCCGCCGGCCGCCATGGCCGTCAGCTGCATCCGGCAGGCGCGATCGAGCAGGTAGGCGGTGACCGTCGCCGTCTGCACGTCCGGCGCGGCGACGACGATGCCGTGGTTGACCAGCAGGCAGGCGTTGCGGTCGCCCAGCGCGCCGGCGACGTCCCGGCCCAGCTCCGGGGTCAGCACGAGGTCGCCGGTCCCGGTGAAGCGGGCGATGTCCGGCGGGACGAACAGGTTCGCCTCGTGCGAGATGGGTCGCAGCGGGACACCGAGGGCCCCCAGGGCCACTGCGGCCGGCGAGTGGGTGTGGATCACGCTGCTCACGTCGGCGCGCGCCCCCATGACCTCCGTGTGGATCGGGTACTCGGCGTGTCGTCGGCCGGAGCCGGCGAGCACCTCACCGCCCCAGTCCACCAGGATGACGTCCTCGGGCTCCACCTCCTCGAAGCCGAGCCCCGAGGCCTTCATCCAGATGCCGCGGCCCTCAGGGTCCCGGGCGGAGACGTGCCCCCAGATGAGGTCGCCCTGATCGGCGGCGCCGAGGACCCGGCATCCCAGGGAGACCAGCTGGCGAAGGTCGTCGGTCATGGCTCGCCCTCCTCGCGATGTTATGGCAGAATGGTAATACCATTCCCCACGATACCGGGAGGCCGTCATGCCGCGCTCCGAGCACGACGCCGGCACGCTCGTCGTCGGCGCGAGCCAGGCAGGCGCCCAGCTGGTCACGTCGCTGCGCCAGCTCGGCGACACCGCCCCCGTGACGCTCGTCGGCGCCGAGGCGCACGCGCCCTACCACCGCCCCCCGTTGTCCAAGGAGTTCCTGGCGGGGACCGCGACGCCGGACACGCTGGCGTTCCGCAGCCCCTCGTTCTACGCCGACCACGACATCGACCTGGTGCTGGGCGAGCGGGTCGAGGAGATCACGCCACCCTCCGACGAGCGCCCCGGCCTGGCCCGCACCTCCGGCGGCCGGGAGCTGCCCTTCGCCCGCCTGGCGCTCACCGTGGGCGCCCGTCCCCGCCGCCTCGACGTACCCGGCGCCGATCTGGCCGGGATCCTCTACCTCCGCGACCTCGACGACGCCGTCGCCCTGCGCGACCAGCTGGCCGGGGCCTCGCGCGTGGTGGTCGTCGGTGGCGGGTTCGTCGGCCTGGAGGCGGCGGCCGCTGCCCGGGCCCTGGACAAGCAGGTCACCGTCGTCGAGGCGGCCGACCGCCTGGTCGGCCGGGCGGTGGCTCCGGTCGTCTCCGAGTTCTACCGGCGGGCGCACGAGCGCCGTGGCAGCACCGTCCTGCTCTCCACCGGCGTGGTCGGCTTCCAGGGCACGGCTGCTCGGGTGGAGGGCGTGGTCCTCGCCGACGGCCGCACCCTGCCCGCCGACCTGGTGATGGTGGGCATCGGCGTGGTCCCTCGCGTGGAGCTGGCCGAGCAGCTCGGCCTCGAGTGCGACGGCGGCATCGTCGTCGACGCCCATGCCCGCACCAGCGCCCCGTCGGTGGTCGCCGCCGGGGACTGCACCGTCCTGCCGCACCCGATGACCGGCGAAGGCCGGGTCCGCCTGGAGTCGGTGCCGAGTGCGGTCGCGCAGGCGACCCTGGCGGCCGCCACCCTGCTGGGCCGGGAGGCCAACGCCCGCAGCGTGCCGTGGTTCTGGTCCAACCAGGGCGACCTGAAGTTGCAGATCGCCGGGCTCTCCGCCGGCTTCGACGAGCACGTCGTCCGGGGGGATCCGGACACCGAGAGCTTCTCGGTCCTCTACTACCGCGGCGGTGACCTGCTGGCCGTCGACGCGGTCAACGCCCCCGCCGACTACCTGGTGGTCCGCAAGGCCCTGACGAAGGGGATCCGGCTGCCGGCCGACCTGGTCGCCGACGCCGGCACCCCGCTGAAGAGCGTGCTCGCCGCGGCTGCCTGACCCCCGCATCCTCCGTGGCGGCTGGGCCGCCACGGAGGATGCGGGGGTCAGCGCAGGTCTGCCAGGTCCTCGCGGGTCAGCTCCGTCACGAGCGGTTGGAGCGCCCGCACCAGCGGCACGTCCACTCCGGCCTCCTCGGCCATGGTCAGCGCGACCTCCAGGTCCTTCGCCGGCCAGCGCAGCCGGTGCAGCCCCCAGTCGGCGAGCACCTGGTTGGCACCGGTACCGGCACCCAGGATGCTGCGCAGCCGGCCCGGCGCGACACCGAGCGACCGGGCCAGCCGCAGGACCTCGACGTCGGCCCGCAGGGCCGTCCACATGAGCACGTTGTTGGCGCTCTTGGCCACCTGCCCGGTCCCGGGCCCCCCGATGTGGCAGACGTCGGTGGCGAACGCCGCGAAGGCCTGCGCGCACCGGTCCAGCACCCCGGCGTCGCCGCCGCACATCAACGTCAGGCCGGCCTGCTCGGCCGCCCGCTCACCCCCGACCAGCGCCACGTCGACCACAGCGATGTCCCGCTCCGCCGCCGCCTCGGCCATCCGGACACAGGTGTCGGGCCGCACGGATGCGCAGATCGCCACCACGGTCCCCGGACGAGCCGCGTCCCGGATGCCCCCGTCGCCCACGAACGCCGCCTCGACCTGCGCGTCGTCCACGACGACGAGCAGGACCAGGTCGGCCTCCCGGGCGACGTCGGCGGCCGAGCCGCGGAACTGCGCGCCGGCCTGCCCGATCCTCTCCTCGGCGCCCGGCGCCGGATCGGTCGCGAGGACCGGCCAGCCGCGCTCGACCAGCCAGCGGCCCATCTCGGCGCCCATCCGGCCCCAGCCGACGACGCCGACGGTGCGGATCTGCTCGGTGCCGGCCATCAGATGACGAACGTCTCGGTGGCTTCCGGCGCGAAGAGCTCCGCCGGCTCGTACCGCCGCCGGGACAGCCCCTGCTCGTGGTGGTAGCGCAGGAACGTGCTGAGCACGTGCTCGTTGGCCTGCAGCCCGTAGGACCAGTAGTCGTCACCCATCAGGGCCCGCGCCTCCTCGAGGCCGGGGATGAGCCAGGGCAGCATGAAGCGCAGCGCCGAGGCGTCGTACAGCTCGGCCGCCGCCTTCTGCTTGGCCAGGTACAGCGCCTTGGTGAGCGTCTGGGCCACCCAGGGGTGCTTCTCGTAGACGTCCCGGCGGACTACCACGACGTGCATGATCGGGAAGATCCCGGTCTCGGCGAAGTACGCCTTCTCGGCGGCCACCGGGTCGGCGAACAGCCGGCGCACGTTGCCACCGGGCACGAAGGACGACGGCACCCGCGGGCCCTGGAAGGCATCGATCTCGCCGTCGGCCAGCATCCGGGCCAGCGTCTGGCCGGGACCGATCGGCGAGATGCGGATCCGCTCGCCGAGATCCACCGCGGCCTTCTCGATCCGGCCCGGGGTCTCCTGGCCGCCGGTCCGGTACTCGACCGAGTCCACCGGCACCCCGTACTGGTCGGCGAGGAGGCCGCGGATCCAGACGTTCGCCGTCAGCTGCCACTCCGGCGTGCCCACGACCTTGCCCCGCAGGTCCCCGGGCTTCTCGATGCCCGAGTCGGCGTTCACGAAGATGCCGGTGTGCCGGAACTGCCGCGAGGTGTAGACCGGCAGCGCGACGAACGGGGGGTCGTCGAGGTCCAGGGACTTCACGTAGGACGACATCGACATCTCGGCGACCTCGAACTCCCGGTACCGCATCATCCGGAAGAAGGTCTCCTCGACCGGCAGCCGCAGGTAGGTCAGGTCGATGCCGTCGGGGCGGACGGTCCCCTCCTCCAGTGCGCGGGTGCGGTCGTAGTCGCCACAGGCGAACGTCAGGTGCAGTCGGGACACGGGGGTCACTTCCCTCTCAGGCGGGCGTCGAGCCGGGGGTAGACCCGGCGGGCGTTGTCCTCGAAGACCGCCTGCAGCTGGGCCTCGCCCAGCCCGGCCGCGTCCAGGTACCGCTTGGTGTCGTCCCAGGCGATGCCGGTCTCCGGGTCTCCGCCGCGCACCGCGCCGAGCATCTCGGAGGCGAAGAGGATGTTCTCGGCCGGGACGACCCGGGTCAGCAGGTCGATCCCCGGCTGGTGGTACACGCAGGTGTCGAAGAAGACGTTGCGCAGCAGCTCCGAGGGGTCCTTCCAGCCCATGCGCATGGACAGGCCCCGGTACCGGCCCCAGTGGTAGGGAACCGCCCCGCCACCGTGCGGGATGACCAGCCGCAGCGTCGGGAACCGCTCGAACAGGTCACCCTCCAGCAACTGCATGAACGCGGAGGTGTCGGCGTTGAGGTAGTGGGCGCCCAGGGCGTGGAAGTTGGGGTTGCAGGAGCTGGAGACGTGCACCATCGCGGGCACGTCCAGCTCGACCAGCGCCTCGTACACCGGATACCAGTACGCATCGGTGAGCGGAGGGGAGGTCCAGTTGCCGCCCGAGGGGTCCGGGTTGAGGTTGGCCCCGACGAAACCGCGCTCCTCGACGCAGCGCCGCAGCTCGGCGACCACGTCGTCCAGTGCTCCGCCGGGCGTCTGCGGGAGCTGGCAGACCGCTGCGAAGTGCTGCGGGAAGAGGTCGGCGACCCGGGCGACCAGGTCGTTGCTGGCGCGGGCCCAGGCGACGGCGGTGCTCGGGTCGGGCACGTGGTGCTCCATCCCCGATGCCCTCGGGGAGAAGATCATCAGGTCGCCACCGCGTTCGCGGAGCACCCGCAGCTGGTTGTTCTCGACGCTCTCGCGCACCTCGTCGTCGCTGATGCCGCCGAGCTGCGGTGCGACGCCGCCGGCCTCCAGCGCGGCCTTCTGCGCCTGGCGGAACAGCTTCAGCTGCGCCGGCTCGGTGGTGTAGTGACCGTGGCAGTCGATGATCAACGCGGGGGCTCCTGCTCGACGTAGCGCAACCCCTTGGCGGCCAGGGGCTCGCGCATGTTGTTCATGTCCAGGCCCAGCTGGCCCTCGCGGTAGCGGGACCGGATGCCGGCCTCGCGCTGCTCACGCGCACGAGCCGCCTCCAGCACCTCGGGAGCGCGGCCCCGGGGGACCACGACCACACCGTCGTCGTCGGCGACGACCACGTCACCGGGCTCGATCCACTGGCCGGCGCACACGACGCCGACGTTGACGCTGCCGAGCGTCTCCTTGATGCAGCCGAACGCCGACACGTGCCGGGACCACGCCGGGAACGCCATGGCGGTCAGCTCCGCGACGTCACGGACACCGGCGTCCACCACCACGCCGCGGACACCGCGGGTCGCGAGGGCGGTCGCGAGCAGGTCACCGATGTAGGCGGCCTGCGACGGCGTCGTGGGCGCGATGACGAGGACGTCGCCCTCGGCGCACTGCTCCACCGCCACGTGCACCATCCAGTTGTCGCCCGGCGGCAGGCTCACCGTGACCGCGGTGCCGGCGATCCGGGCCCCGGGGTACACCGGCCGCAGCGCCGGGTCGAGCAGGTGGGTGCGTCCCTGCGCTTCGTGGACGGTCGCGACGCCGCACTCCGCGAGCCCGTCGACGGTCGCACGGTCCGCCCGGGAGATGCCCGTGACGACGACGGTGCCGCGGACCGCGGCTGTGTCCTGGGATGCGCTCGCACGCTCGCTCGTCACGCGTCGCCCCACGGCTTGAGCGAGATGTGCAGGGCGTCCTCACCGGTCTCGCCGGCGAGCGCACGGATGGCGCGGTCGACGTCCTCCAGGCCGAAGCTGTGCGTGGCCAGCCGCTCCAGCGGGAAGCGGCCCGACGCGAGCTGGTCCAGGGCCAGCTCCACCGAGCGGTAGCTGTGCCCGCGGGCGCTGCCCAGGGTGATGCACTTCTCGGTCATCTTCTTCAGCGGGAAGTCGGGGAACGCGGCCTCCTCGCCCTGGGTCACCATGATCCCCTCGCGTCGCTTGAGCGCGTCGATGCCCAGCAGCACCGGCGCGGTCCCGGCCCCGGAGGTGCAGTCCAGGACGACGTCGACGCCCACGCCGCCGGTGAGCTCCAGGACCCGCTCCAGCGGGTCCTCCTTCTGGACGTCGATGACCGCGTCAGCACCGAGGTCCTTGGCCAGCTGCAGCCGGGTCGCGTCCCGGGTGGTGCCGGTGACGACGATCAGCGAGGCGCCGGCCTGCTTGGAGGCGACGACCTGGGAGAGGCCCTGCTGGCCGGGACCCTGGATCAGCACGGTCGTCGCGTAGCCGACCTTGCCCGCGTTGAGCGCCCACTCGATGCCGTTGGACAGCGGCGTGACCAGCCCGGCGAGCTCGGCCGAGACGCCGTCGGGCACCCTGTGGGTCACGGCGTTCCATGGCAGGTACATGTACTGCGCGAACCCGCCCCACAACCGGCCCGGGTTGTCCGAGGAGGTGTAGCCGTACCGCCGGGCGTCCGGGTTGGTGCGCCAGTCGGTGAGTTCGCAGTGCCGGTACTCACCGGCCCGGCACCACTGGCAGTGCATGCAGCCCACGTAGTGCTCGACGAAGATCCGGTCCCCCTCGGCGAGCCCGTGGATCTTCGACCACTTGGCACCCGCCTTGGCGACGATGCCGACGTTCTCGTGGCCCATGATCACCGGCTCGTCGATCGTGGGCTTCCGATAGAGCTTCACGTCGGTGCCGCAGATGCCGGCCACCTCGATCTTGAGCAACGCCGCGTCATCCGCGATCTCGGGCATCGGGAACTCCCTGAGTTCCGTCGTCCCCGGTGCGGTCCGGACCGCCGCAAGCACCTGCTCCGCCATTGCTGCTCCTTCCGCGCCGTGTGTCGTGGAGCACCCTAATCGACGGCCTATTGGTCTGACCACCACCGTGCTAGCGTCCGCCGACATGGCCGACCTGCACCTGCGCACCGTCACACGCGCCCAGGGGAACAACCGGGCTCTCCTGGACGGATCCGTCACTCCCGAGGGCACGACGTTCGACTTCGAAGACGTCCCCGTCCTGGTCCAGGGCTTCCGCCGGATGGTGCGGAACCTCGAGTTCGACGTCTGCGAGATGGCCCTCACCACCTACCTGGTGGCCAAGGCCCACGGCGTGCGGTTCACGGCGGTGCCGGCGTTCCTCGTCCGCGGGTTCCACCACAACGCGATCACGGTCGACACCCGGCACGGCATCACCCACCCGAAGGACCTCGAGGGCAGGAAGGTCGGGGTCAACCGTGGCTACACGGTGACCACCGGGGTGTGGGCGCGGTCGGTGCTGGCCCAGGAGCACGGGGTGGACCTCGACTCCATCACCTGGGTGCTCTCCGGCGACGAGCACGTCCAGGCCTACCGGCCGCCGGCGAACGTCGTCCCGATCGCCCCGGGACGCACCCTCGACGAGATGCTCGCCAGCGGGGACCTGGCCGCCGTGGTCGGCGTGACGATCGACTCCCCCGACGCCCGGCCGCTGCTCCCGGAGGAGGCGGCACACGCTGCGCTGCAGCGGGGTCTGTGGCCGATCAACCACCTGGTGGTCGTCCGGGACGAACTGCTCGAGCAGCACCCCGACCTCGGACGCCGGGTGTTCGACGCGTTCGCCGAGTCCAAGCGGCGGTACGTCGAGCAACTGCGCAGCGGCTCCCTGCCGCAGGAGACGTCGACCGATCGCATGCACCGCACCGTCATGGAGCTGACCGGCTGGGACGACCCCCTGCCGTACGGGATCGAGCCCAACCGGGCGGTGCTCGAGGGCCTCCTGCGCACCGCGGTGGACCAGAAGATCCTGGACCGCGCACCGCGCCTGGAGGACGTCTTCGCCCCGGGCACCCGAGACGTCACCGGCTGAGGCAGCGACGTGCGGATCGCCATCACCGCCGACCACAACGGCGTCGCGCTCAAGGCCCGGCTCGTCGAGGCGCTGCTGACCGAGGGGCACGAGGTCGACGACCGCGGGCCGACGTCGTCCGACGAGCTCGTCGACTACCCGCCGCTGTGCGAGGACGTCTGCCGGCGCGTGACGGACGGCCGGGCCGATCGGGCGATCGTCGTCGGCGGCAGCGGCCAGGGGGAGGTCATCGCCTGCAACAAGCTCCCCGGCATCCGCGCAGGCCTGTGCCCCGACGTGTGGCACGCGGAGATCTCGCGGGGCAACAACGACGCCAACGTCCTGGTCCTGGGGGCGAAGGTCATCACGCCGGACACCGCGGAACTGGTGCTGACCACGTGGCTGACGACGCCGTTCAAGGGCGACGTGCACGCCCGCCGCGTGGCGATGATCGAGGCGCTGGAGCGGGGCGAGTCGCTGCTCTGAACGACCCACCCCACGGGCGGGTCAGCGAGAGAGCGCAGGCACCCGGACGGAGGCCGGACGCAGCCGGCGGACGAACGCCGCGGCGCTGGTGAACCAGGAGCCGTCGCCCCCGCGGTACCGGCGCAGGCGAGGCTCGCCACTGCCGATCAGGTCGGTGCTGACACCCTCGCTGATGAACATCCCAGAGGTCATGACAGGTCTCCTCGATAGGTCTGGAGTGGGCTCGGCCGCACGGCGCGTGCGGTCGACTCCCGACGTCTCCGTTGACCCGGGCGGCCGCTCGAACTCGACTGTAAGCGCCTCCGACCTGCGGGTTCGCCAGTTCGGCATGTGACCTCCCCCGCAGAGGTGCGTGCTCTTGATCACGCTGTGGTCTTGCGCACGAGCCGGCGCCGCCAGCAGCCTGGCCGGACCGCGACGCCCACCCTGATGGAGCCGGCCGAGTCCGTCGGCGCCGGCGTGGTGGGGACCCCCCGGCGGCCGAAGCTTCCCCGACCGGCGCCCGCGCGACGTCACCGCCAACGGCGCGCAGGAGCAGGCGGAGCACCAGGAGCGTGGCCCGCCGCCGGCCGACGGGACCTGTCAGCCGGGCGAGCAGCCCCCGGGAGCGCCGCCGCTCGACCGCCGCGCCCGTCCACGGGGCAGTGGAACGGGCGGGCGGATCAGGCGGGTCCGGGGGTCTCGCTCGCGATCGGCCGCGCGTCCGGCGGTGCCACCGGCTCCACCGGTTCGTCCGCGCCGTCGTCCTCGATGACGCCCTGGTAGTCGCGCACCACGTTGGGCCGCGACCAGAACGCCACCGCGACCAGCATCGGGCCGATGCCCCCCAGGGTGAGCGCGAGCACCGGGCCGACCGCTCCGGCGAATGCCCCCATGGCCACGTCGCCGATCGCCGGACCACCGCGGGAGGACATCTGGTAGAACGCGGTGACCCTCCCCCGGATCTCGTCAGGGGTGTCGATCTGCACGGCCGCGTGGCGGATGGTCGTGGCCATCGCGTCGAAGGCGCCGAGCAGCAGCGCCGCCCCGACGGCCAGCCAGACGACCGGCGACTGGGCCAGTCCGATCGCGGCGATGCCGTAGAGGAACGTCGACACCAGCAGGATTCGGCCCTGCCGCCGCGAGTCCTTGACCACCCTGAAGATCGTGTAGGTGGCCAGCAGCGCCCCCGCCGAGGGAGCACTGGACAGGACTCCGTAACCGGTCGCGCCGACGGCGAGGACGTCGGTCGCGATCGCCGGCAGGAGCACCCGGTAGGCGGAGAGCACCGTCGCCGACAGGTCCAGCCCCATGAGGCTGGTGATCAGCGGCCGGCGGACCACGTAGCGTGCGCCCTCCGCGATGCTGGCGAAGATCGACGTCGGCGGGGCCTGGCCGCTCACCAGCGGGGGCGTCCGGATGAAGGCGAGCACCACCACGAGCACCGCGTAGGTGACCACGTCGACCAGGTACATCAGTTCCGGACCGCCCGCGGCGATGAGCACCCCGGCCAGCAGCGGGCCGAGCAGGACCGCCACCTCCCGGGAGGGGTTGAGCAGCGCGATCGCCTCGCCGATGTGCTTGCGCCCCACCAGCGCCGGGATCAGCGCCTGCCGGGCCGGCTGGTCGAAGGTGGCCGCCGCCGTCGTGAACAGCACGCTCAGGACGACGTGCCAGGCCTGCACCGCCCCCGAGAAGGTGACCACCGTCAGCGCGAGCGCCACGGTCAGCGCCACCGCCTGGGCCGCCTGCAGGAGCCGGCGGCGGTCGTACCGGTCGGCCAGGGCCCCGCCCAGGGGACTGAGCAGGATCAGCGCCACCGCCTGCCCCGCACCGACCAACCCCGTGTAGGCGATGGAGTCGGTCAGCGCGTAGACGTGGAAGTAGTTCGCCGCGACGGTGCCCCGGGTGCCGATCTGGCTGAGGACGACCCCCGACCAGTAGAGCCTGAAGTCGCGGTTGCGGAAGATGGTCGGCAGAGGCACTCAGTTCACCGGGACGAGGGAGATCTTCGACGGGTCCAGCTGCAGATGGACCGGCGTGCCCGACTCGATGGACACCGACGGGTTGACCCGCGCGCGCATCTCGTGCTCGCCCACGGCGACGACGTGGTCGACGGCGTCGCCCAGGAACGCCCGGGCCACGACCGTGCCCGCCCACTCGTTGGCCACCCGGTCGCCCTGGCTGGTGGTCGTCAGCTCGACGGCCTCCGGGCGGATCGAGACCACGACGTCCGACCCGACGGGCAGGTGGTGGGGCGACTCGAGGTACAGGATGCCGTTGGAGGTCTCCACGCAGTGCCGGCCCGCCTGCTGGGCGGCGACCTTCCCGGGGATGAAGTTCGACGTGCCGATGAACTCGGCCACGAACTTGTTGGCCGGCTGTTCGTACACCTCGCGCGGCTTGCCCAGCTGGACGACCCCACCCTTCTCCATGACGGCGATCTGCGTGGAGAGAGCGAGCGCCTCCACCTGGTCGTGCGTCACGTAGACGGAGGTGATGCCCAGCTCCCGCTGCAGCCTCTTGAGCTCGTACCGCAGCGACTCGCGCAGCTTGGCGTCCAGGTTCGACAGCGGCTCGTCGAGGAGCAGCAGCGGGGGCTCGATCACCAGGGCGCGGGCGAGGGCCAGACGCTGCTGCTGACCGCCGGAGAGCTTGGTCGCCTGCCGGCCGGACTGCTCGGACAGCTGCATCGTCGCCAGCACCCGCTCGACCTTCTCGGCGATCACCTTCTTCGACGGGCGCTGCCCGCGGGGCCGCACCTGCAGCGGGAAGGCGACGTTGTCGAACACGGTCATGTGCGGCCAGATCGCGTAGGACTGGAAGACCATGCCCAGGCCGCGCTGGTTCGCCGGCAGGTTGACCGTGCGCCCGCTGCCGGTGGAGGAGAACATCACCCGGTCGCCCACGGCGATGGTCCCGCTGTCCGGCTTCTCGAGGCCGGCGATCGAGCGCAGCGTGGTGGTCTTGCCGCATCCCGAGGGGCCCAGCAGGGTGAACAGCTCCCCCTCCTTGACCTCGAAGCTGACGTCGTTGACGGCGAAGACCGTGGTGTGACCGGACTCCTCCTTCTTCTTGCCTCGGGCCTTGTCGCCGGCGAAGGACTTGACGAGGTTGTCGATCCTCAGCATGGGATTCAGGAGTCCTTTCCGACTCGGAGCACGTGCGGTGGGATGGAGTGGGTGTCGCGGTTGGGACGGGTACGGACGGTCGGCTCAGTCCTCACGCAGACCCACCTTTGCGCCGAGCTTGTAGGCGATCGTCACCATCACCATCAGCGCCAGGACCATGAGCACGCCGATGGCGGCCAGGACGTTGAACGATCCGTTCTCGAACTGCTCCCAGATGAGGATGGAGAGCACCTCGTTGCCCGGGCTGTACAGCAGGATCGAGCTGGACAGTTCGCGGAAGCTGACCACGAGGATGTAGATGAAGCCGGCCGTGATGCCCGGCGACAGCAGCGGCAGCAGCACCCGGCGGAAGGTCGTCCACCAGCTGGCACCACTGACCATCGCCGACTCCTCGAGCTCCGAGGAGATCTGCGTCATCGACGTCGTCGCGTAGCGCATGCCGTAGGGCATGTACTTGGTGCAGTACGCGATCAGCAGGATCAGCAGCGTGCCGTACACCGGCAGCGGGAACCGCAGGTACACGAACGAGATCGACAGACCGAGCACGATGCCGGGGATGACGAGTGGCACGAAGCTCAACTGCTCGACGATGCCGCGCCCCGGGATGGTGGAGCGGACGGAGATCCAGGACGCGACCGCCATCAGGGCCATGACGATCGTCGCGGAGCCGATGCCCAGGATCAGGCTGTTCCTCAGGGCCCGCGCGGCAGAGTTCATCTCGAACACCTGGATGAAGTTCTCGAAGGTGAAGGCGGAGACGGCCTCCCACGACGGCGCCTGGTAGTACGGCAGCAGGGCGGCGTAGATCAGCACCAGCAGCGGGCCCAGCACGGTGACGAAGAAGTAGAACAGGATGCCGACGCCGACGACCGGCTTCCACTTCCCCAGGTCCAGCGGCCGCGGGCGGAAGCCCTTGCCGGTGACCGTCTGGTAGGTCTTGCTGCCCCTGCCGGCCAGCAGCCGGCTGACGGCGACGCCGATGACGGCCACGGCGAGGAGGCTGACCGCCAGTGCTCCGGCGGCGCCGAGGTCCTGCGGATAGCTGCGCAGCACGAAGTAGATCCGGCTGGTGAAGACGTAGATGCCGTTCTGCAGGCCCAGCAGCGCCGGCACCTCGAACGACTCGAGGCTGGTGATGAGGATGACCAGCACCGAGGACAGCAGCGCGGGCCGGACGAGCGGGAGGGTCACCTTGCGCAGGGCCTGCATGCGCGTGGCGCCCGACATCAGCGCCGACTCCTCGAGCGAGGGATCCATGGAACGGAACGCCGCCACCATCAGCAGGAAGACGATGGGCGAGGAGTGCAGGCCCTCGACCCAGATCATCCCCCAGAGGGTGAAGATGTTGAACGGCGCGCTGCCGAGGATCGGCTCGAAGAAGGAGTTCAGCAGCCCGATCTGCGGGCTGGCCAGGAAGATCCAGGAGACCGTGTAGAGGATGCCGGGGATGACCAGCGGGACGATCGACGCGGCGAAGAACAGTGCCTTGAAGGGCACCGCCGTCCGCACGTTGAGGTAGGCCAGCGTCGTGCCCACGGTGATCGAGAGAAGCGCCGACCCGCCGGCGAAGGCGAGGGAGTTGCCCCACAGCTCGCCCATCCGACCGTCGCCGTAGGCACGCTCGAAGCTGCCGAGGTCCAGGCCCTCTGCATCGAAGAAGGTGCCCCAGACGAGGTAGCCGAGGGGGACGAGCGCCAGGTAGCCGATCGCGGCGGCCACGCCGGCGACGATGAACACCTTGGGCGTCAGCGGCCCGCGCCACCGAGTCTTCTCAGGCTCCGACGGGCCGTCGCTGGGCCGGGTCAACTCCTCCGGCGTCACCGCCGGATCGGCCAGGTTGGCGGTCATCCCGGGGGATCACTCCTTCATCTCTGGGGGTGGGGCAAACGTGGGGAACCGGCCCGGACCGGGCCTCCGGCGGTCGAGTGGGGGGGGGGGGGGGGGGGGGGGGGGGGGGGGGGGGGGGGGGGGGGGGGGGGGGGGGGGGGGGGGGGGGGGGGGGGGGGGGGGGGGGGGGGGGGGGG
>NZ_JBJHAA010000010.1:0-148892 GCF_054050795.1 Blastococcus sp. SYSU DS1024
CCCCCCCCCCCCCCCCCCCCCCCCCCCCCCCCCCCCCCCCCCCCCCCCCCCCCCCCCCCCCCCCCCCCCCCCCCCCCCCCCCCCCCCCCCCCCCCCCCCCCCCCCCCCCCCCCCCCCCCCCCGCGGGGCTCACTCGGCGGCGGCCCCGGCGGTGCTGCCCTTCGCCTGCTCGCTGCTCGGGCCACCGACCCACACCGTCTTGGCGTTCATGAACTCGTACATGCCCAGTTCGGTCAGCTCCCGGCCGTAGCCGCTCTGCTTGATCCCGCCGAAGGGCAGGTCGGGGTAGCTCGCGGTCATCCCGTTGATGAACGCCATGCCGGCGGCGATGTCGCGCACGAAGCGCGCCCGCTCGCCCTCGTCCTCGCTCCACAGGTTGGACCCGAGCCCGTAGACGTGGTCGTTGGCCAGCTCGATGGCCTCCTCCAGCGAGTCGACGGTGTACAGCGCCGCGACCGGCCCGAAGACCTCCTCGCTGTGGACCTTCATCTCGGGGGTGACGCCGGTGAGGAGCGTCGGCTCGTAGAACCACCCGGGGCGGTCCACCCGCGTGCCGCCGACCACGACGGTCGCGCCCTTGCTGCGGGCGTCCTCCACGTAGTCCTCGACGTCCTGCAGGCCCGACTCGGTGGCCAGCGGGCCGATCTGGGTGGCCTCGTCCATCGGGTCCCCGACGGTGAGCGCGCCGATCTTCTCGGCGAACAACCGGGTGAACTCCTCGGCGACGTCCCGGTGCACGAAGAACCGCTTCGCGGCGATGCAGCTCTGCCCGTTGTTCTGGTTGCGCGCGGTGGTGGCCACCTCGGCCGCGGTGTCCAGGTGGGCCGAGGGCATGACGATGAACGGGTCGGAGCCGCCCAGCTCCAGCACCGTCTTCTTCAGGGCGTCCCCGGCGACGGCGGCGACGGACTGCCCGGCCGGGCCGCTGCCGGTCAGCGTCGCGGCCACGACGCGGTCGTCGCGCAGCACGCGCTCGACCGATCCCGACCCGATGAGCAGGGTCTGGAAGACGTCGTCGGGGAAGCCCGCCTTGCGGAACAGCTCCTCCAGGTAGAGGGCCGTCTGGGGCACGTTGCTGGCGTGCTTGAGCAGGCCGACGTTGCCGGCCATGAGCGCGGGGGCGGCGAACCGCATCGCCTGCCACAGCGGGAAGTTCCAGGGCATGACCGCCAGCACCACGCCCAGCGGCTGGTGGACGACGTACGCCTGCTGCGCCCCCACGGCGCCGGCGTCCTTCGGCTCGGGCTCGAGCAGCGCCGGGCCCCGCTCGGCGTACCAGCGCAGCGCCGCCGCGCACTTGCCGACCTCGGCCTTCGCCGACGCCAGGGTCTTGCCCATCTCGGTGGTCATGAGCTCCGCGACGCCGTCGGCATCGGCGTCCAGGACGTCGGCGGCGGCCGACAACCAGCCGGCCCGTTCCTGCGGCGTGGTCAGCCGGTAGCGCGCGAAGGCCCGCGCCGCCCGGTCGACGGCGCCCTCGAGCGCCTCGTCCGACAACGCCTCGAACGTCTTCAGCGTCTCGCCGGTGGCCGGGTTGATCGTGGCGATGGCCATGGTGTTCTCCCTCCGGGATGCGCCCGTCACCTGCCCGGGTGCATCCCGGAGGAAACGGGCGCCGGATGATCCGGCGCCGCCGCGGCCGGCCCGCGCCCGGGGTGAGGGCTGACCGCGGCCGCGTACTGGCCTACCGTGGAGCATCGATCCGGGCGACGGACGCGACGAGCAGGGGCACAGGTGAACTGGACGGCAGCGGGTGGCGACGGCCACCCCGCGGCGGAGGGCTTCCCCCACGACGCGCTGCTCTACGACTCCCTGGACGAGCTGGTCGCCACGGCGGGCCCGTTCCTCCGCGCGGGCCTGGCCGCCGGCGACGCCGCGGTGGTCGCCGCCTCGCCCCCGGCCGCCGCCGCGCTGCGCGAGGCGCTGGACGACGAGCGGCTGCTGGTCCTCGACCGCGATGTCGCCTACGGGCCGCGGACACCGGCCGCGATCACCGCCTTCCGCCGGCTGGCCGAGGGTCAGCTGGCCGCCGGGGCGGCGCGGGTCCGGGTGCTCGGCGAGCTGGACTTCGGGACCACGCCGCGCCAGTGGCTCGAGTGGGAGCGCTACGACGCCGTCATCAACGAGGCGCTGCGCGGCTGGGACCTCTGGGGCGTCTGCGCGTTCGACACCCAGCGCCTGCCCGAGCCGGTGCTCGCCTCCGCCACCCGCACCCATGCGCACCTGGTGACGCCGGCGAGCCGCACGCCCAACGCCGGGTACACCGAGCCGGCCACCTACCTGCGCACGCTGCCGGTGCCCGACGAGCCGCTCGAGCAGACGCCGCCGCGGTTCCAGGCCGCCGACGTCGCCGACTTCATCGGCCTGCGGCACGCCGTCGCCGCCCAGCTCGCCGGCGTGGCGGCGCCCGCCGACCTGGTCGAGGACTTCTTGCTGGCCGTGGACGAGATGACCTCCAACGCCGTCCGGCACGGGCTCCCGCCGGTCAGCCTCCGGCTCTGGACGGCCGCCGACCGCATCGTGTGCACCATCGCCGACGGTGGTCCGGGCTGGGACGACCCGTTCGCCGGCTACGGGCCGGCACACGGGTCCGACCTGTCCCGGGGAGGCATGGGGCTGTGGCTGGCCCGCCAGCTCTGCGACCACGTGGACATCTCCGGCGGCTCCGGCCGCCCGGGTGAGCACGGCGTGGCCGTGCGGCTCACGACCCGGCTGCGCTGACCCGCCAGTCGTTCGCGGGCCATTCCGCCCAGTGGTGACGGCACATCGAGAACCGGGCGCTCGGCGGCAATACTGTGGGCCGCAACCCCGACCGATGGGAGCACGTTGGTGACACGCAGGCACACGGCCCGACTGCAGGACGCCCGATGAGCAAGGTCGTCCCCTCCGCCCGCGAAGCGGTCGCCGACATCACGCCCGGCTCGGTGCTGGCCGTCGGGGGCTTCGGCCTGTGCGGCGTCCCGACCGCGCTGATCGACGCACTGCTGGAGCAGGGCACCGACGAACTGACGACGATCTCCAACAACTGCGGCGTCGACGACCAGGCACTGGGCGTGCTGCTCTACGCCGGCCGGATCCGGAAGACGATCAGCTCGTTCGTCGGCGGCAACAAGGAGCTGGCCCGCCTCTACCTGTCCGGTCAGCTGGAGGTCGAGCTCACGCCGCAGGGCACGCTGGCCGAGCGGCTGCGCGCCGGCGGCACCGGCATCCCCGCCTTCTACACACCCACCGGCGTCGGCACGCTGGTCGCCGACGGCGGCATCCCGATCCGCTACGACGCCGACGGCAACGTGGTCGAGGTCAGCCGGCCCAAGGAGACCCGGGAGTTCGACGGCCAGCAGTTCGTGCTGGAGACGGCGCTGACCGCTGACTTCGGCCTGGTCCGTGCCGCCGTCGGCGACCGGCACGGCAACCTGGTGTTCCGCGAGTCGGCCCGCAACTTCAACCCGCTGGCGGGGATGGCCGGCCGGATCACGATCGCGGAGGTCGAGGAGCTCGTCGAGCCCGGCGACATCAAGCCCGAGGACGTGCACCTGCCCGGGGTCTTCGTCGACCGCGTCGTCGTGGTCGGCCCCGAGGGCAAGCAGATCGAGAAGCGCACCACCCGTCCCCGCCCGTCCGCCGGCACCCCCGCCGCGGCCGGCGAGGAAGCCACCGAGGGAGCTGTCTGATGGCCCTGAACCGCGACCAGCTCGCCGCCCGCGTGGCGCTCGAGCTCGAGGACGGCCAGTACGTGAACCTGGGCATCGGTATGCCCACCCTGGTGCCGAACTTCGTGCCCGACGGCGTCCACGTGGTGCTGCACAGCGAGAACGGCGTCCTGGGCGTCGGCCCCTATCCGTACGAGGGCGAGGAGGACCCCGACCTCATCAACGCGGGCAAGGAGACCGTGACGGTCCTGCCGGGGGCGAGCTTCTTCGACTCGGCGCTGTCGTTCGGGATGATCCGCGGCAAGCACCTCGACGTCGCGATCCTCGGCGCCATGCAGGTCAACGCCCGCGGCGACCTGGCCAACTGGCTGATCCCCGGCAAGATGGTCAACGGGATGGGCGGCGCGATGGACCTCGTCCACGGCGCCAAGCGCGTGATCATCATGATGGAGCACGTGGCCCGCGACGGGTCGGCCAAGATCGTGCAGGAGTGCACGCTGCCGCTCACCGGCAAGGGCTGCGTCGACCGGATCGTCACCGACCTCGCCGTCATCGACGTGACCGACCAGGGCCTGGTCCTGCGCGAGACCGCCCCCGGTGTGACGGCGGACGAGGTGGTCGAGAAGACCGGCGCAGCCCTCACCGTCGCCGACGACGTCCGCGAGATGCCTCTCCCGACCACCGTCTGACGCACGGGATGCCGGCCGGTGGTCGTCTCCGCGCCGCGGGGACGGTCACCGGCCGCCGCTGGATCAGCGGGTCGCGGGAGGGCGCGGCCCGACGACTCCGGGCCGCCCGGTAACCGCTCCGGGGGCGCCCATGACCGCGACGGCGGCCACCGGCGGCACCGGCGGCACCGGCGGCACAGCCCAGCCCCCGGTCGGCGCGCACCGGGCCACGACCGCCGGCGGGATCGGCCGGTCCAGGGACCGGGTCGGTCCCCCGGCCGCTGCAGCCAGGGCATGATGCGGGCCGAGGGGACCGCGTCCGCACCGCACCCACGAGCGGCGCGCGGCTCCGGTGGGCGGTGCGGGAGGGCTGATGACGGAGCGCGGTGCGGGGGCGTCCCCGAAGCCCCAGGACCTCCTGTTCGCGCTGGGCGGCGCGCTGATCCTGGATCACCTCGACGAGCCGGTCCCGACGCGGGTCTTCCTCGAGGTGCTCGGGAACCTGGGAGTCGGGACGGCGGCCACCCGGGCGACGCTCACCCGGCTGACCGAACGCGGCTTCCTCGCCCGGAGCCAGGAGGGACGGGTGGTCAGCTACTCGCTCACCGGGGCCTCCCGGCGGCTGCTCGAGGAAGGCCGGGAGCGGGTACGGGCAGCCGATCCGTTCCACCAGGACAGCGACGAGTGGACCCTGTTGAGCTTCTCCCTGCCGGAGGCGCACCGGGACGTGCGGCACAGACTGCGCTCCCGCCTGGCCTGGGTCGGGTTCGGATGCGTGCGGGACGGCCTGTGGATGGCCCCCGGACGGGTCGAGCTGGATCGCGTGCTCGCCCGGCCCACGACCGGCGAGAGCCTGCGGATCGACGGCTTCGCCGCCCGCCCGGCGCCCGGCACCGACGTCGGCCGCCTCGTGCGGCGCGCCTGGGACCTCGACGCACTGCGCCGGGAGCACGAGGCGTTCATCTCCCGCTGGGACGGGCCGCCGGCGCGGGACCTCGATCCCGTCGCCGCCTACGCCCTGCTCGGCGCGCACTGGGTGCACCTGCTCCGGCAGGACCCCGTGCTCCCGCAGGTCCACCTCGGCGACGACTGGCCCGCCGCCCGGTCGTCAGCGGTCTACCGGAGCGCCTCTCGCGCGCTGGAGCCCCGCGCGCGGAAGGCCTTCACCGAGCTCACGGAGTGGGCCCGCACCCTGCGGTAGCCCCCTCCCGGGGCACCGGCGCTGAACGCGCGACGGGCTCGCACCGCGAGCCGCGTTCCCGGACATCCCACCACCGCGACCTGCGGATGTGGCACGAGCACGACCAGGCGGTCGCTCCGCCGCCATGGAGCAGCCGGACCGGCTCGTCCGCGACATCCGGGTGTTCTTCCGCCCGCTCCGGTAGCCCACCACCGGGCCTGCGCGCCCGTTCCCACCGGCGGTCGCCCGGGCGCCGTCGCCGGACGGTGCGGGACGATCTCCGGCTACGGCGGGGAGGCGTGACCGGCGAGGACCGACAAGCTGGACACGCTGGCGACGGTCGTCAGAAGGACGGCGAGCGATGGCGTCGGCCAACCGGGCTCACACCCGGCTCAGCTCCAGGTCGAGGTTCCGCTCGGCCGCCGGCAGGAGGGCGTCGTAGCACCGGCGGTAGATCGCGGCGCTCTGGGCCGCGGGCCAGTCGGCGGAGAGGTGGCGGGCCGGGAGTCCCGGGTCGGCGCGCAGGAGCTGGAGCCAGTCGGCCCCGAGCCGGGTGACCTGCCCCAGCGGATCCCCTTCGTGCGGGCCGGCCCACCAGGCGGCGATGAACTCCTCGTGCCGGTCCCGGATCCGGTCGACCGACCACGCCCGGCGGATGAGCTCGTCCACGCGCACGCCGGGCAACGGCGTGGCGGCGAACCACTCCGCGAGCTCGGCGACCTCCTCCAGCCCGCCGTCGGCGAACACCTCCGCCACGTCCACCGTGCCCGGCGCGATCCACACCCCGTCCCGCAGCCCGCCGAAACCCGCCCAGCTGAGCGCCGCACGCACCCGGTGCCGCAGGTCACGGCGGCTCTCCGGCATCGAGTAGCTGAGCAAGGTCCAGGTGTCGTCGGCATGCTCGAAGGGCGCCGCCGACTGCACCCGGACAGCCGCCCTCCCCACCAGCGACGCCGCCTCGGGGGTCAGCCGGTAGTACGCCGCCCGACCCACCTGGGTCCGCTCCAGCAGTCCCCTTCGCGTCATCCGGGCCAACGTCGCCCGGGCCGCCGCCTCGGCGACGCCCAGGCCGCTCAGCACACGCAGGAACACGGCCGCCGGGATCGGCGGGACGTCGTCGCGGCGGTGCACCACTCCCCCGAAGAAGCTGAAGACCAGCGCCTGCGGACGGTGCGCGCCCGTCCCCTCCGGATCCACGCCCGCGCCGGAGCGCGCGCCGCCGGGGCCGTCGGACGCGAGGTCGTCCACTGCCGTCATGTCTGCCTCCTGTCGAGGCCTCGCGCCTCAGGACAGACGTTAGACAAGTTCTTGACGTACGTCACTACCGGCTCTACCTTTCCTGTGACTCCCGCCACGGTGCGGTTGTCGCGGCCGCGATCCTGCAGGCCCGTCCGGGACCACTGGCTGGAAGGTCTTCCGTGCCCGATCCGATCCTCACCGTCGACGACCTCGCCGTCGCGTACGACGGCGCCGTCCAGGCTCTGCGCGGGGTCTCCCTGCGCGTCGACACCGGGTCCGTCGTCGCCGTGCTCGGCAGCAACGGCGCCGGCAAGACCACGCTGCTGCGGGCGATCTCCCGCTCGCTCGGCAGCGTCGGCGGCTCGGTGACCGCGGGCACCATCCGCTTCGAGGGCGAGGACCTCGCCCAACGGGACACCTCGTGGGTGGTCCGCGCCGGCCTGGTCCAGGCGCCGGAGGGACGGCGCATCTTCCGCGACCTGACGGTGGAGGAGAACCTGCGTGCCGGCGGCTACACGGTCCGCGACGCGGCTGCCCGCAAGGAGGCCTCCGACCGGGTGTTCGACCTGTTCCCGATCCTGGCCGAGCGGCGTTCCCAGCGCGGTGGGCTGCTGTCGGGCGGCCAGCAGCAGATGCTGGCGATGGGGCGGGCGCTCATGACCTCGCCCAAGCTGCTCCTCCTGGACGAGCCGTCGCTCGGTCTGGCGCCGCAGCTGGTCGAGCAGATCGGCGACATCATCGCGCAGATCCACGCCCAGGGGACGTCGGTCCTGCTCATCGAGCAGAACGCGGCGATGGGCCTGCGGGTCGCGGACCGGGCCTACGTCCTGGAGGTCGGCGCGGTGACGGCGGAGGGGACCTCGGCCGAGCTGGCGGCGACCGACGACATCCGCGACCGCTACCTGGGCGTGGCCACCTCCGCCCCTCCGCCGCCACCCGCGGACGGAGAGGCCGGCGCCGCGGTCCACCTGCAGCGGTCCTCGACGGCGCGCGCCCAGCAGCTGCGGGTCGAGGACCTCACCGTCCGGTTCGGCGGCATCACCGCCCTCTCCGACGTGTCCTTCACCGTCGAGGCGGGGACCATCCACGCCCTCATCGGCCCGAACGGTGCCGGCAAGTCGACGTGCATCAACGTCCTGGGCGGCGCCTACCGGGCCACCAGCGGGACGGTGCACTACGGGGACGCCGTGGTGACTGCTCTCCCGTCGCACCGGATCGCCGACCTCGGTGTCGCCCGGACCTTCCAGAACATCTCGCTGTCGCTGGAGGCCAGCGTCGAGGACAACCTGCTGGTCGGCCGGCACCGCATCATGCGCACCGGCACCGTCTCGCAGGCCCTGCGCCTCCCGCGTGCACGGCGGGAGGACCGTGCCGAGCGGGAGGCCGTCCGCCGCATCGCCGCCCTGCTCGGCATCGAGGGGCTGCTGGACCGCTCGGTGCACACGCTGTCCTACGGCGACCGCAAGCGGGTGGAGATGGGGCGGGCGCTGGCCGCCGAACCGACGCTGCTGCTGCTGGACGAGCCGGTCGCCGGCATGACCCACGGCGAGTCGACGGTCATGGCCGACGCGATCCGGGCGGTCCAGGGGGAGCTCGGCCTGTCCATCCTCCTCGTCGAGCACGACATGCCCTTCGTCATGGGCCTGGCCGAACGGGTCACGGTCCTCGACTTCGGCAAGCGCATCGCCGAGGGCAGCCCTCAGGACGTGCAGCGGGACCCCGAGGTCCTGCGCGCCTACCTCGGAACGGCGGCGGCATGAGCTACTTCCTCACCCAGCTGGCCAACGGCCTCTCCTACGGCCTGATCCTGGGCCTGATCGCGGTCGGCTTCGTCATCGTCTTCACCTCCACCGGGGTGCTGAACTTCGCCCACGGCTCGGTGCTGCTGACCGGCGCCTACCTCGTCGCGGTGCTGAACGACCCGATCGGCTTCTGGCCGGCCGTCGTCGTCGGCATCGTCGGCGCGGCGGTGCTGGGCGTGCTCATCAACGCGGTGCTGGTGCGCAACCTCGCCGAGGCCAACCCCGGCACCGCCGCGATCCTCATGCTCGGTGTGGACATCCTGCTGCTGACCGAGCTCACCCGGCGGATCGGCAACCGGGTGCTGCCCATCGGGGCCCCGTGGGGCGCCGACGTCGTCTCCTTCGCGGGCATCACGCTGCCGACGAGCCGCGCGATCGCGGCGGGCCTGGCCCTCGTCCTCTTCGCCGCGCTGTGGTTCCTGTTCGCCCGCACCGGCGCCGGCGTGGCCATGCGGGCCGCCGCCGCCGACGGCGACACCGCCTCCCTGATGGGCATCCGGCTGACCCGCACCGGCGCCGCCGGCTGGGCCCTGGCCGGGGCGCTGGCGGCGATCGCCGGCATCTTCCTCGCCTCCTTCCCCTCCCCCGGGATCGCGCCGACGCTCGCGCTCAGCGCCTTCGCCGCCATCCCGGCCTGGGTGCTCGGCGGCTTCGACTCCGTGGTCGGGGCGATCGTGGGCGGCCTGGTCATCGGCGTCGTCACGGCGCTCGCCGTCGGCTACGAGGCCGAGCTGCACTTCCTCGGCCGCGGCCTCGGCGAGGTCGTCCCCTACGCCGTCATGATCCTCGTCCTGCTCGTGCGGCCCTCCGGGTTGTTCGGCCGCAAGGAGGCCGTCCGTGTCTGATCTCCTGCGCCGCCTCCCGGCGGCCCTCGCCCTGCTGGTCGCGGTCGCCCTGCCGCTGCTGCTCAACGACTTCTGGCTGCAGGCCGGCCTGTTCGCGATGGCCGCGGTGGTGGGCGCGATCGGGCTGACCCTGCTGGTCGGCGTGGCCGGACAGCTGTCGCTCGGCCACGCCTTCTTCGCCGCGCTGGGCGCCTACACCTACGCCTGGACGGCCGGCGAGGCGGGCGGCCGGGCGATCGGGCTCGGTCTCCCGCCGCTGCTCGCGCTGGTCCTCGCCGGCGTCGTGGCCGCGACCGCCGGAGCGCTGTTCAGCCCGATCTCCGGCCGCCTGCGCGGCATCTACCTCGGCCTGGCCACCCTCGGGCTGGTCTTCCTCGCCCGCCATCTGATGGTCAACCTGGAGGCGCTGACCGGCGGCTTCAACGGCCGCACCGTGGCGCCCTTCGCCGTCCCCGGCTTCAGCTTCAGCAACAGCGACCCCGACTACCTGGCCGTGGCCGGCGTGGAGTTCGAGGGCCTGCACCGTCTCTGGTACCTGTTCCTCGCCGTCGCCCTGCTCGCCGCCTGGCTCGGCCGCAACGTCAAGGCCAGCCGCACCGGCCGGGCGCTGGCCAACGTCCGGGACAGCGAGGCCGCCGCGGCCGCGATGGGCATCCACGTGTCGCGGGCCAAGGTGACCGCGTTCGTCATCTCCTCGGCCTACGCCGGCATCGCCGGCGCGCTCATGGCGCTGGCCTACGGCCGGATCGCACCGGACCTGTTCGGCCTCCAGCTCTCGATCGACTTCCTGGTCATGATCGTGCTCGGCGGGCTCGGCTCGATCGCCGGCGCGGCGGCCGGCGCGGTCTTCGTCGTCATGCTCCCGCTGGTGCTCGTCCAGTACAGCGCGGAGCTGCCCTTCCTCGCGACCCCCGGATCGGGGGGCCTGGAGGCGGCCACGCTGGCCCGGCTGCTCTACGGCGCGGCGATCATCGCCGTTCTCCTCTTCCTCCGCGGCGGCCTCGCCGGGGCGGCGAGCCGCCTCCGGCACCGGCGGGCACCGGAGCCGCCGGACACGAGCGGCCTCCCGCCCGTGCCTCCGCCCGAGAACACCGAACCCGCACCCGTCCACCCCGGCGTCCCCACCAGGTCGAAGGAGACCACCTCATGAAGCACCGGACCCGCACCACGCTGGCTCTCGCCGGCTCCGTCGCCATCCTCGCCGCCTGCTCGACCGAGGACCCCAACGCCGGCGCCGGCGGAGGCGGGGGTGGGGGTGGAGCGGAGGGTGACGTCCAGACCGGCAGCGGCGTCACCGACGACACCATCACCGTCGGCATGCTGACCGACCTCTCCGGCCCCTTCGCCGCCGGCGCGGCGGTCCAGGTCACCCAGCACCAGGCCTACTGGGACCAGGTCAACGCCGACGGCGGGGTCTGCGGCCGTGACGTCGAGGTCGAGGTGCAGGACCACGGCTACGACCCGCAGCGCGCCGTCTCGCTGTACCGCAGCATGGCCCCCAACATCGTGGCCCTCCAGCAGGTCCTCGGCGGGCCGACGTCGGCGGCCGTGCTGCCGCTGGCCCAGGCCGACGGGATGTACCTCGGCGGCCACGGCTGGGCGAGCGTCGCGCTGGAGTACGAGAACGCCCAGATCCCCGGCACCACGTACAGCATCGAGTCCGCCAACGCGGTCGACTACCTCGTCGACGAGCTGGGCCTGTCCGAGGGGGACTCGGTGGGCGTCGTCTACTTCGTCGGCGACTACGGCAGCGACTCGCTGGCCGGTGCGCAGCACGCCGCGGAGGAGCGCGGGCTGGAGATCGTGCCGCAGGAGATCACCCCGCGCGACACCGACCTGTCGGCCCAGGCCTCGGCGCTGCAGCAGGCCGGGGTGTCCGCGGTGATCCTCGGCGCCGCTCCCAGCCAGCTCGCCTCCCTGGCCGGCGTCCTGGCCTCCCAGGGGATGAACGTGCCGATCGTCGGCAACACCCCGACCTTCGGCCCGTCCCTGCTCGACACCACGGCCGGCCCGGCGCTGCTGGAGAACTTCTACACCGTCACCAGCATCGCGCCGTACAGCCTCGACGAGCCCGCCGTCCAGGAGGCCCGGGAGCTGTACGAGGCGGCCGACCCCGATGGCATGCGCGGCTGGGAGGTGCCCCTGGCGTCGGCCCAGGCGCTGCTGCTCCGGACCGCCCTGGAAGGTGCCTGCGAGGCCGGTGACCTGCGGCCGGAGGCCGTGGTGGAGGCCATGCGCCAGACCACCGACCTCGACACCGAGGGTCTGTACGCGACGCCCCTGGACTACAGCGAGGTGACCGAGCCGCCGACGCGCACCGTCTACGTCTCCCGGGCCTCGGCCGACTCCGAGGGCGGCCTCGAGGTGCTGGACACCTTCGAGGGCCCGAGCGCCCAGAGCTACACCTTCGACTGACCCGTGGCCGATCTCCTGGAGCGGTGCGAGCTCCTCGCGCCGCCGGCCGCCGGTCCGGCGGAGCGCGTCGTCGGTGACGTGCTCCGCCGGGCCGCCCGGCTCGGCCCGGCCGATCCGCTGCTCCGCACGGTCACCGCCGCCGGGGAACAGTGCTGGACGGCATCGGAGCTGCTCACCGACGCCGAGCGCGTCGCGGCCGGGCTCCTCGCCCGCTACGCGCCCGGCAGCCGGATCGCCACCTGCCTCGTCAACGGACCCGAGGCCGTCCTGTTGCAGCTGGGGGTCGCCCTGGCCGGCATGGTCCTGGTCCCTGTGAACCCGCGATCGCGTCCGCCCGAGCTCGAGCACGCGCTCCGCCTCTCCGGCGCCACGGCGATCTACGCGGCCGAGGACGCGGCGGGAAGCCCGGTGGCCGACGTCGCGGCAGGGCTGGCTCCGTCCCTGCCCACCCTCGAAGACGTCCACCGGTGCACCGGCGACTGGCGGGCGCTGCTGGCCGACGCGGCTGCGGAGCTGCCGACCGTCGCCCCCGCCGGCCTCGCCCAGATCCAGTTCACCTCCGGCACCACGGGCCGGGCCAAGGGCGTCCAGATCACCCACGCGGGGATGGTCGCCACGTCGCACGCATTCCAGGAGCGCATCGGCCTCGCCGTGGGCGGGGTGTGGATCAACCCCATGCCCCTGTTCCACACGGCCGGCAACGTGCTCGGGGTCATGGGTGCGCTGTGGCAGCGGAGCGAGCACGTCGTGGTGGCCTTCGAGCCGGCCCGGGTGCTGGCGCTCATCGCCGAGCGGCGCGCCACGCTGCTGTCGGCGGCACCCACCCTGCTGGACCTCCTCATGGCCCGGCCGGAGATCGGTGCGACGGATCTGAGCAGCCTGCAGGTCGTGTTCACCGGCGGGCAGACCGTGCTGCCCGCCTTCGCCGAACGGGTCGAGTCGGCGTTCGGCGCACCGCTGATCACCACCTTCGGCATGACCGAGACGTGCGGTTCGGCCCTGCTGTCGTCGCCCACGGATCCCGACGACGTCCGGCGGACCACCGTCGGCCGACCGCTGGCCGGCACGGACGTGCGCATCGCCGCCCCGGACGGCACGCCCGAGGTCCCTGGCACGCCGGGTGAGCTGTGGGTACGCGGCGCCCGGCTGACTCCTGGCTACTACGAGGACCCGACGGCGACAGCGGAGGCGATGGACGCCGAGGGCTGGCTGCACACCGGCGACCTGGCGGTCATGGACGCCACCGGTGCCTGCCGGATCGTCGGGCGGCTCAAGGACATGATCAAGACCGGCGGCGAGAACGTGTCGCCCGAGGAGGTCGAGCAGGCCGTCGTCAGCCACCCGTCGGTGGCCCGCGCGGCGGTCGTCGGCGCACCCGACGAGCGCTGGGGCGAGCTCGTCGTCGCCTTCGTCGTCCCGGCGCCCGGTGCGGAGATCGACCCCACGCAGCTGGAGCGGCACTGCCGGAGCCTGCTCTCGCCGTTCAAGGTGCCGCGGGTCTGGCGGGTGGTCGAGGAGCTGCCGATGACCGCCTCGACGAAGGTCCAGCGGGCCGAGCTCCGCCGGCTGGCCGCCATCGGGTCGGTGCCGGGACGCGGGGGCGTCTCGTGAGCACCGCCCTGCTGGACGGGCTCCTGCGGGACCTGGCCGAGGAGGGCCAGGAGCTCGACGACCTGGTGGCCGGACTGCCGCCTGCGGCCTGGGCCACGGCCACCCCCGCCGCCGGCTGGAGCGTGGCCCACCAGATCGCCCATCTGGCATGGACCGACGAGGTCGCGCTCCGCGCGGTGCGCGACCCGGCGCGGTTCCGTGCCGGGCGGGACACGGCCGGCCCCGACGAGGTGGACACAGCCGCCACGGAGGGCGCGGACGTGCCACCCGCCGAACTGCTCGCCCGGTGGAGGACGGCGCGCGCCACGCTCGCGTCGGCCCTGACGGACCTGCCGGCGGGAACCGCCATCGCCTGGTTCGGGCCGGACATGAGCCCGGCCTCCATGGCGACGGCCAGGCTCATGGAGACGTGGGCGCACGGCGTCGACGTCCGCGACGCCCTCGGCCGGCCCACCCGGGCCACACCGCGCCTCCGGGCCGTCGCCCACCTGGGCGTCCGGACCCGTGACTTCGCCTTCCGGCAGCGATCCCTGCCCCCGCCGGACGAGGAGTTCCGCGTCGAGCTCACCGGCCCGGACGGGGAGCTCTGGACCTGGGGCCCGGCGGACGCGGCCCAGCAGGTGCGCGGTCCGGCCCTCGACTTCTGCCTCACCGTGACCCGGCGCCGGCATCGCGACGACCTCGGCCTGCGGGCCGACGGTCCCGACGCCGACCGCTGGCTCGACCTGGCCCAGGCCTTCGCCGGCCCGCCGGGTCCCGGTCGGCCGGCGCGGGCAGCCCCGCAGCCCTGACCGCATCCGCCCCGTCCCCGCGGCCGCCGTCCGGCGGCCCGCAGCGCACGAAGAGGAGTACTGCAGTGGATCTCACCGGCAAGGTGGCCATCGTCACCGGTAGCGGACGGGGCCTCGGCCTCGCCTACGCCACCGAACTGGCCCGCAAGGGGGCCGCCGTCGTCGTCAACGACGTCGATGCCGCGGTCGCCGAGGCGGCCGTGAAGGGCATCACCGACGCGGGCGGCACGGCCGTGGCCGAGGTCGTCCCCGTCGGCACGTCCGAGGCCGCGCAGGCGCTGGTCGATCGCGCCGTGGACGAGTTCGGCCGCCTGGACGTCCTGGTCAACAACGCCGGGATCCTGCGCGACACCACGCTGTGGAAGATGAGCGACGACGACTTCGACGCGGTGATCACCACCCACCTGCGCGGCACGTTCACCTGCACCCGGGCAGCGGCGGTCCGGTTGCGGGAGCAGGGTGAGGGCGGCCGGATCATCTGCGTCGGCTCCCCCACCGGCCAGGTCGGCAACTTCGGCCAGACCAACTACGCCGCGGCCAAGGCCGGCATCGTCGGGATGGTCCGCACCTGGGCGATGGAACTGGCTCGCGCCGAGATCACCGTGAACGCGATCGTCCCGGTGGCCGTCACGGCCATGACCGAGACGGCACCCTTCCTCAAGCCCTACATCGAGGCCCTGGAGACCGGTGGACCGCTGGCCGGCTTCGCCCGCCGGGAGCTCAGCCTCGGGTCTCCCGAGGACGCTGCGGGCCTGGTCGCGTTCCTCGCCTCGGAGGCCGCCGCGGGCATCACCGGACAGGCGATCGGCATCGGCGGGGACCGCCTCGCCCTGTGGTCGCACCCGACGGAGGCCGTGGTCGAGTTCGCCGACGGCACGGGGTGGTCGGCCGACGCCGTCGCCGCCATCTGGCCGGAGCGGTTCGCGCCCGCCCAGCAGACCGTCGGCCAGCAGTTCCCGGAGCCCCCGAAGTGACCGCCCTGGACCTCGACGCGCTGGTCGCCATCGACGTGCACGTCCACGTGCACGCCGACCAGCACGGGCACCTCGCCCTGGACGACGAGCTCAACGCCGCCGCGGCGAAGTACTTCAAGGGCGACCCCTACGACCCCACGGTGCACGACATCGCCGCCGACTACCGCGAGAAGAAGATGGCCGCGGTCGTCTTCACCGTCGACGCCGAGGCCGCCACCGGCCAGATGACGCTCTCGAACGAGGAGATCGCCGAGGCCGCCGCCCAGTACCCCGACGTCCTCATCCCGTTCGGGTCCATCGACCCGGCACGGGGGGTCGCCGGCATCCGGGCCGCCCGCCGGCTGGTCACCGACCACGGCGTCCGGGGCTTCAAGTTCCACCCGAGCTTCCAGAACTTCGAGCCCAACGACCGCCGGCACTACCCGCTCTACGCCGAGTTGGAGAGCCTCGGCGTACCGGCGCTGTTCCACACCGGCCAGACCGGCATCGGCTCCGGCCTGCCCGGCGGACGCGGCATCAAGCTGCGCTACTCCGACCCGATGCTCCTCGACGACGTCGCCGCCGACTTCCCGGACCTCACGATCATCATGGCCCACCCGTCCGTGCCGTGGCAGGACGCCGCGATCGCCGTCGCACAGCACAAGGCCAACGTCTACATCGACCTCTCGGGCTGGTCGCCCAAGTACTTCCCGCCGCAGCTCGTCCGCGCCGCGAACAGCCTGCTGAAGACGAAGGTGCTCTTCGGCTCGGACTACCCGCTGCTCCGCCCCGAGCGGTGGATGGCCGACTTCGAGCAGCTGGAGATCAAGCCCGAGGTGAAGCCGCTGATCATGAAGGAGAATGCGATCCGGGCGTTGAACCTCGACCCCACCACCCCGCGATGAGGAACGCAGGGCTGGGCTCGTGGCCCGAGCGTCGGCTCCGCATCTCGCCGCACAAGCCGGCCATCTGGTTCGAGGGCACCACGACCACCCATGGCGAGTTCGCCCAACGGGTCCGCCGGGCGGCCGCGGCGCTCGACGCCCTCGGGGTCCGGCACGGGGACCGGGTCGCCTGGCTCGGCGCCAACCACCCGGCCGCGCTGGAGACCCTCTACGCGTGCGGCCAGCTCGGCGCGGTGTGGGTGCCCGTGAACGCGCGGTTCACCGCCCCCGAGGTGCAGTACGTCCTGGAGCACTCCGGTGCGAGCCTCGTGGTGCACGGCCGGGAGCACGGCACGACGGCGGACACCCTCCGGCCCGAGCTGCCGACCGTGCGGGAATGGGTGGCCGTCGAGCCGCCGCTGGCCGGCGGCGCGGACTCCCTCGACTGGCAGCAGCTGCTCGCCGAGGCCGAGCCGGTGCAGCGCGACGAGGCGGTCACCCTCGATGACTACTGCCTGATCATGTACACCTCGGGCACCACCGGCCGGCCCAAGGGCGCCGTGCTCACCCACGGGAACATGACGTGGTCGTGCATCAACCAGGTGCTCGGGTTCGACTTCACCCCGGACGAGCGGACCCTCGGGCTGGCGCCGCTGTTCCACATCGGCGGGCTCAACGGGACGCTCAACCCCACGTTGCTGCGCGGTGGCTGCGTCGTCCTCGTCCGCGGCTTCGACCCGCCGGCGACGCTGCGGGTCATCGCCGAGCAGCGGGTGACGTCGTTCTTCGCCGTCCCCACCATGCTGGACGCGATCAGCCGGCAGCCGGACTTCGACACGGTCGACCTCTCCGCGCTGCGGACCATCGGCGCTGCCGGGGCCCCGCTCCCCCTTCCGCTGCTGCGCACCTGGCTGGACCGCGGGATCACCGTGCAGCAGGCCTACGGGATGACGGAGTCGGCGCCGGCCGGCACGGCACTGGACAGCGCCGACGCGGTGGCCAAGGTCGGCTCGGCCGGCAAGTCGCAGTTCTTCGTCGACGTCCGGGTGGTCCGGCCCGACGGCACGGAGTGCGACCCCGGTGAGATCGGGGAGGTGGTGCTCTCCGGGCCGAACATCATGGCCGGCTACTGGAACGCCCCCGAGGCGACCGAGGCCGCGATCGTCGACGGCTGGTACCACTCCGGGGACGCCGGGTCGACCGACGAGGACGGCTACCTCTACATCCGCGACCGCTACAAGGACATGATCATCTCCGGCGGGGAGAACGTGTACCCCGCGGAGATCGAATCGGCCCTGCTCGAGCTGCCCGACGTGCTCGAGGCCGCGGTCATCGGCATCCCGGACGAGAAGTGGGGCGAGGTCGGCCTGGCCGTCGTCGTCCCCGCCCCCGGATCGGCCCGGGACCCCGAGACGATCCGCACCACCCTGCGCGAGCGGCTGGCCGGGTTCAAGGTGCCGCGCCACGTCGAGTTCGTCGCCGAACTGCCCAAGACCGCCACCGGAAAGATCCGCAAGCCGGACCTGCGCGACCGATTCGTCCCGACCGAGGAGAAGCCCGCATGACCACCACCACGACCACCCTCGCCGAGCTGCCCTCGCTGACGGGCACCGAGCTCGGCACCAGCGACTGGGTGGAGGTCACCCAGGAGCGGGTGAACCTCTTCGCCGACGCGACCGGTGACCACCAGTGGATCCACGTCGACGTCGAGCGGGCCAAGGCCGAGAGCCCGTTCGGCGGACCGATCGGGCACGGCTACCTCACGCTGTCGCTGCTGATCCCCCTGTGGTCGGAGGTGCTGGTCGTCACCGACGTCAAGATGGCCGTGAACTACGGGCTCAACAAGGTCCGCTTCCCCTCCCCCGTGCCGGTCGGCTCCAAGCTGCGCCTCACCGCCACGCTCAAGGACGTCGAGGAGGTCGCCGGCGGCCTGCAGGTCACCGCATCGGCCGTCATCGAGGCCGAGGGCGGCAGCAAGCCGGTCTGCATCGCCGAGCCGGTCTTCCGCTTCTACGGCTGACCGCAGCAGGACGACGCCCGCGCGCCGGCCGGGACGCATCGGCGTCCCGGCCGGCGCGTCCCCCTGTCCGCGGCGCGCGGGTGACCGCGCGAACCCCCCGGCTCCCGCACCTCCGATCAGGCCGGAGCCCGGTCCCCCAGGGCGACCGCGCGGCCGGCGATCGATCCGGCGACGCAGAACGCGGCCGCGATCCCCAGCAGGAGGAGCAACGGCGCCGTCCACCCGCCGGTGGCGGCGTAGAGGCCACCCACCGCCGAGGGGGCGGCAGCCCCCACCGAGTAGCCGACGAGCTGCGACATGCCCGACAGCCGGCGGACGACCTCGTCGTCGGCGGATCGGAGGACGACCAGCGCGAACGCCAGCGAGATGCCGGCGCCCTGCGCCAGGCCGCCGACCACGACCCACACCGGCCACGCCGCCGGCCACAGCAGCAGCCCGCCCGGCACGACGGCCCAGCCGGCCGCGACCGCGACCGCCAGGTGCACCTGGTTCCCCCGCCGGCCGAGGAGGGCGGGCACGGCCACGGCGCCCGGGATGCCGAGGACCTGGAACACCGACGCGGCCAGCGCCGCGGTGCCGACGTCGAGCGCGAGGTCCTCGGTGAGCAGGCTCGGCAGCCACGTGGTCAGCGAGTAGTACAGGGCCGACTGCATGGCCAGGACCACGCTCACCGCCCAGGCCACCGGCGCCCGCCACACCCGGACCGCGGACGGGCGCCCGCCGCCGGGCGGCCCCGGCACCACGTCCTCGCTCGTCGCGCCGTCGGGTGCCCGGGTGGACCGCCCGACGGCGACCCACGCGGCTGCCGCGACCAGCGCGAGCGGCGCCCAGATCGCCAGGCCGAGCCGCCACCCACCCACGCTCGCCACCGGCGCGCTGAGCGCGGCCGTCAGCGCAGCCCCCGCGGCCAGCGCGGCGGTGTACATCCCCGTGACGGCGCCCGCGCGCGCCCGGAACTCCCGCTTGACCACCACCGGCAGCAGGACGTTCCCCACCGTCATGGCGGCCCCCACGACGAAGGTTCCCGCCAGGAGCAGGGGCGCCCCGTCGAGCACACGCAGCACCGTGCCGGCGGCCAGGGCGACCAGGCTGCCCAGCAGCGCGACGTCCGTGCCCAGCCGGCGGCCCAGCCAGGCCGCCGCCGGGGCGAGTGCGGCGAAGCAGAGGACCGGGAGGGTCGTCAGCAGCCCGGCCGTCGCAGCCGAGAGGGCGAGCTCCGCCCGCAGCTCCGGCAGCAGGGGCCCGATCGCGGCGATGGCGCCGCGGAGGTTCAGCGCCACGAGCAGGACGGCGGCCACCCGGGCGCCGTCGAGACGTCGCCCCGGCGCTCCGGGAGGGATCGGGGCGCTGCCCCGCCGGTGCCCCGTGCTCACGTGGTTCCGGGGCGGGCGCACGCCAGACCGCGCACGGTGATCACGCCGGCTGCGGCCGGCGGGCGCCTGACCGCCGGGCGTGGCCGACGTGTCCGCGGCTCACTCGAAGACGACGGTCCGGGTGCCCTGGATGACGACGCGGTTCTCGGTGTGCCAGCGCACCGCGTGGGCGAGCGCCCGGGTCTCGGCCTCCCGCCCCCGGGCGGCGAGCTGCTCGGGGCTCAGCGAGTGGTCGACGCGGATCATCTCCTGCTCGATGATCGGGCCCTCGTCCAGGTCGGCGGTGACGTAGTGCGCCGTCGCACCGATGAACTTCACGCCCCGGGCGTGCGCCTGGTGGTAGGGGCGGGCGCCCTTGAAGCTCGGCAGCATCGAGTGGTGGATGTTGATCGCCCGGCCCTCGAGGGCGTCGCAGAGGTCGTTGGACAGGATCTGCATGTACCGGGCGAGGACGACCAGCTGGACGCCCTCCTTCCGGACGATGTCGAGCAGCGCGGCCTCGGCCTCGGGCTTCGTCTCGCGGGTCACCGGGATGTGGTGGAACGGCACGCCGTAGAAGTCGGCGATCCCCGCCAGGTCGGGGTGGTTGGACACCACCGCGACGACGTCGAGGTTGAGCTCGCCGATCGAGTTGCGGAAGAGCAGGTCGTTGAGGCAGTGCGCGTACTGGCTGACCATGATGAGCACCCGCTGGCGCTCGGCGGCGTCGGCCATGCGCCAGCGCATCCCGAAACGCTGGGCGATCGGCTCGAAGGCCTCGCGCAGACGGTCGAAGTCGAGCGGCACGCCGTCGAGGTGCCGGAACTCGACCCGCATGTAGAACACGCCGCTCGTGAGGCTGTCGAACTGGTGGCTCTCCACGATCGTGCACCGCTCGTCCACCAGCATGCCGGACACGGCGTGCACGATGCCCGCGGCATCCTGACAGGACAGGACCAGGACGCCGTGCTGAGCCTCGGCGGGCCGCGTCATCGCGTCTCTCCTCCGGATCGTCCGCGGCCGGTCGGCCGACCGCGGTGTGGGGTTCCCGCCGCCCGCGTGGAGACCACGACGGGGGCGGCGGGGAACGGGGCCGGTGTGAGCCTAGGCACTCCGACGCCTGCAGCGGATGCCGCAAGTGACCTCGTCCGGGCCGCGACAATCGACGCAGGCGGGCGCCGGGCGGTGCCGGTCAGCCCCACACCTCCGCGGCGGTCTCCACGACCAGTTCCAGCTTGGCCCGCTGGTCGTCGAGCGTGAGGGCGTTGCCCTCGACCGTGGAGGAGAACCCGCACTGCGGTGACAGGCACAGCTGCTCGAGCGGCACGTACCTGGCGGCCTCGTCGATCCGCCGCTTGAGGTCGTCCTTCCGCTCGAGGTCGGGCCGCTTCGTCGTCACCAGCCCGAGCACCACGCGCTTGCCGGGCGGCACGAACCGGAGGGGCTCGAAGCCACCGGAGCGCTCGTCGTCGTACTCCAGGAAGAAGCCGTCGACGTCCAGCCCGCCGAAGAGCGCCTCCGCGACGAAGTCGTAGCCCCCCTCCGCCACCCAGGAGGAGCGGAAGTTGCCCCGGCACAGGTGCGTGGTCACCGTGAGGCCCGCCGGCCGGTCGGCGAGCGCGGCGTTGACCTGGCGGATGTAGCGCTCGTGCAGGTGCTCGGCGTCCCGGCCCTGTGCCGCGATCTCGGCGCGCTGCGCGGGGTCGTTGAGGTAGGCCAGGCTGGTGTCGTCCAGCTGGAGGTACCGGCAGCCGAGCGCGGCCACGCCCCGGATCTGCGCTGCGTAGGCCGCCGACAGGGCCGCCCAGAAGGCGTCCTCGTCGGGGTAGACGTCCGGGTCGATCGACGCGGCTCCCCCGCGGTAGTGGACCATCGAGGGCGACGGGATCGTCAGCTTCGGCGTCTGCTCCGGCGCCGCGACGTCCCGCAGGTAGCCGAAGTGGTCGCCGAAGATCGGCTCGTCGATCGACACCGGCCCGTCGACGTGCAGGCCGGCCGGCGCCCAGTCGATCGTGCCGTCGGCGTTCTTGAACTGCACGCGCCGCCCCTCGCCGTCGACGCGGCTGATCCCGGCGATCGCGTAGATGAAGTCCATGTGCCAGGTGGACCGGCGGAACTCACCGTCCGTCGCGGTCCGCAGCCCGGTGTCCCGCTGCAGGCGGACGGCGTCGGCGATGGCCTCGTCCTCGACGGCGCGCAGCTCGGCGTCGTCGATGCGGCCGGCCGTCCGGTCGGCGCGAGCGCGCAGCAGCCGCTCCGGGCGCAGCAGGCTGCCGACGTGGTCGGCGCGGAACGGTGGCCCCGACGGATCCCCCGGGGCGCTGGCGGGAACGGGGCGGTCGGCCGGACTGGGCACTGCGTCTCCTCGTCGTCGTCGCGGGCACGCCGGGCGCGCGCGGTCGCGCTCATCGTGCCCGGCGGCGCCCGGCCCGGTCACGGCAGCATCTGCCGCCGTGACCGGGCCGGGTCACCTCGGTGCCACCGTCACGGCTGGCGCAGCTCCATCCGCGTCGCCGGCACGCAGCGGTACCGGCCCGCGTCGCCCGGGTCACCGCGGCCGACGAACCGGGCCACGTACGGGTACATGCAGACCGGCCGGGTGCCGCCCTCGGCGGTCACCGCGTCGAGGGTCTTGGGCGGCTGGTTCTCCTCCACCCAGGTCACCAGGGCGCTGAACGGGTCGACCAGCTGCGCGCCGGCACCCCCGCCGCAGTGCCCCACGCCCGGCGCGAGGAACAGCCGCAGGACCTGCCGGGTGCGGCCCGGACCGAGCTCGTCCTCCACCCGCTCGTAGTAGTCGATCGTGCCCTGGACCGCGACGCCGAAGTCCGCGAGGCCGTGCCACATGAGGATCTTCCCGTGGTTCTTGCGGAACGCCGACAGGTCCGGGTCGCTGGCTCCCATCATGTCGCCGTACCGCGCGACGGCCTCGTCGAACAGCCGCTCGAACTCCGGGTAGTCGATGGTCCGCCAGTCGAGCTCCGGGTCGTCGGCCACGAAGTACCGCAGCCACCAGATGTCGTAGATGAACGGGTTCCCCACCAGCCGGCCGGTCTCCGGGTCCAGCGTCACGTCGTGCAGGCCCGCGTAGGGGGCGCCGTACGGCAGCCCGTACCAGAGGAAGCGGCCGTCGGTGCCGCGCGGCCCCTCGTGGATGCGCTGCATCACCGCGACGTCCTCGGCGGTGATCACGCCGCACGGCGTCTCCGTGCCGACGAGCGTGGTCAGGTCGAAGTCGCAGGCGAAGGGATCGCCGATGACGCCGTCCACGACGCCGTCACCGACGGTGTCGCACGCCTCGATCGCCGCCGCCAGCGCGGTCTCGAACTTGCACGCGGGGATCGGGTTGTCCTCCTGGAGCATGACGATCTGGCCCCAGATCTGGCCCGTCTGCATCTCGGGGAAGTTGATCACCGGTGCGCCGGCCAGGATCCCGTCGTAGTCGTCCGGGTACTTCTGCGCCTCCATCAGGCCCTGCCGGCCGCCGGTGGAGCAGCCGTTCCAGTACGAGTACGCCGGTCCCCGCCCGTAGAAGGCCTGCACGACCGCCTTCGCCGTGACCGTCATGTCCTGGACGCCCTCGTGCCCGAAGTCCTCCCTGGCGGCCCAGTTCGGGCTGCCGTCGGGGTCGAGCCCGAAGGTCCCCTGGCTTCCCACGTGCCCGGCGTCGGTCGACGCCGCGGCGTACCCGGCGCGCATCGGGGCGAGCAGGCTGTCCTCGTTCCCGCCGGAGAAGCCGCCGCCACCGACGCCCTGGAACCGGCCGTTCCAGGTGCTCTCGGGCAGGCGCACCCAGACGGTCACCACGCCGTCGTCCTCCGGGTCCTGGACGGTCAGCGTGACCCGGCACGACGCCGGCGTGGTGGCGTCACCGGGGTCACGGAGCGCTTCCGTGACGGTCGTGTGCGGCAGCTGCAGGTCGGCGAGGTCTGCGCAGGCCATCACCGGGGTGGCCGGCTGCGGTTCGCCCCCGCCCCGGGGTCCGGGCGCCGCCTGCGCGGTGGGAGCGAGGAGCACGAGGCTCGACGCCGTGGTGGCCAGGAGCGCGAGCGTCGCGCGCCCGTGTCCCCGATGTGGACGTGATCGCATGGGCGTGGTTCTCCTCCGCAGGATCGGGCTGGTCCGTCGAGCAGTCCGGCGGCGCCGGCGCCGTGGGCCGGTCGTGACGCGCGCTGCCGACGGGGCCGATCCTCACGGGGCAGTGACACGGGCCACAGGCCGGACCGTCGCGTCCCGTCCGCGACATGCGTCTCGGATACCGCCGCCGGCCGGCGGGCGGTCTTGCCGACACCGGTGTGACCGAGCAGCCTGACCCGGACGGCGCTGCCGCAGGCAGCGCCCTTCCCGCCGGCACCCGGAGGACCAGTGGCCCAGATGCATGCCCGATCGACCACGATCACGGGCGACCCCCGCTCGGTGGACGCGGCGATCCACCACGTGCGCGACGACGCCATGCCGACGCTGGCACGGGTGGACGGCTGCGTCGGCCTGTCCATGCTGGTCGACCGCAGCACCGGTCGCTGCATCGTCACGACGTCCTGGCGGGACCAGGCGGCGATGCGCTCGAGCGAGGAGCACGTCCGGTCGTCGGCGGAGCGCACCGCCGCGCTCCTCGGCGGCCGCCCAGACCTGGAGGAGTGGGAGATCGCAGCGATGCACCGGGTGGACGAGCCCCACCACGGGTCCAGCTCCCGAGTCACCTGGCTGCGCACCGCGCCCGACGCCGTCGATCGTGCCGTGGACGCCGTCCGGCTGTCCCTGATGCCCAAGCTCGACGACCTGCCGGGGTTCTGCAGCGTCAGCGTCATGGTCCGCCGTCCCGACGGGCTGACCGTGGCCGCGGTGTCCTACGACAGCCGCGAGCAGCTCGAGCGGGCGGGCGAGGGGGCGCGGGAGTTCCGGGAGGAGTTCGCACCCGCGAGGGGCATCGAGCCCGTGGCGACCGCCGAGTTCGAGGTGGCGATCGCCCACCTCCGCGTTCCCGAGACGAGCTGACCCCGGGGCGGCGAGCGGCCGCCCCGGGGTCTGCGCTCAGGGCCCGGTCGTCAGCCCAGCGCGGCGGCGAGACGGGGGTAGACGCGCCGGACGTTGCCCTCGAAGACGGCGGTCCGCGCCGCCTCGTCGAGCGCCCCCTTGTCGAACGCGGCCTCGATGTAGCGGCGGGTGTCGTCGTAGTGGTGCCCGGTCCGCTCGTCGATGCCGCGCACCGCCCCCACCATCTCCGAGCCGAACAGGATGTTCGGGGTGTCGACCACGTCGAGCAGCAGGTCGATCCCGGGCTGGTGGTAGACGCAGGTGTCGAAGAAGACGTTGCCCATCACGTTGGCCTCCACCGGTGGCTGCCCGAGCATGTCGGCCAGCCCGCGGTAGCGCCCCCAGTGGTAGGGCACCGCTCCCCCACCGTGCGGGATGACCAGCCGCAGGCCGGGCAGGTCGGTGAACAGGGAGCCCTGCACCAACTGCATGAACGCCGTCGTGTCGGCGTTGATGTAGTAGGCGCCGGTTGCGTGGAAGACCGGGGTGGCCGACGCGGAGACGTGCACCATGGCGGGCACGTCGAGCTCCACCATCGCCTCGTAGAAGGGGTACCAGCTGCGGTCGGTCAGCCGGGGTGAGGTCCAGTGCCCGCCGCTCGGATCGGGGTTGAGGTTGCACCCCACGAAGCCCAGCTCCTCGACGCACCGGCGCAGCTCGGCCGCTGACGCGGCGAGGTCGGACCCCGGGGACTGCGGGAGCTGGCAGACGCCGACGAACCGGTCGGGGAACAGCTGCGTCACCCGGTGGATCAGGTCGTTGCAGCGGCGGGCCCACTCGAGGCTCACCGCGGCGTCCCCCACGTGGTGCGCCATCGCCGAGGCCCGCGGGGAGAAGAGCGTCACGTCGATGCCCCGCTCGTCCATGAGCCGCAGCTGGCTGCCCTCGATCGTCTCGCGGATCTCGTCGTCGCTGATCGACGGGTAGGCCGGCGGCGTGGTGCCTGCCTCCCAGGCCGCGATCTGCTGCTCGCGCCAGGCGGTGTGCGCGGCGGGTGCGGTGGTGTAGTGACCGTGACAGTCGATGATCATGGCTGCTCCGTCTCCTGTGCCGTCGGCCCGGCCGGCGCGGCGTCGCGCAGCTCGACCAGCAGGTCGCGGGCGGCCGGGGCGATGCGGGCCGGCACGCCCAGCTCCTGCAGCTGCTCGGTCGCAGCGGTCATCTCGTCCGCCCGCCGCCGGGCGTGCGTGTGGGTGCCGTCCACGAGCCGGTCGACGGTCCGCTCGTCGAAGCCGGCCAGCTCGGTCGCGATGTTGTCCCGCAGCCAGTCCGCGGAGCCCGCCGCCTCGGCGCCGCGCATCGCCTCGACCACGGCGGCGGCCAGCCCCTTGTAGAAGACGCTGCGCAGGAGCTTGCGCGAGATGGCCGTGCCGACCGGCCCGTCCTGCACGGTGACGTCGGCGCCCAGGCCGGTGAGCAGCTCGCGGAAGCGGTCGGCGGCGTCGCCGGAGACCAGCATCGGCGTGCGCAGGCCCTTCCCCGGGACCGGCGCCATGAGCGCCACGTCGACCACGGGGACGTCGCGCTCGGACGCGCGCGTAGCCAGCGCCACCTTCAACCCCGGGCTGGCGGTGTTGAGGTCGGCCCACAGCGTGCCGGCCCGCAGCGCGGGCAGGGCGTTCTCCAGCGCCGTCATCGCGTCGTGCGAGCTGTTGACGCTCAGCACGAGGTCGGCGTCGGCGACCGCGTCGGCCTCCGAGGCCCGCGGCTGCACGCCCGCCACGGAGGAGACCTTCGGGTCGTACCCGCGGACGTCGGCTCCCGCGGCCACCAGGTCGCCGGCGATCTCCGCGCCGGCCTCCCCCAGGCCCAGGACGGCGATCGACCAGGTCATTCCTGGGCCTCGACCGGCGGCGTGCCGTGGGTGTGGAAGGTCGAGATCGTCTGCAGCCCCCAGGCCTGGCCCTTGGCGCGCTCGGCCTCCGACCAGTCGACGGGCTGCCAGTCGGGGGCGAACACCAGCCGGGCCGCCGGGTTGTCGAGTTCGATCCGGTTGCCGGCCGGCTCCCACACGTAGAGGAAGAAGCTCTGCTGGATGGTGTGCTTGTGCGGCCCGGTCTCGATGTGGATGCCGTGCTCGAGCGCCAGATCGGCGGCCCGGATGATGTCGTCCCGGCTGTCGACGGCGAAGGAGATGTGGTGCAGCCGGCCCGACGTGCCGGTCTTGTCCTTGGTCCAGACGGCGTTGTAGCCCTGGTTGGTGAAGGTGGTCCAGGTGCCGGCGACCTCACCGCTGTCCAGCACGATCTGCTCGGTGGTCATCGCCCCGAGGGCGTCCACGAAGAAGTCGCGGTTCTCCTGCGGGTTCACGCCGAGGTAGTTGATGTGGTCGATGCGCCGGACGCTCACGCCGCGGCCCGGGTAGGCCTGCGCCTGGTTCTTCAGCGCCGGCTTGAGGTCGCCCTCCGGCTTGTACCACTCGGTCTCGTAGTAGACGCCCATCTCGTGGCCGTCCGGGTCGGTGAACACGTACACCGGGCCGTAGCCGGGGTCGCCGTCCTGCCAGCCCTTGCCCAGCCCCGCCGCCTCGATCGCGGCGACCCGGCGCTGCAGCGCCTCCGGGGTGCTCGCCCGGAAGTTGGTCCGGCCCACCCCGGGCTGGGACGCGGCGGTGAGCTTGATCGTCGTGTTCTCGTAGTCGTCCCAGGCCCGGAGGAACACCGAGTCACCCGCCGAGCCGTTCTCCGTCATCCCCAGGTACCGGACGAAGAAGTCCAGGCTCTCCTCGGGCTTGTGCGTCAGCAGCTCGATGTGGGCGAGGTGTGCGATGTCGTGGAGCGGCGGCACGGGATCTCCTCTGTTCGGACAGCGGTCAGGCGCGGGGGAAGGCGGTGCCGTCGAAGAGCTTGCGGGCGGTGCGGACGACGCCGGAGCGGAGGACCCGCGGCGGCGACGCCGAGCCGTCGACCACCACGTCGACCACCAGGTGACCGGTCGGGTGCTCGACGTCGACCCGGGAGGTGCCGGCGGGCCAGTCGGCGGTGAGCTCGTGCCCGACGGCGCCGGGCAGCAGCATCCCGGTGACGACGCTGACGGCCCCGAGCACCCCGATCGACGTGTGCGGGGTGACCGGGATGAACGACCGGGTGCACACCTGCCCGCCGTCGCTGGGCGCGGAGAGCAGGACGGTCTTGGGCACCGAGGCCGACGACACGTCGCCCAGGCCCATGAGCTCCGCGGCCTTGCGGCGGAAGGCGTCGACCCGTTCCAGCAGGGCGGTGTCGGCGGCCAGCTCCTCGTGCGGCTCGTGCCCGGTGAGCCCGAAGGACTCCGCGCGCAGCAGCACGACCGGCATGCCGTTGTCGACGCAGGTGACCTCGATGCCCTCGACGGTGTCGCGCACGTTCCCGGTGGGCAGCAGGCTGCCGGTGGCCGAACCCTCGGTGTCGGTGAAGGCGAGGACCACGGGCGCCGCCGTCCCGGGCACGCCGGCGATCGCGACGTCGCCGCGGTACTCGACCCGCCCCCCGGGCGTCGGGAAGGTGGCGACGGCGACGCTGTCGGAGTTGACCATGCGGATCCGCACGCTGGTCTCGCCGTCGGCGGCCGGGACCAGGCCGCGCTCGACGGCGAACGGCCCCACCCCGGCCAGGATGTTGCCGCAGTTCTGCTTGTCGCCGACCGTCGGCTGGTCGACCCCGAGCTGCAGGAAGAGGTAGTCGACGTCGACCTCGGGGTCGTCGGACGGCGAGACGACCGCCACCTTGCTCGTGAGCGTGGTGGCCCCGCCCAGCCCGTCGATCTGCCGCGGGTCGGGGGTCCCCATCAGCCGGAGCAGCAGGTCGTCCCGCTCCGCCGGGTCGGCCGGCAGGTCGCCCGCCTCGACGAACAGGCCGCGCGAGGTCCCGCCGCGCAGCATCGTGCAGCGGACGCCGGTGTCGTCGTAGCTCACCGGTCCTGCTCCGCGTACTTCTCGTAGGGGACGAACTCGATGCCGAAGCCGCTCAGCTGGTCGCGCAGGCCGTAGCGGTCCAGGCCCAGCTCGCCCTGCTGGAAGGCGGCGCGGCTGGCGGCCTCCTTGTCGACCCGCGCCTGGGAGGAGGTCAGCGCGCGCGGGACGTCGGCCCGCGGGACGACCATGACGCCGTCGTCGTCGGCGACCACGACGTCGCCGGGGTGGATCGTCTGCCCGCCCAGCACGATCGGCACGTTCACCGCGCCGGCGGTGGCCTTGACCGACCCCTGCGCGCTGACCGCCCGTGACCAGGCCGGGAAGCCCATCTCCTGGAGCTCCCGCACGTCGCGGACGCCGCACCCGAGCACGACGCCGCGCACACCGCGTCGGGCCAGCGCGGTGGCGAACAGCTCCCCGAACAGCCCGTCGGTGGACGGCGAGTTGGTGGCCACGACCAGCACGTCACCGGGGCGGCACTGCTCCACGGCCACGTGGATCATCAGGTTGTCCCCCGGCCAGCAGAGCACGGTCACCGCCGTGCCGCCGATCCGCGCACCCGGCCACGCCGGCCGCAGCTCCGGGCCCAGGAAGCCGACCCGGCCGAGGGCCTCGTGGACGGTGGCCACGCCGTACTCGCCCAGCTGTGCGGCGTCCCCCGCGTCGGCGCGCGGCGGATCGGTGACGACGACGTTCCTCATGCGGTGCCTCCGGTGTCGTGGGCGGTCTCGACGAGCGCCGCGATGACGCTGCGGAAGTGGGTGGTGGCCGCGGCCTCGGCCCGGTCGGGATCGCGGTCGGTGATCGCGTGCACCAGGTCGCCGAGCTCGCCCAGGCTCACGCGGGGACGTCCGGGCCGCAGCGAGAGGCGGAACTGGTGGCGGACCAGCTGCGCCTGCAGCCGGCCGACGAGGTCCGCCGCGATCGGGTGGCGGGCGGCCTCGCCGACCATGCCGTGCAGCTGCTGGATGAGCTCGGAGTACTTCAGGAGGTCCCCGGAGTCGACGGCAGCGGTCATGGTGTGCAGGTGCTCCCGCAGCGCCCGGGCCTCCGCATCGGTGACCCGCTCCGCCGCCTTGCGGGCGAGCAGGGCCTCGAGCGGCATCCGGCACTCGGTGATGGCGATGGCCTCCTCCGTGGAGACGACCCGCACGCGTGCGCCCTTGTTCTGGACGCGCTCGACCAGCCCCTCCGCGGCCAGTGCGTCGATCGCCTGCCGCACGGCGCTCCTGCTGACCCCGGTCAGGGCGACCAGCTCCGCCTCCACCAGCCGGTACCCCGGCGGCATGTCACCCCGGGAGATCGCGACCCGGAGGGCGCGCTCCGCCATCTCCTGAGCCCGGGAAGCCATGCCGGCACGCTAGCCGACGGCGCGGCGGATTGTCGACAATGGTGTGCACAATTTCGCCATCGCGACGGATCCGGGGCGCCCGCCCACCGGCGCGCACCCCGCGGAGGAGGCCCCGGCGGCGGCCTCCCTCCGGGGGAGGACGGGCGCCTGCGACATGCGAAGGGGCGGCCCGTCCATGACGAGCCGCCCCTCCGCATCACGCCGGTGTCACTCGAAGGACTCGACCGTTTCGTAGCCCTGGCCGTTGTACTTCTGCACGACCACGGACGACACCGCGGGCTGACCGTCCTGGGTCGCGTCCACCGCCGTGCCCGGCAGCATGAGCGGCGCCTCGAAGCCCTCGATCGAGCGCAGCGCCTCCATGAAGTTCTCCCGGGTCGGCTCGGTCATCTCCTGGAATGCCTGCTCGAGCGTCGCGCCGATCATCCAGCTCCACTGGCAGTGCGGGAACGCCGGCGGGCCCGAGTAGTTGCCGTGCTCGGCGAGGGCCGCCAGGTACGTCTGCACGTCCTCGTCCTCGGCGAAGGCCGGGCTCTGCGGCGCCTTGGCGAACGACACGGAGTAGATGCCGGGGAACGCCGCGCCGTTGCCGGGCTCGAGGACCGCGCCGGGGCTCGACGTGTTCGAGGGCAGGAACCAGCTCGGCATCCAGTTCAGCTGCTGCGCCTTCTGCAGGGACGAGATCACGAGCGGGACCTGGGACATCGCGTTGAAGATGACGTCGGCGCCGCTGGCGGCGAGCTCGGTGATCTGCGCGTCGACGGACGTGTCGGTCGCCTCGTACGTCAGCTCGTCGACGATCTCGACGTTGTCAGCGTCCTCGACGGCAGCCTTGAAGCCCTCGACGTAGCCCTCACCGAAGTCGTCGTTCTGCGACAGGATCGCCACCCGGTGGTCCTCGCCCGAGGCCGCGAGCAGCTCCCCGAAGGCCTCGCCCTCGTTCTGGTAGATCGGCACGAAACCGAGCTGCCAGGGGCTCTCGTCGACGTCGCTGAACAGCGGGTCGCCGGTCATGATCAGCACCTGCGGGACCTCGTCGGCGATCGCCGCGTCACGCCAGGCGCGGTTGGTCGGCGTGCCCAGCCCCGCGGTCATCGCGAAGACGTCGTTCTTCAGCTGGTCGTAGTTGGCCTTCGCCTGCTGCGGGTCGTAGGCGTCGTCCCGCGCCTCGATCTCGACGGTGCGGGTGGTCCCGTCGCCGAACTCGACGCCCCCCTCGGCGTTCTTGGCGCCGAAGTAGGCGGTCACGCCGGCGACCGTGCAGGTGCCCGGTCCCGCCGTGGGGCCGCTGAGCGGGGTGGTGATGCCGAGGGTGACCGTGGAGTCGGTGATGCCGGGGCTGGAACCGCCATCGGCACCGTCACCACCGCCGTCACCTGCGCGGTTGGCGCAGCCCGGGAGCGTCAGCGCGAGGGCCGACGCGACGGCGATGCCGCGCGCCGTCCGCGACCGGAAGTGCTTGTTCATGCGTGACCTTGCCTCTCTGTCTCAGGTTCCTCCGCCGCGGTGCCCGACCTTGGGGTCGACGACGGATTGGTCGGTGGTGCGGCGGGACCGGGCTCGGTGCCGGACCGCCGCCGCCCGCGGGCCAGCGCGCGCGGGAGCGATGCGAGGCCGCCGGGGAGGAGGAAGAGCACGGCCAGCAGGACCGCGCCCTGCAGCAACGCCGTGAGGCTCGGGTCGACGAGGTTGGTCAGCTGCGGGACGAGCACGTAGTACGCGCCCCCCAGGACCGAGCCCACGATGCTGCCCGCGCCGCCGATCACCATCGCGGCGAGCAGCTCGATCGAGTGCCCGAAGCTCAGGGTCTCCGGGGAGGTGTACTGGACGACGAACATGTAGAGAAACCCGCTGATCCCGCCGATGAGCGACGCGATCGTGAACGCCAGCACCTTGTACCGGTACGGCGAGATGCCCATGGACGACGCCACGTTCTCGTTGCCCTTGACGATCGCGAAGGCCCGGCCGAACTTGCCCCGGACGAGGTTGCGCGTCAGCAGGAACACGATGCCGCCGATGACCAGCACGACGTACAGCTGCCACTGGTCGTCGTAGAGGCCGGTCACCTCCGGCGCATCCCCGAAGCGCGCGGACACACCCTGCGAGCCGCCGGTGAAGTCGCTCAGGCGCCGCGCCAGCGGTACGCCGACGATCGGCAGCGCGATCGTGACCATCGCGATCGCCAGTCCGCCCAGGCGTGCCGCGGCGAGAGCGACGAGCAAGCCCGCGACGGCGGGGAGCAGGCAGGCGAGCGCGAAGACCAGGACGATGTTCCAGTCGTTCTGCACGCCGTACGCGGTGACGTACGCGCCGAAGCCGACGAAGAAGATCTGGCCGAGCGAGACCTGCCCGGTGTAGCCCATCACCACGTTGAGCCCGAGCACGGCGACGGCGAAGACGCCGATCCGGGCCAGCGTCTCGTTGGCGAACTCCGTCAGCATCAGGGGCAGCACGGCGAGCAGGACCACGAGCAGCAGCGGAACCGCCCAGCGCACCCACGGGGCCCGGGCGAGCGGCGAGCGCTGCGCGGCGGACGAGCGCTCGGCGAGGGACGAAGCGGAGGCCATCACACGCGCACCACGGTTTTCCGGCCGAACAGGCCCTGAGGTCGGACGATGAGCACGAGGAAGATGAGGATGAACGGCACGGCGACCTTCAGGTCGTGGCCGATGAACGGCACGTACACCGCGGCCAGGTTCTCCAGGACGCCGATGATCCACGCCGCGACGACCACGCCGATCGGGCTGCTGAGCCCGCCGAGGATGACGGCGGCCAGCGCGTACACGAGCGCGTGGTCGAGCATCCCCGGGGTGAGCGTGAGCTGCGGTGCGACGAGCGCGCCGGCGACGGCGCCCAGCGCCGCGGCGAGGCCCCAGCCGACCATGAGGAGGCGTCCGACGGGGAGTCCGGAGAACGCCGCGGACTGCGGGTTGATCGCGACCGCCCGCAGCGCGAGGCCGAGCTTCGTGCCGACGAAGAGGCCCTGCAGCAGAGCCATCGCCACGACGATCACCAGCGTGGTCCCGATCGAGCGGACGCTCACCGAGACCCCCAGGAACGACACCGTGTCGAGGGGGAACAGCGACGGGAACTGCTGGTTGTTGTACGACCAGAGCCACCCGCTGATGCCAGTGATCAGCGTCAGCAGGCCGATCGTGACGACGACGGCGGTGTCGTGCTCACCGCCCTCGAAACGCCGCATCAGCCAGCGCTCGACCACGGCGCCCATGGCGAAGGAGAAGACGACCGACAGCAGGATGGCGGCGACGAGCGGCACGCCCTGGTTGGTCAGCCACCACGCGACGTACGCGGCGAGCACCGCCATGCCGCCCTGCGCGAAGTTGATCAGACCGGTCGCCTGGTGGACGAGCACGATCGCGAGGGCGATCGCGGCGTAGACGGAGCCGATGGACAGGCCGTCGACGACGAGTTGGACGAAGATCCCCATGTCACCCTCCCAGGTATGCGCGACGGATCTCGTCCATGCCCTTGAGCTCGGCGGACGAGCCGGTGAGCACGTTCCGTCCGGTCTCCAGGACCGTGGCGCTGTCGACGACGGTGAAGGCGAGGTTGGCGTTCTGCTCGACCACGACCATGGCGATGCCGGACTCGGTGCGCAGGCGCCGGATCGCGTCGTAGACGGACTTCGCCGTGCTCGGCGCGAGCCCGAGCGAGGCCTCGTCGAGGAGCATCAGCCGCGGCTTGGACATGATCGCCCGGGCCACCGCGAGCATCTGCTGCTCGCCGCCGGACAGGGCCGATCCGTTCGACGTGATGCGGTTCTGCAGGTTCGGGAACAGGTCGAGGCAGTAGTCGATGTCCTCGTCGATGCCCTTGCGGTCGTTGCGCAGGTACGCACCGACGCGCAGGTTCTCCCGGACGGTGAGGTCGCCGAACGTGCCGCGTCCCTCCGGCACGTGGGCGATACCGAGGGCAGCGACCTGGTCGGGCCGCAGACCGCTGATGTCCTTGCCGTCGAAGACGATGCGGCCGCCGGTGCGCACGGTGGCGCTGATCGCGCGGAGGGTGGTGGTCTTGCCGGCGCCGTTCGCGCCGAGGATGCCGACCGCACCGCCGTCCGGAACGCTCAGGGACACGCCCTCCAGCACCTGCACGGGGCCGTAGAACGCGGTGACGTCCTCCAGCTCAAGCAGCGTCATCCGAGGTGTCCTTTCCGATGTACGCCTCGATGACCCGGGCGTCGGACTGCGCTTCCGCCGCCGTCCCCTCCATGAGCTTCTCCCCCTGGTCGAGCACGACGACGCGGTCGGTGAGGGCGGCGATGAGGCCCATGTGGTGCTCGACGATGACGACGGTGATGTCGTCCTCCCCGCGCAGGCGCCGGACCGTCGCGATCAGCTGCTCGACCTCTTCGTGCGGGAGGCCGGCGGCGGGCTCGTCGAGCAGCAGCAGCTGCGGTCGCATGAGCAGCGCGCGGCAGAGCTCGACGCCCTTGTGGAGGCCGTGCGACAGCTCGTCGGCCGGCAGGTGCGCGGCCCAGCCGAGGCCGTTGCGCTCCAGCAGGTCGAGCGCCTCGGCGCGCATCTCCTTCTCCGAGCGCCGGGTACGCGGCGTCCGCACCGCCCACTGCAGCGGTCCGCCGGGGAGGCGGGCGTGCGCACCGAGCAGCACGTTCTCGAGCACCGTCTCGTGCAGCTGCAGGGCCGGGTGCTGGAACGTCCGGGCCAGACCGTGCCGGGCGAGCGTCGCCGGACGCGCACCCTGCACCTCGGTGCCGTCGATCCGCACCGTGCCCGCGGTCGGCTTGTAGTGCCCGCTGATGCAGTTGAACAGCGAGGTCTTGCCGGCACCGTTGGGCCCGACGAGCCCGAAGATCTGGCCCGGCTCGACGGCGAAGGTCACCTCCTGCAGCACCTTGATGCCGCCGAACTGCAGGCTGACGTCCTGCACCGTCAGCTCAGCCGCCATGGACTGCCTCCCCCACCGTTGCCGCGTCGCTCCGAGGTGTGGGCCCCAGCCCGTCGGCGTAACGTACGGATCCCTCGGAGGATCGGCCACCCTCCCGGGGTGACAGCGGCCAAGCCGTTATCGTCGCGGCCCCGTCGTCCATCTGTGCGAGTCCTTCCCTCCGCCCGGCGACGGTGCGCTGCCAGGGCCATCACGCTCTCGGCCGCGCATCCGCCGCGGCGCGGGTCTGTCACTGCTGGGGCGCCGGACCGCGCTCCGGATGACGCGGCTGCACCCCTCGCGGCTCCGTGCGCTCACGCCCGGTGCGACGGGCGCCGCAGGACCGGGAGGAGACGCGGCTGTGGCCGGCCGACGAGTGCTCGCCGCCCGGCCACAGCCCGGGCCTGGGTCAGGCCTTGCCGGCGGTGCGCCAGCCGCCCTGGTACGTCTCCCGCGCCATCTTGGCGTAGGGGACGGGGCTCACGATGGCCCTGACCTCGAACTGCTCGTGCGGCTCGACGGTGGTCTTCCTGCTGCCACCGTCGGGCTCGCCCCAGACCACGCGCACCTCGGCGCCGTGCGGGACGTCGGGGCTGATGGTCGCCAGCGACAGGCCCTTCTGCTCGTTGGCCGAGATGCCGGTGAACATCGAGACGCCGAGCAGGGCGCCGTCGGCGTCGATGACCTTGTCGAAGTTCGACGACCCGTAGTTGGCGTTCGGCAGGTCGAAGAACTGGTACTTGGCGCCCTGGACCGGAGAGGCCAGCAGCTTGGCGAGGTCGTCGGAGTTCCACTCCAGGGTGACCTTGCGGCGCTGGGCGTCCTTGTCGATGGACTCCAGGGCGTCCCGGCCGATGAAGTCGTGGTCGAACTTCACGAAGGAGCCGTACCCGAGCTCCCAGGGGTTGGTGTAGTAGTCCTCGATGTTCTCGGACACGAAGCTGCCGGCGATGGCGTTGGTCGCCTCGTAGCTGTCCGCTCCCAGCCACTCGCGGTAGGGGCGCAGCTCCTCGCCGGTGTAGATCGCCGGCAGCGGCGAGGGGATCCAGCCCGACTCGAGGGTGTTGGTGGAGTAGGCGCGGGAGCCGACGGGCTCCATGCCGAACTCACGGCCGGCCTCGAGGATCGCCTCGCGGATCCGGTCGTAGCTCTCGTAGGGGCCCCAGATCTCCAGGCCCGGCGCGCCGGCCATGCCGTGGCGCAGGGTGCGCACCGTCTCGCCGGCGATCGTCATCGTGCCCATGCGGAAGAACTTCAGCTGCTCGACCGTGCCGCCGTTGAGCTTCTCGATGATCTCCCAGGCCCGGGGGCCCTGGATCTGGAAGCGCCACAGGTCGCGGGTGACGGCCTTGCCGTAGGGGCGCGAGGGCGACCGCGGGTCGTTGCGGATCTCCACGTCGTAGCCGCCGGTCTCGCCCTTGAACTGCAGCCAGCTGGCGCCGGGCGCGCGGCCGACGTAGACGTACTCGTTCTCGTCGAGGTGGAAGAGGATGCCGTCACCGATCACGTTGCCGGCCGGGGTGACCGGGACGAACTGCTTCGCCATGTTCACCGGGAAGTTGGCCACGCTGTTGATCCCGGTGTCGGAGATCAGCTTGAGCGCGTCCGGGCCCTTCATGAACAGGTTGAACATGTGGTGCGACTGGTCGAAGAGCACGGCGGTCTCCTGCCATGCCTTCTGCTCGCGTCGCCAGTTGGTGAACTCCGACGGGACCACCGGGTAGATGTAGGCGCCCAGCTGGGAGTTGCGGAGGAGCCCGACGGTGTCGCCGGCCTGGTCGAGCAACTCCTGCAGGTTCTTCGCGGTCATGTTCTTCCGTCCTCGTCGGTGGTGACTTCCGCGGACCGGCGGAGCCGGCCTGCGGCCTGGTGGCCGGTGGCGTGCCTGGCAGTGGCCCGCGCCACATCGTCGCCAGCAGCGTAGGCCGGTGGATGTGCTCCAGCACACGGGCATCCGTCACCCTGCGCCGGCCGTTCCGGCCGCTCGGCGTGCGTCGGATGCCGGGGCGACCGGGTCATTTGACGCACTCGCCGGGTCGTCGCGGGACGCCGGCGCGACGACGGCCGTCCCATCGGCGAGAGTGGCCCGGTCCGGACCACGGAGGGGGCAGGTGATGGCGCGTCAGCCGGTCGGCGCGGGGGCCGGGCGCCCGGCCGCGATCGATCCCGGCCGGACGTCCTGGGGCGCCGTGGCCGGCCTCATGGGCGCCGGCGTGGTCGCCGCGGCGCAGATCGGCGGAGCCGCGGCCGCCCTGCCGGTCCTGCAGGCCGACTTCGGGCTCGGCCCGACCACCGCGGCCTGGTACCTCTCGACGGTGAGCGCACTCGGCGCCGCCGGTGGCGTCCTGCTCGGCTGGCTGGGGCAGACGCTGGGGTTCGGCCGCCAGGTCCGGTTCGGCCTCGCGGCGATCGTCGTCGCCGACCTCGGTGGTGCGGTGGTCGACTCCCTGACGGGGCTGCTGCTCGCCCGCGCCGCGGAGGGGCTCGGGCTCGTGATGGTGATCCTCGCGGCGCCACCCCTGCTCTCGGAGGTGTCCGCGTCGAGGCACCGGCGGCTCGTGGCCGGCGCCTGGGGCGCGTACATGCCGGTGGGCTCGGGTCTGGCGGCGCTGCTCATGCCCGCCGCGATCGCGCTGGTGGGCTGGCGGGGCGCGTCGGTCGCCGATGCCTGCCTGGCGGCGGCCGTCCTCCTGGCGGTCCTGCGCCGGGTGCCGTCCGCTGGGGCGCAGGGGCGGGCGTCGCTCGGCGGCCTGCTGGGGGCGCTCCGCTCGCCGTCCGTCGTGATCATCGCCGTCGCGTTCGGCCTCTACGCGGCCCAGTACCTGGCGGTGGTCGGCCTGCTGCCGGCTGCACTGGTGGAAGGCGAAGGGCTGAGCGTCGCCGCCGCGGGGCTCGTCGGTGCCGTCGTCTTCCTGGTGAACGCACCGGCCAACCTCCTCGGGGCGTACCTGCTGCACCGGGGTGCGCCGCTGCGGCGGGTGATCCTCGCCGGATGCGCCGGCATGGCCGTGACGGTGTGGGGGGTGCTGGACCCGGCGCTCCCGCTGGAGCTGCGGGTCGCGTCGGCGGCCGCCTTCTCGTTCGTCGCCGGACTGGTCCCCTCCGCCCTCTTCGCCGGCCTGGCCGGGGTGTCGGCCGGTACGCGGTCGGCCGGTGCCGCCATCGGCCTGGTGACCCAGGGTTCGGCAGTGGGGCAGCTGCTCGGTCCCCCGCTGGTGGTCACCGTGGGCACGGCCGTCGCCCCCGGGACGGCCCAGTCGGCCGTGCTCGTCTGCCTGGCCGGGCTCGTCGCGGTCGGGGCCGTCGCGCTGCCGCGGGGCGAGCGGATGGACCGGCGGTAGTCCGCCGGTCGGTGCCCGGGCGCTCGGACGTCGGCCCCGGGAGGACGACGACGGCGGTTGTCGCAGCCCCCGGCCGGATCCGTCGATCTCCGTCTCCGGGTGCCCTCGCTCCGTAGGTCACATGTCGCATCCGGAGTGCGTCCAGGGCGTGGCCCGACGTGGTCATCCGGGTGATCCGGGCGCGCGGACCCCGCCCCTACGGTCGCAGCAACGTGCTGGAGTGACACTCCTCCGCCCTCCGGCGCACTCGGGCGGGGTCCGTCCTGCCCGTCCCCGCGACGAAAGGTCAACCGTCATGTCCTCCGAGAGTCTCGCCGCCGCCCTCGCCCGCGCCGGCAACCCGGTCGAGCTGCTCAGGAACCTGGCGTTCCCGGCGAGCACCTTCCCGGTCAAGCCGGAGTTCACGAACTGGCGCTCGGAGCAGCGGGCCTGGCTCGAGACCTGCGCCCTGCTCGACCAGTCGCACCACATGACCGACCTCTTCGTGTCGGGGCCGGACGCGCTGCGGCTGTTCAGCGACACGGGGGTCAACTCCTTCGCCGGCTTCGGCGTCGGCAAGGCCAAGCAGTTCGTCGCGGTGGACCCCGAGGGCCACCTGATCGGCGACGCGATCCTCTTCCACCTCGAGGACGAGCTGTTCGACCTCGTCGGCCACCCGATGGTGATCGACTGGGTCACGTTCCACCTCGAGCGCGGCGACTACGCGGCGACCGCGGAGCGCGACGACAACTCCGCCGTGCGCGCGTCCGGCCCGCCGAAGCTCTTCCGCTACGAGCTGCAGGGTCCCACCGCGGCCGCCCTCATCGAGGAGGTGTCCGGCGCTCCCCTGCCCGACGTCAAGTTCTTCAACATGGCCGAGTTCACCATCGCCGGGCGCCGCGTCCGCGGGCTCCGGCACGGCATGGCCGGGCAGCCGGGGTTCGAGCTGTTCGGCCCCTGGGCGGACGGCGAGGCGGTCCTCGAGGCCCTGCTCACGGCCGGTCGGGAGCACGGGCTGGTCCGGGTCGGCGCCAAGGCGTACTCCACGGCCAACCTGGAGTCCGGTTGGGTGCCCGCACCCATGGCGGCGCTGTTCTCCGACGACCCGCTCATGAAGGAGTACCGGGAGTGGCTCCCCGTCGCGAAGGTCGGCTCCATCGGCGGCAGCCACGACCCGGCCGACATCCGCGGCTACTGCCTCACGCCGTACGACATCGGCTACGGGAAGACCGTCCGGTTCGACCACGACTTCATCGGGCGACCGGCGCTCGAGCGGCTGGCCGAGGCGCCGCCCCGGACGAAGGTGACGCTCGTCTGGGATGCCGACGACGTCACCGCCGCGGTCGGCTCCCTGTACCGGCCGGGTCCGGGCGCCAAGTACATCGAGATGCCGAAGGCCCGCTACGCCACCCACCACGAGGACAAGGTGCTCAAGGACGGCCGGCAGGTCGGCATCTCGCTGGACTGCGGCTACCTGGCCAACGAGCGGGTGCTGGTCTCCCTCGCCACGCTCGACAACGAGCACGCCGTGCCCGGCACCGAGGTGACGGTGGTCTGGGGCGAGCAGCCGGTGTCGGCGAAGCCGGGGGTCGAGGAGCACGTCCAGGTGGAGATCCGGGCCACCGTCGCGCCCGCCCCGTTCGTGGACTTCGCCCGGGAGGGCTACCGCTCCCGCTGACCGGCGACCGACGGCGCCCGTCGCACCCGGATCCGACACGTCGAGGCCCCCGGTCCACGGGACCGGGGGCCTCGACGACGCGCTGCTCAGGCCGGGTGCGGCGCCCGGTTGTCGAACAGGGCAATCCCGGCCGCGGTGTTGGACGCGGGCACGAAGTAGTCCGAGTGGACCTTCGTGATCCGGTCGTCCATCGCCCCCCGCATGACCAGCCACATGATCAGCTCGATCCCCTCGGAGCCGGCCTGGCGGATGAGCTCCTCGCGGGACAGGGCGGCGAGCTGCGCCGGGTCCGTCTCGATCGTCTCCATCCACATGCGGTCGAAGTCGGGGTTGATGAACCCGGCCCGGGCGCCGGCCAGCTGGTGCGACATGCCCCCGGTGCCCAGCACCCCGACCGTGATGTCCTCCGGGAAGCTGCGGATGGCCCGGCCGAGGGCCTGGCCGAGCGCGTAGCACCGGGCCGCCGTCGGCTGCGGGTACTGGATCACGTTGACCAGCAGCGGGATCACCGGGCAGGGCCACGCGTCGCCGGGGTCCGGCGTCCAGACCGACAGCGGCACGGTGAACCCGTGGTCGACCTCGAGCTCCTGGAAGACGGTCAGGTCGAAGTGCTCGTCGATCAGGCTCTCCACCAGGTGCAGGGAGAGCTCCGGGTGGCCGACGACGTCGGGCACCGGCCGGCGACCGAAGCCCTCGTCCGCGACCTCGTACCGCTCCGCGGTACCGAGCCCGAACGTCGGGACGAAGTCGAGGTCGATGCCGTTCGCGTGGTCGTTGTAGACGACGATCGCGACGTCCGGCCGGTGCTCGGCCAGCCACGCCCGCGCCGGGGCGTACCCGTCGAACAGCGCCTTCCAGTTCGGGTCCTCGGTCTTGCCGCGGTCCATCGCCGCACCGATCGACGGTACGTGCGAGGTCGCCAGACCCCAGATCACCTCAGCCATCCCGGCGTCCCCCCGCCCGCATCGCGGCGAGGAAGTCGTCCTCGCCCATGCCCGTGAACACGCCGCCGAGGTACTGCATCGACCGGCCGTCCATCATCGCCAGCTTGTACACGTAGAAGATGCTGCCGCCGAGGTCGATCATCGCCTGCCAGTCGCGGTCCAGCACGGCCTTCTCCTGCTCGGCGGTCAGGCCGAACTCCCGGCAGTAGGCGGCCTCGTCCGCGAGGAAGCGCTCACGGTTGGCGGCCTCGCGGAGGCTCATGAAGAGCTTGTTCATGCGCAGCCCCCGCCGGCTGCTGTCGCCGTCGAAGATGGGGGTGCCCGGCATGTCCCGGCGGCCGGCGCCGGAGTCGGAGCTCATCCCTGTCGTTCCTCTCTGCTGTCGCGGTGCGGTCGCGGACGACCGGGTCACGTCCGCTCCTGCGGATGCGTGGCGAGCGCCTCGACGTGGACGTCGAGCCACGGGGCCATCGGCAGCGACATCAGCGCGTCGTGCAGCGCGGCCGGGTCCTCCGCCTCGTAGAGGCCGATGGTCGCGTTGCGGCCGGGGACGCGCCACAACCGCTTCAGCACGCCGGCGGCCCGCAGCTCCATCGCCCGCGCGCGCTCGCCGGCGCGCAGCTCCTCCCGCCGCTGCGCCGGGGTGTCGGCCGGCAGCCGGTTCTCGGACCGCACCAGGAACTCCACGTCAGATCCCCTCCATCCGGGCCGGCTCCGGCAGCCGCCCTGCGATCTCGGCCAGCACGCCGGCCAGCTCCTCCGGCGCGGTGACCATCGCCTCGTGACCGGTCTCCAGCTCGTGCACGGGCCAGCCCCGCGCGCGGGCGCGATCGGCCTGGCCGGCGAAGACGCGCATCCAGCTCACGCACTCGACGAAGGCCGCGGGCACGTCGTCGACCGCACCGGTCAGCCGCAACGGGTCGGTGTAGGTCTTCCAGGGGTGCGGCGTGAGCCTCGGGGTCAGCCAGTCGACGTCCGCCTGCTCGGTCACGCCGAGCACGGACAGCTTGCGCACGGGCACCAGCCAGCCGAACCCCTGCTCGGCCGCCGACTCCGCCCAGTGGTGCTCGACCGTCTCGGGCAGGAGATCGCGGGCCGCGTCGCCGTCGGAGCCGACGAAGGCGTCGAGGTAGACCCGCTGGGCGACCGCGGTGGGGCGGCGGTCGGCGACGGCGGTCACGATCTGCCCCGCGTAGCTGTGCCCCACGAGGACGACGTCGGTGAGCCCCAGGACGTCGATGACCCGCACCACGTCCTCGACGTGCGTCTCCAGCCCGACGAGCGGGGAGAGCAGGTGCGCCCGCTCCGACAGCCCGGTGAGCGTCGGCGCGTGCACCTCGTGGCCGGCCGCGCGCAGCAGCGGCGCGACGCGGTCCCAGCACCACCCGCCGTGCCAGGCCCCGTGCACGAGGACGAAGGTGGTCATGCGCTCGCCTCCTCGGACGACATCGGGGTCGGCATGCGCACGCACGTGCTCACGCCACCGCCACCCTAGGCACGGCGACGACGGGCGGAATCGGCTCGATGACACGACAGGGCCGCCGATGCGGCAGGAGCCACCTGCGTCATCCGTCGCCGATCCACCCCGGGCGAGGCACTCCCCCGCGTCACAGATCGAGCACCAGCCACCGCGACCTCGCGCCGGAGACGCAGATCATCATCGTCTCGCCGAACGCCCGCTCCTCGACCGTCAGGACGCCGTCCCGGTGGTCGGGCTCGCCCTCGAGGACCCTGGTCTCGCAGGCGCCGCAGCAGCCGTCGGCGCACGCCTCGGGCACCTCGAGCCCCGCCCGTCGCACCGCGGCGAGGATCGAGGTGCCCGGTGCGACGTCCAGGGTCAGCCCGGCGGCGGCGCACAGGACCTCGAGCCGGCCGACGTCGCCGGCGTCCTGGGGAACGGCGGTCACGCGGCCCCTCCCTCCGCCGTGCGGCCGGACCCCGGGCGACGATCCGGGTACCGGGCCCCGCTCACGCTAGGCCGCCGGGCGGCCCGGCGGATCGCCCGGTTGACCGAGGCCGGCGGGCACCCTGTCGCACCAGGGACGCGTCAAATGTCTGCGCCCACCGTTCAGCGGGGCTGGACGAGACCCTCCTTGACGGCGAGCAGGGCCGCCTGCGTCCTCGAGGACAGCCCCATCTTGGTGAGCAGGTGGCTCACGTGGGACCGGGCCGTCCGCTCGCTGATGAGGAGGTGCTTGGCGATCTCCTTGTTGGACCGGCCCTCCGCGACGAGGACGAGCACCTCCTTCTCACGCGTGGTGAGCACGCCGAGCCCCGTGCGCGGCGCCCGGATCTCCTGGGTCAACCGGCGGGTCACCGCCGCATCGAGGAAGACCTCGTCGCGGACCGCCGCGCGCAGCGCGGCGTCCACCTCGGCCGGTCCCGCGTCCTTCAGCAGGTACCCGGAGGCGCCGCTCTCCAGCGCCGCGTGCACGCGCTCGGCCTCTCCGAAGCTGGTGAGGATGACCACCTTGAGCTGCGGGAACCGGCGCAGCACCTCGGCGGTCGCGGTCACCCCGTCCATCCCCGGCATCTGCAGGTCCATGAGGACGACGTCGGGCAGCTCCCCGTGCGCCGCCGCCCGCTCCAGCCGCTCCAGCGCCTGCTGCCCGTCGCCGGCCTCGTCGGCGACCTCCACGTCCTCCAGCGCCTCGAGGTAGGCGACCACGCCACGGCGCACGACCGCGTGGTCGTCCACCACCAGCACCCGGATCGGCAGCGACGTGGTCACGGCGCGACCCCCGCGCCGGACCGCGGCCGCGCCGACAGGGACGTCGGCAGCGGCAGGCTCAGGCGCAGACTCGTCCCTCCTCCGGCCGGCTGCCGGATCCGGACGGCTCCGCCCCACCGGGCAGCGCGCTCACGCATGACGGTCATCCCCAATCCGCTCGACCCGGACCCACCCGAGGGTCCGGCGATGGTGCCGGCGCCCAGCCCGCGCCCGTCGTCGGTGACCTCGGCGACGAGCCGCCGTCGACGGCCGTGCGGTGTCACTGCGAGCCGGACGTGGATCGTCGACGCCTCGGCGTGCTTGACGCTGTTGTGCAGGGCCTCGGCGACGACGCGGTAGACGTCCTCGAGCAGGTCGGCGTCGAGCGCGGTCATCTCGCCGGACGGGTCGTCGATGTCGAGGGACACCTCCAGGCCCGTGCGGGCGGAGGTGGTGTCCACCAGGGAGCGCAGCGCCGAGGACAACCCACCGGCGGTGGTCGCCGCCGGCCGGAGCTCCACCACCATGCCGCGCAGGTCCGACAGGACGGCCTCGGCGCTGCCGCTGAGGTCGTCGGCCACCTGGGCCACCTTGTCGGGGGTGGGAGGCAGGCCACGGGCGACGAGGACGCCCAGCGACCGGGCCTGCATCATCATCGAGAAGACCTGCTGGACGACCGAGTCGTGCAGGTCGCGGGCCAGCTTCTGCCGCTCCTCGCGGCGGGCCACGTCCCGCTCGCGCTCCAGCAGCGCGGCCTGGTCGACGGCCATCGCGGCCTGCTCGGCCATGGCGAGCAGGAACTCGAGCTCGGTGCCACCGACGACCTGCCCGGGTGCGTAGAAGGCGTTCAGGATGCCGACCGGCTCCCCCCGCGCGACGAGGGGCACGCTGACGAACCAGTCCCACCGGGGGTGCCGCATGAGGTCGTGGAGCGGCGCCCAGGCGGGGTCCTCCAGCACCTGGGCGTACCGGTTCGGCACCACCAGCGGCTGCCGCCGCTCGAGGGCCTCCAGCATCTTGAGCTCGGCCCCCAGGGCCTGGCACTCCATGATCTTGTCGAAGAAGTCGCCTGCGCGCCCGAACCCGGCGACACCCATGACGTGCAACCGGTCGCCCGACGAGTTCACCGTGAGCACCTGGACGCCGGCCAGGGCGTCGGTCCGCGCGACCTCCCGGGCCAGCGCCTCGAGGGTGCCGACCAGCGACCGCTTCGACGCGACGCTGGAGGCGGCCTTCGCGATCGCCCCCAGCCGCCGCTCGCGCAGCCGGCTCTCGGTCACGTCGCGGAAGGACACGATCCACCGCCGCGTGCCCGCGACCGGGGCGACGACGTACGCGAACTCGCGCCGCTGACCGGCCACCGGCGCCCAGGTCACGGTCTGCTCGACCGCCCGGGCGACGCCCTCCGGGTCCGGCGGCGGGAACGGTGAGGGGGCGCCCGCGACGGCGTCCGGGTCCAGGCCGCACAGGAGCACCGCGGCCGGGTTGGCCTCGACGAAGCGCGCGTCGGCGTCGATGACCGCCAGCCCGTCCGGGGCGTACCGCACCACCTCGTCGTCCGAGGTCGGAACGGTCGACGCGGCGACCCCGCCCCGTCCTCGTGGTTCCACCCGGCCCCTCCTTCGCGTGCGGCCCCGTGACCGCGTGGCCCGGGTCACTCCGTGCAGATGCTGACATGCCGCGGACACCCCACGTGCGCCGGAGGGCGCGGCCCACCCGAGCGGGGGGATGCCGCGTCGGACGTGGTGGGACGCCCCGGCACGGCCACCCGCTCGGGCCCGGCGCCGGCGCTCCGGGCGTCCACCGCGACGATTGACGCACGGACGACCACCGATCCGGCGCCACAGGTACCGCCATATCACCGTACCGGCCACCGGGTGACGCCGATCACGATGGTGGGTACAGGAGCAAGCGCTCGAAGCCCGCCCGGCCGGGCGGCCGGGCGCTGCCACCGTCGGCCGCCGCGGGATGTCGCGCGACGGCCCGTGCAGAGGGAGAGACAACGTGAAGCGCGCGCTGACCGTCCGGGACCCGGCGACCCGGAACTCGCTGAGGCGGGCCTTCGACGACCTCGGCTACGAGGTGATCCCCTTCAAGAAGACCGAGCAGTCGGTGCTCTCCTCCGTGCCGAAGGACGTGCGGCTGACGGTGACCGCCTCCCCGGCGAAGGGCCAGGACGCGACCATCGACCTCACCGTCGCCCTGGTCGGCCACGGCTACACGGTGGCCCCCCACCTCTCGGCGCGGCAGGTCCGCGACCGCGCCCACCTCGCCGACATCGTGGCGCGCTGCCGCGAGGCGGGCGTCACCGACGTCTTCGTGGTGGGCGGGGACCCGACCGAGGAGCCCACGGAGTTCCGGCACGCCCACGACCTGCTCGTGGCGCTGCACGATCTCGACCACGGCTTCACCGACATCGGCATCGGCGGGCACCCGGAGGGTCACCCGGAGGCGCCGACGGAGACGCTCTTCCAGGCGCTCAAGGACAAGGCGCCCCTCGCCACCCACATCAAGACCCAGATCGTCTTCGACCCGGCGGTCATCCTGAACTGGGCCCGCGAGCTGAAGAACCGCGGGATCGACCTCCCGGTGCACGTGGGCGTCCCCGGCGCCGTCCACCGCCAGAAGCTGCTGCGGGTCTCCGGCGGACTCGGCATCGGCGAGTCGGCGAAGTTCCTCAAGAAGCAGCAGAACCTGTTCTGGCGCTTCTTCGTCCCGGGCGGGTACAGCCCGGACAAGATCATCAAGGGTCTGGCCCCGCACATGGGCAAGCCGGACAACCGCATCGAGGGGTTCCACGTCTTCACGTTCAACGACCTGGAGCCCACCGAGGCCTGGCGGCGGAAGATGATGGACAGCCTTGCCTGACACCCCTGGCCCGGAGGAGCGTCCGATGACCGCACGGCTGATCGACGGCAAGGCTGTGGCGCGCCGGGTGCGCGAGGACGTCGCCCGAGGGGTGGCGGAGCTCGTCGCCGGGGGTGGCGTCGCGCCGGGACTGGCGACGGTGCTGATCGGCGAGGACCCCGCGTCGGAGGTCTACGTCCGGAACAAGCGCCGGCTGTCGGTCGAGACCGGCATGCGGGACCTGCACCGCCACCTGCCCGGGGACGTCGACCAGGCGGCGGCGGCCGCGCTCGTCGACGAACTGGCCGCCGACCCGGCGGTCTCCGGGATCCTGCTGCAGCTCCCGACGCCCGGGCACCTCGACTCCGAGGCGCTGATCGCCCGGATCCCGGCCGAGAAGGACGTCGACGGCCTGACCACCCTCAACGCCGGCCTGCTCGCGCAGGGCCGGCCCGGGCTCCGGCCGTGCACGCCGGCCGGCGTCATGACGCTGCTGGACGAGTACGACGTCCCCCTCGCGGGCGCGGAGGCGGTCGTGGTCGGCCGGTCGGTGCTCGTCGGCAAGCCGATGGCCCAGCTCCTGCTGGCACGGAACGCGACGGTGACCGTCTGCCACTCGCGCACGCGCGACCTCGCCGAGGTGTGCCGGCGCGCCGACGTGCTGGTGGTCGCGGCCGGGATCCCCGGCCTGGTGGGTGGCGACGCCGTCAAGCCCGGCGCGACCGTCATCGACGTCGGCATCCACCGCGGCGAGGACGGGCTCCGCGGCGACGTCGAGTTCGACGCGGTCGCCGAGGTGGCGGGCGCGATCACGCCGGTACCGGGCGGGGTCGGCCCGATGACGATCGCGATGCTCCTGGCCAACACCCTCACCGCCGCTCGCGTGCAGCAGGGCATCGGTGGCTGATGGGCGCCCAGCCGTGGGCCCGGTTCGACGACCTCGCCGCGGGTGAGGCGCTGCTCTGCCCGCCGCCGTCCCGGATCCTGACCGCGGTGCGGCCGGCCGAGGTCGCCGGCGTCCTGCAGCAGGTCCACGACGCCACCGAGGCCGGCAGCTGGGCGTTCGGGTACCTGGCCTACGAGGCAGCCGCCGGCCTGGACCCGCAGCTGCCGGGCGGCCCCTCGCCACCCGGCGAGCCCCCGCTCGTCTGGTTCGGGCTCTGCGACGAGCCGACCCGGGCGGAGCCCCTCGAACCGCCCGCCGACGCCGCGCCGCCGACGTCGCCGTGGCGTCCGGACTGGACCGACGGCGAGCACGCCCGGGCGGTCGCGACCGTCCGCGAGCACATCGCCGCCGGCGAGACCTACCAGTGCAACCTGACCGACCGGCTGCGCTCCACCGTCGCCGGTGACCCGGCGGATCTCTACGCCCGCCTCGCGCTCGCCCAGCGCGGTGCGTACAACGCCTACCTCGACCTGGGCCGGCACGTCGTCGTCAGCGCCAGCCCCGAGCTCTTCTTCGAGTGGGCGGCGGACGTCGTCCGGACGCGGCCGATGAAGGGCACCGCCCCGCGCGGCCGCACGACCGCCGAGGACCGCGAGCAGCGTCGCCTCCTGCGGTCCAGCAGCAAGGAGCAGGCCGAGAACCTCATGATCGTCGACCTGCTCCGCAACGACCTGGGCCGGGTGGCCGAGGTCGGCAGCGTGGTGGTCGACGAGCTCTTCTCCCTCGAGCGGTACCCGACCGTCTGGCAGATGACCTCCGAGGTCAGCGCGCGGGTCCCGGCCGGGACCGGACTCGTCGACCTGTTCCGCGCGCTGTTCCCCTGCGGCTCGGTCACCGGCGCGCCCAAACGCCGCACGATGGAGCTGATCGAGGAGCTGGAACCCACGCCGCGCGGGGTCTACTGCGGCGCCGTCGGCCTGGTCGCTCCCCCGTCCGCCCCGTTCCGGGCCCGGTTCAACGTCGCCATCCGGACCGTCGTCGTCGACCGCGGCACCGGCGAGGCCGTGTACGGCGTGGGCGGCGGCATCACCTGGGGCTCGGAGGCGGCCCAGGAGCGCCGCGAGGTGCACGCCAAGGCGGCCGTCCTGGCCCACGACGTGACCGAGCACCGGCTCCTGGAGACGCTGGCGTACGTACCGGGTGAGGGGCTGCGCAACGTCGCCCGGCACCTGGCCCGGATGGCCGACTCGGCCGACTGGACCGGTTTCAGCTTCGATCGGGCGGCGGTCCTGGAGGCGGTGACCGCAGCGGTCGCCGATCGCACCGACGCGGCGCGGATACGGATCCTGGGGTCCCGGGACGGGCGCGTCGAGGTCGAGGCGGGGGCCATGCCGCCCGCTGCGACCGGGCCGGTGCGCCTGGCCCTGGACGACGACCCCGTGGACGCGACGAGCCCGTGGCTCCAGCACAAGACCACCCGGCGCGACGTCTACCTGACGCGGGCCCTCCGGCACCCGGAGGCCGACGACGTCGTCCTGGTCAACGAGCGGGGCGAGCTGACCGAGACCACGACGGCCACCCTGGCCCTGCGCATCGGGGGCCGGTGGTGGACCCCACCCACCACCTCGGGCTGCCTGCCGGGGGTCGAGCGCGCCCGGCTGCTGGAGCTGGGCGCCCTGCAGGAGCGCGTGCTCACCGTGGCCGACCTGCAGGACGCCGAGGAGATGGCGGTGCTCAGCTCGCTGCGGGGCTGGCGGGAGGCACGGCTGCTCGCCGCCGGGCGGCCCGCGGAGGACCGGCTGGAGCTCGCCGTGCGGCACGCCCCAGGGAGCGACTCGTGAACGGGCACGACGAGCTGGACGGGCAGTCGCTCGGCGACTTCCTGGGCCAGCTGGCCGCCCGGATGGCCGCTCCCGGAGCAGGCGCCACGGCCGCCGTCGAGGCCGCCCTGTCGGCCTCCCTCGTCGCGATGGTCGGACGGTTCACCACCGACGAGGAGCACGCGGACCTCGTGCGCGAGATCGTGGCGGCGGCCGACGAGCAGCGCGATGCGTGTCTCGCCGCTGCCGCCGACGACGAGGCCGCGTTCTCGGCCGTCGCCGAGGCGCTGAAGATGCCGCGCGACAGCGAGGAGGAGCAGGCGGCCCGACGGCGACGGCTCTCCCGGGCGCAGCTGGACGCGACCCGGCCTCCGCTGGCGGTGCTCGGGTCCGCCGCCGAACTGGTCCGGCTGGCCGGACGGCTGCTGCCGATCGCCAACCGCAACCTCATCAGCGACGTCGCCGCAGCCACCGCCGCCGCCCGCGCCGCCGCCGCCACAGCTCGCCTCGCCGTCGAGGCGAACCTCGCCGGGATCGAGGACGACGGAGCCCGGGCCCGCTTGGTCTCGGCCGTCGCCGTCGTGGACGACCTGTCGCGCCGGGCGGACGAGGTCGAGGCCGAGGTGCGGAAGATGATGCACCGGTGACCAGGGCCCCGGTCCGCCGCCGGGCCCTCGACCCCGGCGGCGTCGCGGCCGCCGGCGGAGCCGGTGCGCCGCTGCGGGCGGAGCACCTGCCGTGATCGCCCGACCCGGCCGCTGCGTCGTCATGGGGATCCTCAACGTCACGCCGGACTCCTTCTCCGACGGCGGCCGGCACGACGCCGTCGACGCCGCGGTCGCGCACGGGCTGCGCATGGCGGCCGCCGGTGCGGACTACGTCGACGTCGGTGGTGAGTCGACGCGGCCCGGCGCCGGCCGCGTGAGCCCCGAGGAGGAGTGCCGCCGCGTCCTGCCCGTCGTGGCCGGGCTGGCCCGGCTCGGGATACCGGTGAGCATCGACACGACCCGGGCCGCCGTGGCCACCGCTGCCCTCGCGGCGGGCGCGGTGCTGGTGAACGACGTCAGCGGCGGGCTGGCCGACCCCGGCATGGCCCCCGCCGTCGCCGACGCCGGGGTTCCGTGGGTGCTCATGCACCGGCGGGGCGAGAGCCGCGACATGTACGCCCGCGCGGTGTACGACGACGTGGTCGCGGAGGTGCGGCAGGAGCTGTGCCGGCGGGTCGACGCCGCGCTGGTGGCCGGCGTGGCGGCGGAGAAGATCGTGGTCGATCCCGGGCTGGGCTTCGCGAAGCACCCGGAGCACGACATGGCCCTGCTGGCCGGGCTGGACCGCATCGTCGAGCTCGGCTTCCCGGTCCTGGTCGGCGCCTCCCGCAAGCGCTTCCTCGGCGCGGTGCTGGCGCGGCCGGACGGGCGGCCCCGGCCGCCCGCCGAGCGCGACGGCGCCACCCTGGCCACGTCCGTGCTCGCCGCACGGGCGGGCGCCTGGGGCGTGCGCGTGCACGACGTGGCCGGCAGCGTCGACGCGGTGCGGATCGTGGCCGCCCTCGACGGCGGCGCACCAGGGCCTGCCCGGCCCGGTGCGGGGGTGCGTGACCTGCACGCGCCACGAGACTTCGGCGCGCACGGCGCCGACGGGGATGCCCTCGCATCCCGACCCGACGGACACACAGAGAGGTGGGGATCCGCATGACGAGCACGCTGGACACCACGGCACCCGTGACGACAGGGCTCTACATCGGGGGCGAGGTGCGCTCCACGGACGACGTACTCGAGGTGGTCGACCCGGCGCGACCGGGTGTCGTGGTCGGCCACGCCGCGGCCGCGACGACGGATGACGTGAGGGACGCCGTCGCGGCGGCGAAGGCGGCCTACCCGGCCTGGTCGGCCCTGTCCGCCACGGAGCGCGCGCAGCAGATGGCCGCCGCGATCGAGGGGCTGGCCGACGAGCGCGACGAGGACGCCCGGGTGCTCTCGCTGGAGAACGGCAAGATCGTCCACGAGGCCTGGGTGGACGCGCTGGTCTTCGAGATCCGGTGGCAGCTCGCCCTCTCCCTCGCCGAGGAGGTGGACGCCACGAAGGTGCTGCCGCCCGCTCCCGGCATCCCGGTCGAGACGACCGTCGCCTACCAGCCCCTCGGCGTCGTGACGGTCATCGTGCCGTTCAACTGGCCGATCGCGATCCTCGGCGCGGCGCTCCCGCACGCGCTGCTGGCCGGCAACACCGCGATCGTCAAGCCACCGCCCTCCACGCCGCTGGCGACCACGCGCCTGGTGCAGCGCGTGGCCGAGAAGCTGCCCCCGGGCGTGCTCAACGTCGTGACCGGCCGGGACAGCGAGATGGCCGGCCTGATCGACAACCCCGACGTCGCGAAGGTCTGCTTCACCGGCAGCGTCAACGGCGGCAAGAAGATGATGGAGATGGCCTCCCGGAGCCTCACCCGGGTGACCCTGGAGCTCGGCGGCAACGACGCGGCGATCATCCGGGAGGACGCCGTCCTCGACGACGCGCACCTCGACCGCCTGTTCGCGGGGATCTTCGACACCACCGGCCAGATCTGCATGGCGGCCAAGCGGCTGTACGTGCACCGGTCCCGCGTGGACGACGTCGTGGCCGGGCTCTCCGCACGGCTGGAGCAGGTCGTCCTGGGGCACGGGCTGGCCGAGGGCACCACCATGGGCCCGCTGCACCAGGCGGCCCAGAAGGCGTTCGTCGCGGAGATCATCGAGGAGGCGAAGGACGCCGGGGCGACGGTGCTGGAGTTCGGCGAGCTGCCCGGCGGGGAGCTCGCCGACGGCAACTTCCTCCGGCCGGCCATCGTCGTCGACCCCGACCCGTCGCTGCGGGTGGTCACCCAGGAGCAGTTCGGCCCGGTGATCCCGGTGCTGCCCTACGACGACGACGCCGAGGCGGTGCAGCAGGCGAACGACACGTGGGGCGGCCTGTGCGGCTCCGTCTGGACCGCGGACGACGGCGCCGCCACGCGGCTGGGTGCCCAGCTGGCATGCGGCTACGTCTGGGTCAACGACCACGGCGCCACGCGGCTGGACCTGCGTGCCCCGTTCGGCGGCATGAAGCAGTCGGGCATGGGTCGCGAGCAGGGCATCGAGGGCGTCCGCGCCTTCCAGGACACCCGCTCGATCGCGCACCTCGCGGACGAGACCCAGCAGGCCGACGCCTCGGCCTGAGCCACGCCGTCAGGGCCGGCGGGGTGCTCCCCCGCCGGCCCTGACGGTGCCCGACCCGTCCGCATCGAGAGGTTCACGCCATGCCGCACAGCTCATCCGTCGACGGCTTCTCGCTCGCCTACGACCGCAGCGGCGACGGGCCGCCCGTGGTGCTCCTGCACGGCTGGCCCGGCGGCCGCTCCGACTACCGCCTGGTCGCCCCGCTGCTGGCCGACGTCGCCGACGTCGTCGTCCCGGACCTGCGCGGCTTCGGCGAGTCCGACAAGCACCTCGTGGACCCCGACGAGGCCTACACGGGCGCCGCCCAGGCCCGGAGCGTCATGGCGCTGCTCGACGAGCTGGACCTCGGACCGGTCGTCCTGGCCGGTTACGACATCGGCAGCCGGATCGCCCAGGTCGTCGCCGCCCGGTCCCCCGACCGCGTGCGGGCGCTGGTGCTCACCCCGCCCCTGCCCGGCGCGGGGCAGCGCCTGCTGGACCCGGACGTCCACCGCGAGTTCTGGTACCAGCACTTCCACCGCCTCGACCTGGCCCCGCGGCTGCTCGACGGCGACCGGGACGCGGTCCGCAGCTACCTCGAGCACTTCTGGACGCACTGGTCGGGCCCCTCGTTCACCCCGACCGCCGACGACCTCGACCGGCTCGCGGACAGCTACGGCCGGCCCGGGGCGTTCACCGCCTCGCTCGGCTTCTACCGGCAGGGCCCGGGCATCCTGGCCCGCGGGCTGGCCGAGCAGGTCCCGGCAGCCGAGGACCGTCTCGCGGTCCCCACCCACGTCCTGTGGCCGGCGCACGATCCGCTGTTCCCGGCCGACTGGGCGGACCGCCTCGACGAGTTCTTCGCCGAGGTGACGGTGACGCCGCTGCCGGACTCCGGGCACTTCGTGCCGCTGGAGGCGCCCGCGGCGTTCGCCTCGGCCGTCCGCGGCGCTCTCTGAGCCTGAGGGGGGGGGATCCGCTCAGCGGTCGTCCGGAGCGAGCGCCGTCCAGCCCGCGGAGGGCGTCACCACCGCGCGCACCGGCCGGTCGTGGAGCTCGTGCGGGAGCTCGTCGACCCGTTCGTCGTCGAACACCACCGTGACCAGGACGGCGTCGGGGCGCACGTGCACCAGCGCGCGGTCGTAGTAACCACCGCCGCGGCCCAGCCGGATCCCCCGGCGGTCCACCGCGAGCGCCGGCACGACGACCGCGTCCACGGCCGCGATCGCGGTGGCCCCGAGCCGTGGGCCCACCGGGTGGTGCAGGCCGAACCGGCCACGCTCCAGCTCGCCGGTGTACTCCCCCCAGTCCAGCGTCCGCCCCTCGGGCGGGACGACGGGCAGCAGGACCCGGGCCCCCAGCTGGGTGTAGGCCTCCGGCAACCGGCCGGCCCCCGGTTCGGACGGGTCGGGGACGAACGCGGCGAGCGTGCCGACGCCTCGGAGTCCCTGCAGCAAGGCCGCCGCGACCGCGTCGGCGGCCGCGGCGCGCTCCGCCATCGGCCGTGCCCGACGGCGCGCGAGGAGCCCTTCGCGCAGTTCGTCCTTCGCGACGACCGGGTCAACGGGATGGGTCACCCCGGCAGCGTAAGGAGGGACGCCGTTCAGCGCAGCGATCGACCGATGCCGCGAGCCGCGGCCAGCAGGGCAGGCACCGCCGACACGGCTCGGGCGTCGTTCGGGACGATCACCGACAGGGCGGCGACGACCTCGCCCAGCCGGTTCCGGACCGGGACGGCGATACCCGTCGCGTCGGGGTGAACGTGGCCGGCCAGCAGGGCGTACCCCTGCCGGCGCACCCGTGCCAGCGCTGCCCGGAGCCGGTCCGGATCGGTGATCGTCTCCGGGGACCAGCCCTCCAGCGGGCGGGCGAGGACCCGTTCCTGCAGCTCGGGGGGTCCGTAGGCCATGAGGACGACCCCGGACGAGGAGATGTGCAGCGGGAGCCGGCCGGCGATGCGCGAGTAGTTGATGACGGCGTCCCGGGCCGAGAGGCGTTCGAGGAAGACGACCTCGTCGCCGTCGAGGACCGCGAGCTGGGCGTGGTGACCCACCACCGCGTGCAGGTCCTCGAGGTACGGCATGGCGGCATCGCGCAGGGATCGGGTGGGCGCGGCGCGCGAGGCCAGCTCCCACATCCGGAACCCCACGCGCACCTCGCGGTCGGGGCCCCGGCTCAGCAGCCCGTGGTCGACGAGCTGGCCGATGATGCGCGAGGCCGTGGCCAGGTGCAGACCGGCCCGCCGTGCGACCTCGGAGACGGTGAGCTCCGGCTCCTCCGGGGTGAACGACTCCAGGATGCGGACGGCCCGCGCCAGCGAGGACTCTCCCGTCGCGACGCGTGGCACCTCCCCAGCATCGCACTCGCTCCCATCCATTGAAAGAGTGTTTCCCAGGTCACATGCCCGCGGGTCACCGTTGTCCCCATGACCGCCATCTCCCCCGCCCCCGCTCCCGTGGGCACCGACGTCGCCGTGCTCCGCGTGACGTCGAAGGACGTGCAGGCCGACGGTGTGCTCACGCTCGAGCTGGCCGCACCGTCCGGCGGGCGGCTGAGGGACTGGACCCCCGGGTCGCACATCGATCTCGTGCTGCCGAACGGCATGACCCGGCAGTACTCGCTGTGCGGGGACCGCTGGGATCCCTTCACCTACCGGGTCGGCGTGCTGCTGGAGCCGGCCGGCCGCGGTGGGTCCAGCTACGTCCACGACCACCTGCAGGTCGGCGACCTGGTCGGCGTGGGCGGCCCGCGCAACAACTTCCCGCTCGTGCCCTCCGAGCGGTACCTCTTCGTCGCGGGGGGCATCGGCATCACCCCGATCCTGCCGATGATCGCCCAGGCCGAGATGCTCGGCGCCGACTGGCGGCTCCTCTACGGCGGGCGCCGCCGCGGTTCGATGGCCTTCCTCGGCGAGCTCGAGCAGCACGGCGACCGCGTGCTCGTCCGGCCCGAGGACGAGCACGGGCTCCTGGACCTCGCCGGCTTCCTCGGTGAGCCGAGGGACGGCGTCCGGATCTACGCCTGCGGCCCGGGCCCCCTGCTGGCCGCCATGGAGCGGACCTGCGCCGGCTGGCCGCCGCACACCCTGCGCACGGAGCGGTTCGTCGCCGAGGAGGGCGGGACGCCCGCCCGCACGGCGCCGTTCCAGGTCGAGCTGGCGCGCTCCGGGACGACGGTGACGGTGACCCCGGACAAGACCGTGCTGGAAGCGCTCAACGAGGTCGGCGTCGAGGTGCTGTCCTCCTGCCGCCGCGGTGTGTGCGGCACCTGCGAGACCACCGTGCTGGCGGGGCGCCCGGACCACCGCGACGCCCTGCTCGACGACGACGAGCGCGACGCGGACGACTGCATGTACGTCTGCGTCTCGCGGTCCCGGGACGAGCGCCTCGTCCTCGACCTCTGAGCCCACCACCGCTGACCGCACCGGCATCCCGGAGGATCCCGTGACCACCACCGCCCGGCCCACCAGCACCCGGCCCACCACCGCGGCCCCGACCAGCGACGTCGACCCGTTCAGCCACGAGGTGCTCGAGGACCCGCTCCCCATGCACGCCGCGCTACGCGAGGCGGGACCGGTCGTCCACCTGACCCGCTACGACGTGCACGCCTTCGCCCGCTACGACGAGGTCTACGCGGCTCTGGTCGACTGGCAGGGGTTCCAGTCGGCCGCCGGGGTGGGCCTGTCGAACTTCCGCTACGAGAAGCCGTGGCGGCCGCCGAGCCTGCTCCTCGAGGCCGATCCGCCGCGGCACGACGCCCCGCGCCGCGTGCTGCAGAAGGTGCTCGGCCCCCGGGCCCTGCGGCGCCTGCGGGACGGGTGGGCGGCCGACGCCGACGCCCTCGTGGACGAGGTGCTGGCCCGCGGCACCACCTTCGACGCCGTCCAGGCGCTCGCCGCCACCTTCCCGCTGCGGGTCTTCCCCGATGCCGTCGGCATCCCCCAGCCGGGGCGGGAGAACCTGCTCCCCTACGGCGACCACGCCTTCAACGCGTTCGGGCCCGACAACGACCTGGTCGCCAAGGGGGCGCCGCGGGTCGCGGAGCTCGCGGCCTGGGTGAACGCGCAGTGCCAGCGGGACGTGCTGGCCCCCACCGGGTTCGGTGCGGACATCTGGGCGGCGTCCGACCGCGGCGACATCACGCCGGAGCAGGCTCCGCTCGTCGTCCGGTCACTGCTGACGGCCGGGGTGGACACGACGGTGCACGGGATCTCCGCCGTGCTCTACGCCTTCGCCACCAACCCCGACCAGTGGCAGCGCCTGCGGCAGGACCCGTCGCTCGCCCGGGTCGCGTTCGACGAAGCGGTGCGCTGGGAGTCGCCGGTGCAGACCTTCTTCCGCACGGCGACCACCGACATCCGCGTGGGCGACGTGGTCATCCCCGAGGGCCACAAGGTCCTGATGTTCCTGGCCGCGGCCAACCGCGACCCGCGCCGCTGGGCGGACCCGGACGCCTTCGACCTCTCGCGCGACCCGTCGGGGCACGTCGGGTTCGGCATGGGCATCCACCAGTGCGTGGGCCAGCACGTCGCCCGCCTGGAGGCCGAGAGCCTGGTCGCCGCGCTGGCGCGCCGGGTGCGCACGCTGGAGCTGGACGGGCCGACGGTCCGGCACCACAACAACACGCTGCGGGCCTGGGAGAGCATCCCGGTGCGGGTCACGCTCGACTGACCGCGGGCCCCGCTCGGCACGGTTCCACCGGGGCCGGTGGACCGGTCCGCCGGCGCGACCGGCGACCACCGGTGGCGCCACGCCGGACAGGCCACGGCGCAGAGCCCGTCCGGCGGCCGATCGTGCACGGCCACCGCCCCGGTCGCGGGATCAGGCCGACGTGCCGCGCAGCTCCTCGAGGATCGGCGCGGCCACCTTGAAGGCGTGGTTGGCGGCCGGGACGCCCGCGTAGATCGCGGCGTGCTGGATGACCTCGGCGATCTCGTCGTCGGAGAGACCGTTGTTCTTGGCCGCCCGGACGTGCAGGGCGAACTCGTCCCAGTGCCGGAGCGCGATCGTGATCGACAGCGTCATCAGGCTGCGGTCGCGGCGGGCCAGCCCCGGGCGCTGCCAGAGGTCGCCCCACGCGGTCCGGGTGATGAAGTCCTGGAACGCGGCGGTGAACGGCGTCGTGCTCGCGACCGCGCGGTCGACCCACGCGTCCCCGAGCACCTCGCGCCGGGTCCGCATGCCCGCCTCGCGCCGGGCGTCGTCGGTGTTCGGCTCGCTCATCGCGCACTCCCGGCGGCGTCGAAGTGGGCGAGCAGCGCAGCGGTGACCTCCGACGGCTGCTCGATGTTCGCCAGGTGCGCGCCGGGGCTCACGGTGAGCACCCGGGCCCCCGGGATGGCGTCGGCGATCGCCTGCTGGTGCTCCGGGGGCGTGGCCGGGTCCTCCGCGCCCGAGATCACCAGCGTCGGCGCGGTGATGGCCGGCAGGTCGGCGCGCAGGTCCATGTCGGCGATCGCCTCGCAGCAGCCGGCATACCCCTCGCCGTCGGTGCCCGCGACCATCTCGCGGAGGCGGGCGACGACGTCCGGGTGCTCCGCGGCGTAACCGGCGGTCACCCACCGGCTGACGACGGTGGCCGCGAGCACGCCGGTGCCCTCGGTCCGCGCGGTCGCGGCCCGGTCCACCCAGTTCTGCCGCGGCCCCAGCAGCGCCGCGGTGCACAGCAGCGCCAGCCGGTCCACCCTCCCCGGTTCCCGGGCCGCGAGGCGCATGCCGGTCATCCCGCCCAGCGACAACCCCGCGACGTGCGCCCGTGCGGCGCCGACCTCGTCGAGCAGGGCGACCAGGTCGTCGGTGAGGTCGTCGAGGGAGTACGGCCCCCGAGGTGCCGGGGACTCGCCGTGCCCGCGGGTGTCGTAGGTGACCACCCGGAACCGCTCGGCCAGGGCCGGCACCTGGGCGTCCCACATGGCTCGGGTGGCCCCGAGGGAGTTGGACAGCACGACCACCGGCGCGTCGGCAGGCCCGGCGACGGTGTACGAGACGGCGATGGCGGTCACGGCGTGCCTCCGGTGCGGGCGTGGTGGTCGGCGAGGACGGCGTCGACCTGGGCGCCGGCCTCGCCGACGTCGGGGGCAGTACGCAGGTCGGCGGGGTCGAGATCGGCGCGCTCGGCGAGCAGCTCGGCGAGCGGGCGGCCGGTCGCGCGGGCGGCGCGGGCGGCCTCGGCGACGGCCTCGTGGGCGGCACCCCGGCCCAGCCGGGCCGCGAGCGCGTCGGTCGCCGCCGCGGCGAGCGCCGGCGCGTCCGCCGCCGCCACGGTCGCGGCCATGCGGTCCGGATCGGGCCGCAGCGACTCCAGGCTCTCGGCCAGCCAGGACGCCGCCGAGCCGACCGTGGCCAGCAGGGCCGTGAGCGTCGGCCACTCGCTGTGCCACGCACCAGCGGCCCGCTCGTGCTCCTGCTCCATGGCCGCGAGCAGGGTGGCCACCAGCCCGGGGGCCCGGCGGGCGCACGCACGGGCAGAGATGGCGGCCACCGGGTTGTTCTTGTGCGGCATCGCCGAGGAACCGCCACGGTGCTCGCTCACCTCGGCGACCTCGGCCACCTCCGTCTGGGCGAGCAGCACCAGGTCGAGGGCCACGGACGCCACGACGCCCCCGGCCGAGCCGAGCGCACCGGCCAGGTCCGCGATCGGCAGCCGCATCGTGTGCCACGCGACGGGCGTGGCGGACAGCCCCAGCTCCGCGGCGAGCGCCTCCCGCAGCGCCACCCCCGAGCCGTCCAGGCCGCTCAGCGTGCCCACCGCGCCCCCGTACTGCACCGGCAGGGAGGCATCCACGGCTCGCAACCGGGCGCGGGCGCCGTCGAGCCCGCTGAGCCAGCCGGCCGCCTTGAGCCCGAACGTGGTCGGCAGGGCCTGCTGCATCAGCGTGCGCCCCATGGCCACCTGGTCGCGGTGGCTGCGCGCGAGCCCGGCCGCCGCCTCGGCGGCGACGGCGAGCTCGCGGTCGATCGCGGCGACCGCCCGGCGGGCCAGGAGGACCAGCGCGGTGTCCAGCACGTCCTGGCTGGTGGCACCGAGGTGCACCGCGACCGCGTCCCGCTCCCCCACCGCCGAACGGAGCACGCGCACCAGCGGGGGCACCGGGTTGCCGGCGTCGGCCGCCGAGGTGATCACCGAGGCCAGGTCCAGACCGGCCGGCTCGGCGCAGGCACGGGTCACCGCGTCGGCCGCCGTCGTCGGCACGAGCCCGAGGCGGGCCGCCGCGCGGGCGAGCGCGGCCTCCACGTCGAGGAGCGCGTCGATCCAGGCGGAGTCGGAGACTGCCGCCGCGGCACCTCCACGAGCGAAGGTCCCGTCGAAGAGGCCGGTCACGGATCGTTCCTGCCGGAGCCGCAGGTGGCGCAGCGGCTCATACCGCGAAGAACACCGTCTCGCGCTCACCCTGCAGGTGGATGTCCAGGCGGTAGCCGTCCTCGACGGGTGTGGCCAGCAGCGTGCCCCGCCGGTCCTCGGGCAGCCCCCGCAGCACGACGTCCTCGGCGTTCGCCTCCGCCTCGTCGGCGAAGTAGATCCGGGTGACCACCCGGTCGAGGATCCCGCGGGCGAACACCGAGACGTCGATGTGCGGGGCCTGCAGGCCGCCCTCGCCGTCGGGCACCCGGCCGGGCTTGAGGGTGAAGACGGCGTACTCCCCGGGCGGCTGGACCGTCGCCGATCGCGCGTAGCCCCGGAACCCCGGGTAGGACGACGCGCCTCGCGGGTCCTCCGGCGACGGGAAGCCGCCGTCGGGGTCGGCCTGCCAGGTCTCCACCATCGCGTCGGGGACGGGGTCACCGGCGCCGTCGAAGATCCGGCCGCGGATCCAGAAGCCGCCCTCGGTGCCCTCCTCGGCCGCCCAGACGCCGTCCGGCCAGGTGAGCCCGATGGCGAGGTAGGGCCCGACCGTGGCGCTCGGCGTGGGGCCCAGGCGCAGCGGATCGGTGAGGAAGCCGGAGCCGCGCTGCCCCGACCGGGGCTGGTACGGCTCGCTGACCTCGGGGACGTCCAGCAGGTTCACGATCGGCCCGGTCATGCCACGTCTCCGTCGTCCTCGGTCTCGAACGGGGTCTGCTCGCTGCCGCGGAGCACGATGTCCCACTCGAACGCGAGCGCCCAGTTGTCCTGGGTCCGCTCGAGGGAGTGGCGGCTGATCGCGCGGTGCCGTGCCGCGGCGGGGATCGCGTTGAAGATCGGGTCCTGGCCGAAGAGCGGGTCGTCCGGGAAGTACATCTGCGTCACCAGGCGCTGCGTGAACGCACGCCCGAAGAGGCTGAAGTGGATGTGCGCCGGCCGCCACGCGTTGTGGTGGTTGCCCCACGGGTAGGCGCCGGGCTTGATCGTCATGAACTCGTAGCGGCCCAGGCTGTCGGTGACCACCCGGCCGAGACCGTCGAAGTGCGGGTCGACCGGCGCCGGGAAGGTGTCGACGACGTGCCGGTAGCGGCCTCCGGCGTTCGCCTGCCAGATCTCGACCAGCGCGTCGGGCACCGGGCGGCCGTCGCTGTCCAGCACCCGCCCGTAGACGAGGATCCGCTGCCCGATCGCCTCCCCGCCGTTGCGCAGGGTCAGGTCGGCGTCCGCGGCGGTGACCCGGTCCTCACCCAGCACCGGCCCGGTGATCTCGGTCAGCCGGTGCGGCAGGTCCACCGGCGTGCGCAGCGGCGCGCGGAGCGCCGTGCTGCGGTACTGGGGGAACCCGACGGGCGTCCGCAGGGCGTCGTCCTCGCGGTAGTAGCGCGGCAGGTGGAGCCCGGCGCTCGGTGTGGTCCCGGTCATGCCGGGAAGGTACGGCTCCGCCACTATGCTCACCAAGCCCAGGCTTCCACTGCGCGGGAGGAGCTCGCATGGCCGGCCGCAGCGCCGAACCGGGCCGCTCGGTCACCTCGCGGGCACTGGCCATCCTCGACGCGTTCGACAGCTCGGCGCCGCGGCTGCTGCTGTCGGAGATCGCCGAGCGCTCCGGAACGCCCCTGACCACGGCACACCGGCTCCTGGGTGAGCTCACCGCGTGGGGTGCCCTGCACCGCAGGTCCGACGGCCGCTACGAGATCGGCCGCAAGATCTGGGACCTCGGTCTGCTCGCACCCGTGCAGATGGAGCTGCGTCAGGTCGCCGCGCCGTTGCTGCACGACCTGCACACCACGATCCGCGACACGGTGCACCTCGCCGTCCGGGACGGGCTGCGGGCGCTCTACGTCGAGCGGATCTCCGGTCGGGAGTCCGTGCCGATCGTCAGCCAGGTGGGCAGCCGGCTCCCCCTGCACGCGACCGGGGTCGGCAAGGTCCTGCTGGCGTCGGCACCCCCCGACGTCGTCGAGCAGGCGCTCGGCTCGCTGAGCCGGGAGACCCGGCACACCGTCGTCGACCCCGGCCGGTTGCGGCGCGAGCTCGCCGAGGTCCGCCGCCGCCGCTACGCCCGGACGTCGGAGGAGATGTCCCCCGGCGCCGCATCCCTGGCGGTACCGGTGCAGGTGGACCGCCCCAGCGGGCCGGTCGTCGTGGCCGCCCTGGGCATCGTCGTCCCCCCGCACCGGCGCGACCTCCCCCGCCTCGTGCCCGTTCTCGAGGTGGCGGCGCGGGGCATCGGCCGGGAGCTCGCCCGCACGCGCGAGTTCCGCTGACCCGCGGTGAGCTCCCCGGGCAGCCCGGCGCGCTTCCGTCCGCCGGGCTGCCCGGGGAGGATGCTGCAACCGCCCGGCGAGGTCTCGCCGATCCGGCGAGCGGGAGGAGAGGCCGGTGGACGCCTCCGTCGTGGCCGTCGTCGCCCATCCCGACGACGACCTGCTGTTCCTGAACCCGGACCTCGACGCCGGCATCCACGCCGGGATCCCCACCACCGTGGTCTACGTCAGCGCGGGGGACGCACTGCTCCCCCGCGAGGAGGCGTCGATCCGCGCCCGTGACCGGCGACGCGGCATCCAGGACGCCTACCGGATCTCCGGCGACGTGCGGGACCTCACCCTCCAGGACGAGTGGGAGGGCGAGGTGGTCCGGCTCGGGGGCCACCTGGTGGAGGAGTTCCGGCTCCGCGACCGGCCCGAGGTGCGGGTCACCTTCATGGGGCTGCCCGATGGCCGGCTCTCCCGGCTCCTCTCCGGCGCCACCCTGGAGACCGTTCCGGCTGCCGGTGGGCTCGTCGACCTGGCGCAGCGGTACGACGAGGACGACGCGGTGGCGGTGCTGCGCGGGCTCATGGAGCGCTACCGGCCGACGGTGCTGCACGTGACCGAGCGCTTCGCCGACCACCGGTACGACGCGCCGCAGTCGCACCCGGACCACCGGGCGGCGACCGCCCTCGCCCTCGAGGCCGTGCGCCGCTACCGGGCGGTGCAGGGCACGTGGCTGCCGTACGTGCTCGAGCACCGCGACTACGGCGTCGGCCAGCACCCGGTGAACCTCGACAGCGCGACCCGCCTCCGCAAGCGGGAGCTCTTCGCGACGGCGTACCAGCCGTGGGACCCGGCCGCGGCGGACGTGTTCGGCGCGACCGACCGCTCCTACTACCGGACCTCCCGCGGCACCCGGTGGTCGGCGACCGACGGCGAGGGCGCGGTGCGGCTCTTCGCCGTGCGGGACGGCCGGGTCGCCTGCTGGGTCGGTCCGGGCAGCTGGGCGGGCCCGGTGGACCTCGGCCCCGACGACCTCGGCGCCGGCGTCACCACGGTCGTGGCGGCGACCGGGACCGACGGCAGCACCCACCTCGCGGCCCGCACCGACGACGGTCGGGTGGCGGTGCGCCCCCTGGCCGGCGGCACGTGGACCGACCTGGGCACGCCGAACCCCGGCGACGCCGCCCGGTACGTCGGCAGCCCCGCCCTCGCGCCGAACGCGGACGGCCGGCTGCAGGTCGTCGTCGTCAACGCCGGGGGCGGCCTGTCCACCCGCCGGCAGGAGGCCGACGGGGCCTGGCACCCCTGGGTGGACCTGGGGGGCACCGACCTGCAGGACCCGTGCGACGCGCTGCTGGACGCCACCGGGCGCATCGAGGTCGTCGCTGCCTCGCGGACCGGACTGGTCCTGTGGCGGCAGGCCGTGCCCGGCGGCGGCTTCCTGCGGGGTCCGGTGCCCGGCCTGACCCCCGCCAGCGCCGCCACGTTCGCCGTCAACGCGGACGGGAGACCGGAGGTGCACTACCGCCAGGCGGGCACCGCGGACGTCGCGACCAGCTGGCAGGACCGCGACCTCGCGTGGCGATCGGCCACCGCGATCGGCGGGCACGGCGGCACGGGGCCCACGGCGAACGCCACCGTCGACGGGCGGATCGCCTGCATCGCCCGGAACGCCGGCGGGGGCCTCTCGGTGGCCGAGCAGGTCGCCCCCGACAGCCACTACGGCCCGTGGACCGACCTGGGCGGTTTCGTCACCGATCACCCCACCGCCGCCGTCACACCCGACGGCCGGCTGGTCGTGGCGGTGGTCGACGCGGGCGGCGCGCTCGCGCACCGGATCCGGTCGGCCGACGGGGAGTGGGGGCCCTGGCGGGGGTCGGCGAGATCGTCTGACGGGGTCTTTCCTCCGCTGGACGGAAGGAACCCAGCGACAGCAGCGGCGGCGGACGGGACACTCGCCTCGTGCGCACCCAGGTTGCCATCATCGGTGCCGGCCCGGCCGGCCTGCTCCTCTCCCGGCTGCTCTCCCTGCAGGGCGTCGACTCGGTCGTGCTGGAGAACCGCTCCCGGGAGTACGTGGAGGCCCGCATCCGGGCCGGGATCCTGGAACAGCACACCGTCGACACGCTGACCGACGCCGGGCTGGGCGACCGGCTGCACCGGGAGGGCATGGAGCACCGGGGCATCTACCTCCAGTACCCGGGCACCCGCCACCAGCTGGACTTCGCGGAGCTGTGCGGCCGCACGGTCTGGGTCTACGGGCAGACCGAGGTCACCAAGGACCTCATCGCCGCCCAGCTGGACGGCGGCCCGCCGCTGCTGTTCGACGTCTCCGACGTCGCCCCGGAGGACGTCGACTCCGAGAGCCCGCGGGTCCGGTTCACCGACGCCGACGGGGTGGCCCGGGTGCTCGAGTGCGACGTGATCGCCGGCACCGACGGCTTCCACGGCGTCTCGCGCCCCGTGGTGCAGGCCGCCGCCGGCGGGCGGACGTGGGAACGCACCTACCCCTACGCCTGGCTGGGCATCCTGGCCGACGCGGCGCCGGCCACCGACGAGCTGATCTACGCCTGGCACCCCGAGGGGTTCGCGCTGTACTCGATGCGCTCCCCCTCGGTCTCCCGGCTCTACCTTCAGGTCGACCCCACCGAGAAGATCGAGGACTGGTCCGACGACCGGATCTGGGAGAACCTCGCCCGCCGCTTCGCGTTCGACGGCTGGGAGATCGGCACCGGCCCGGTGACCGAGAAGTCGATCCTGCCGATGCGCTCGTTCGTCAGCGCACCCATGCGCCGCGGCCGGTTGTTCCTGGCCGGCGACGCCGCCCACATCGTCCCGCCGACCGGCGCCAAGGGGCTCAACCTCGCCGTCGCCGACGTGACGCTGCTGGCCCAGGCGCTGGTGCGGCTGCTGACCGAGAAGCAGAGCGACCTGGCCGACACCTACTCCGACCGGGCGCTGGCCCGCGTCTGGCGGTCCACGCACTTCTCCTGGTTCATGACCTCGATGCTGCACACCTCCGGCGACGACTTCGACGCCCACCTGCAGCTCTCCCAGCTGCGGCGCATCTGCTCCTCGGAGGCGGCCGCTCGCGAGCTCGCCGAGAACTACACCGGCCTGCCCGTGGAGTAGCGGGACCGAGGAGGGTGCATCCGCCGGGCGGACGTCGTCCGAATGCGGTGCGTGGAGTCCCCTGCCCCGCAGCAGCAGACGGTATGGCTGGTGCAGCCCCTGGTCGACGCCGGGCTGGACCTCGACGAGATCCAGGTGCTGGTGACGCGCCTGGGCTTCGAGGCCGTCGTCGGGACCGGGCGGGCCGCCGCCACCGACTTCCTGGATGTCGTCGGCGACCGCCCCCGCGGCGTCCGGGCCGCCTGGGTCGAGGTCCTCGAACGGATGACCAGCCCGCCGCTGCCCGGCTGCTGAGCAGCTGCCCCGGCGGTCACCGGGCCGGCGAGGCGGGCAGGCAGTGTGACCCCCGGCACACCCGGTGCAACACGTGTGGTTAGTGTCCCAGGTGCTGTGGCCCAGCTCACCCCAGGGCTCGGCCGGCACTCCTTGGAGGTCACGTGCGCACCACTCCCCCACGTCCCGCCCGAAGGTCGTTGCTCGCACTCGGGCTGGGCGCCGCCCTGACCGCCGGCGCCCTCGCCACCGCCGCGCCCGCCGGAGCCGCCCCCGATCGCGCCCCGCTGGTCGTGCAGACCACCGAGGGCGCCGTCGAGGGCACCGCGGCCGACGGCTACCGCCTGTTCCAGGGCATCCCGTACGCCGCCCCGCCGGTGGGCGACCTGCGGTTCCGGCCACCGGCCCCGGCGGAGCCGTGGGAGGGGGTCCACGACGCCACCGTCCCGGGCAGCGCCTGCCCGCAGGAGCCCGGTGCCACGAACCCGACGTCGTCGGTGGAGGAGGACTGCCTCTACCTCAACGTCACGACCCCCTCGGGCCTGGACACCTCCCGGAAGAACCTTCCGGTCATGGTCTGGATCCACGGTGGCTCCTGGCAGACGGGCAGCGGCGACCGGTACGACGCCAGCAAGCTCGCGCTCGAGGGCGACGTCGTCGTGGTGACGATCAACTACCGGCTCGGCGCGCTGGGCTTCATGGCCCAGGAGGACCTCTCCCGCGAGAACGGCGACGTCGCCTCCGGCAGCGCCGGGCTGCTCGACCAGCAGGCCGCGCTGCGCTGGGTCGAGCGCAACATCCGCTCCTTCGGCGGCAACCCCGGCCGGGTCACCATCTTCGGTGAGTCCGCGGGTGGCTCAGCCGTCTGCGCGCAGCTCACCTCGCCGTCGGCGCGGGGCCTGTTCGACCGGGCCATCGCCCAGAGCTACAGCTGCACCGCCCCCTACGACACGCTGGAGACGGCGGAGGCCAAGGGCGCCGGGGTGGCCGAGACCGTCGGGTGCGACACCGCGGCCGACGTCGCGGCCTGCCTGCGGGAGACGCCGGTGCAGGAGCTGCTCGACGCCTGGCCGGGCGGCGCCTTCGTCGTCGGCGGCTCGGCGCTTCCGGTCCAGCCCGCCGAGGCGATCGCGGCCGGCGACCACGCGCGCGTACCGGTCATGCACGGCAACCTCAGCGACGAGAACACCCTGTTCACGCCGCTGAACCCGGCCGTGGCGGCGCTCGCGAACGACGCCGGCGGCTTCACGGAAGCCGACTACGCGGCCGTCCTCGCCGGGGTCTTCGGCGACGCCGCCGACGAGGTGCTGGCGCGCTACCCGGCCGGCGCCCACCCGTCGCCGCTGCGTGCCCTCGCCGCCGTCAACAGCGACGCGGGCAGTGCGCTGTCGACCTGCGAGCACGTCGACGCCTACGACACGCTGGCCCGTCCCCCGGTGCCGGCGCCCGTGTTCGCCTACCAGTTCCGCGACGAGACGGCCGACCCGCTGCTGGACTTCCCGTACCCGGCGTACCCGGAGGACGCGCAGCACGCCACCGAGCTGCCGTACCTGTTCCCGGGGCTGTTCGGGGACGGGCTGGACGCCGAGCAGGAGGAGCTCTCCACGGCGATGGTCCGCTACTGGACCAACTTCGCGGCCCACGGCAACCCCAACGGCCCCGGCGTCCCGCCGTGGACCCGCTACCGGGCCCCGGCCGACGTCCAGGGCCTGGACATCGCCTCCGACGGGGGGATCGGCCCGGTCGACGTCGCCGCCGAGGCCAACTGCGCGTTCTGGGAGACCATCTCCTAGACCGTGGGGCAGGGGGCACCGGTTCCCGGGTGGGACCACCACCCGGGAACCGGTGCCCTCCCGCTTTTTCGCCCCGCCAGGGGTGCCGCATCTACTGGCCAGTACCCCGTGTGGGATCGTCCGAGGCACACGTCGAGACGGCGCGCGCGACGACGAGTGCCGCCGTCAGGAAATGAGGACCGATGCGGTTGCAGCTGTCCCCGGAGCTCGAGGCCTTCCGGGAGGAGATGCGGACCTTCTTCACCACGCAGGTGCCGCAGGAGATCCGCGACAAGGTCGCGTCCCACCGGCACGTGACCAAGGATGAGTACGTCGAGGCCCAGCGCGCGCTCAACGCCGCGGGCCTGGCCGTGCCCCACTGGCCGGTCGAGTGGGGCGGCCAGGACTGGACGCCGCTGCAGCGCCACATCTGGCGCGAGGAGATGCAGCTCGCCGGTGTGCCCGAGCCGCTGGCCTTCAACACCAGCATGATCGGCCCGGTCATCGCCGCCTTCGGCAACCAGGAGCAGAAGGAGCGCTTCCTGGCCAAGACGGCCAACCTCGACATCTGGTGGTGCCAGGGCTTCTCCGAGCCCGACGCCGGCTCCGACCTCGCCTCGCTGCGCACCACCGCCGTCCGCGACGGCGACGACTGGGTGGTCAACGGGCAGAAGACCTGGACCACCCTGGGCCAGCACGCCGACTGGATCTTCTGCCTGGTCCGCACCGACCCGACGGCGGAGAAGAAGCAGCGCGGCATCTCGATGCTGGTCTTCCCGATGGACACCCCCGGCGTCACGCTGCGCCCCATCGAGCTCATCGACGGCGGGTTCGAGGTCAACGAGGTGTTCTTCGAGGACGTGCGCGTTCCCGCCGAGAACCTCATCGGCGAGGAGAACCGCGGCTGGGACTACGCCAAGTTCCTCCTCGGCAACGAGCGCGTCGGCATCGCCCGCGTGGGCGCGACCAAGAAGATGCTCGCCCAGGCGAAGGAGTACGCCCGCGAGATCACCGTCGACGGCCGTCCGCTGCTGGAGGACCCGTTCATGGCCCGGCGGATCGCCGAGGTCGAGAACGAGGTGGTGGCCCTGGAGCTCACCGCGCTGCGCGTGGTCGCCAACTCCGCCGACGGCAAGCCGCACCCGGCCTCGTCGGTGCTCAAGCTCAAGGGGTCGGAGCTGCAGCAGGCCGCCACCGAGCTGCTGGTCGACATCGCCGGCCCGCTCTCGGTCGCCTCGTTCGCGCAAGAGGGCTCCGACGTGCCGGACTGGGCACGCACCGCGACGCCGCACTACCTGAACTACCGGAAGGTCTCCATCTACGGAGGCTCCAACGAGGTTCAGCGCACCATCATCGCCGGCACGATCCTGGGGCTGTGATCTGACGTGAACTTCGATTTCGACAGCGAGCAGAACGACCTGCGGGAGGCCGTGCGCGGCCTGCTGGCACGCACCTACGGCGACAGCGAGCAGCGTCGGAAGGTGGTCGCGAACGACCCGGGCTTCGATGAGAAGACCTGGTCGCGGCTGGCCGAGATGGGGCTGCTCGGTCTGCCCTTCGCCGAGGAGCACGGCGGCATGGGCGCCGGGCCGATCGAGGTGGCGATCGTCGCCGAGGAGATCGGCCGGGTCATCGCCCCGGAGCCGTTCATCGAGGCCGTCGTGCTGGCCGGTGGGCTGATCGCCGCCGTCGGCACCGACGAGCAGAAGAGCGAACTGGTGGGCGCGATCGCCGAGGGCACCAGCGTGCCGGCGTTCGCGCACGCCGAGATCGGCACCCGGTGGAGCCCGTCGGCCTCGGCGGTCACAGCCACGCAGGCCGGCGACGGCTGGACCCTCTCCGGCGTGAAGGAGCCGGTGCCCACGGGCGCCCGCGCCGACGTCCTGGTGGTCTCGGCCGTGGTCGACGGCGGCACCGGGCTGTTCGTCGTGCAGGGGGACGCGGCGGGGCTGACCCGCACCGGCTACCGCACGCACGACGGCACCCGCGCGGCCAACGTCCGCTTCGACGGCACCCCGGCGACGCTGCTGGGCACCGGCGGCGACCAGACGGCCGCCATCGAGCGGGCGCTGGCCGAGGCGCGCATCGCCTACAGCCACGAGGCGATCGGCGCGATGGACACCGCGCTGCGGATCACCGCGGAGTACCTCAAGACCCGCAAGCAGTTCGGGGTCACGCTCAACAAGTTCCAGGCGCTCACCTTCCGCGCGGCGGACATGTACGTGTCCCTGGAGCTGGCCCGGAGCACCGGGCTGTGGGCGTCGATGGTGGCCGACGCCGGCGGCGACGTCGTCTCCGCGGCCGACCGCGCCCGGCTGCAGACCAGCCGCGCCGGCCGGCACGTCGGCAAGGAGGCCATCCAGCTGCACGGCGGCATCGGCGTGACCGCGGAGTACTCCGTCGGGCACTACGTCAGCCGGCTCACCGCCATCGACCACCTGCTCGGCGACGGTGACTTCGCCGTCGCCCGGCTGGCCCGCACGGTGGGCGAGCGGGAGACCGTCGACCCGCTGGGCGCGCCCTACGCGGTCTGAGGGGTACACCCCCGCCACGGAGCCCCGTCCCTCCTCGTGAGGGGCGGGGCTCCGCCGCGTCGTGGCCCCGTTTCTGGGCCCCGCCGTGAGCCTGCGAACGGTGGGGGGAACGGGGTCCTTCTTCAGTCGCCGAGCATCGCCCGGCGGAGCTCGTCGGCGTCGGCCCGGACGGAGTCGAGCACCGGCACCAGGTCGTCCTCGCGCAGCTGCCCGCAGGTGAGCCGCGCGATCGGCACCGCCTCGTAGTCCTCGGTGGTCAGGCGCGCGGCGACCTCGAAGGCGGCGCGCAGCAGACCACCCTCGACCGACGTGAAGTCGTCGACCAGGTTGAGCCGGTTGGTCATGCTGTGCGGGAAGCCCCACTGCTCGAGGGCGACGGCGGTCAACCGCACGCTGTTGATGCCGTACCGGTGCAGCTCGGCAGTGCGCCGCGCGGCGAAGGCCGGGTGCTCGGCCACCAGCGCCCCGTAGCTCTCGGGGTCGTTGTGGTGCAGGAGCGCCGCGCCCATCTGGGCCAGCAGGCCCACGCAGAGCGCCTCCTGCGAGCGCTCCCCGAACCGCTGGGCCAGCGTCGAGGCCGCCAGTGCCAGGCAGGTGGTCACGTCCCAGAAGTTCTCCGGGAGCCGCGACTCGTCGTCCAGCTCGGTCAGCGCGACGGTCGCCATCGTCCGGACGGTGGTGAAGCCGACCACCGTCACGGCGAACTGCAGCGAGGTGACCCGCCCGCGCATGCCGAAGTAGGCGGAGTTGGCCAGCTTCATCACCCGGCCGGCCAGGGCGACGTCGGACGCGAGGATGTGGGAGAGCGCCTTCGCGCTGGTGTCGTCGGAGTTGGCGACCGACACGATCTGCGCCGCCACGGGGCGCTGGGCCGCCATCGTGTCGATGCCCGCGAGCACCTTCTCCAGGTCGAAGACGGGCGGTACCTCCGCGCGGGCCGGTAGCGGGGTCACGGTCATCGGGCGCACACTCCGTGGGTCGCGAACCAGGCGGCGGTGTCCGCTCCGGTCATGGGTGGGCAGAGGCTGAAGCCCTGCAGGTAGGTCGCGCCCAGCCGGCCGAGCTCGGTCGCCTGCTCCGGGGTCTCGACGCCCTCGGCGACGGTGCTCAGGTTGAGGCTGCGGGCCAGCGCGATGACCGCGGAGGCGATCTCGGTGTGGCCGTGCGCCAGCTCCGCCACGAAGGAGCGGTCCACCTTCAGGCAGTTGACCGGCAGGTGCCGGAGGTAGGCCAGCGACGAGTAGCCGGTACCGAAGTCGTCGATCGCCAGCTCGACGCCCTGGTCGCGGAGCTGGTGCAGCGTCTCCCGGGCCGAGTCGGGGTCCTGCATCAGCGCCGACTCGGTGATCTCCACGGAGATCCGGGACGCGTCCAGCCCGTGCCGCTGCAGCGCGTCGGCCACCTGCGGCGGGAGGTTGGCGTCCAGCTGCAGGGCCGAGACGTTGACGTTCGCCCGTGGTGGCGCGGCGGCCCCCATGCGGCGGTCCCACTCGGCCAGCTGCCGGCAGGTCTCGTCGAGCACCAGCAACCCGAGGCCGGCGATCAACCCGCTCTCCTCCGCCAACGGCACGAACACGGCCGGGCTGATCGGGCCGCGCTCGGGGTGCGTCCACCGCGCCAGCGACTCGACGGCGACCGGGCGGCCGTCCTCGGTGCTGAAGATCGGCTGGTACAGCAACGTGATGTCGCACCGCTCGATGGCGTCCCGCAGCTCGGCGACCAGGCGCAGCTTGTCGCGGGCCTCCTCACGCGCCCGCTGGTCCAGCACGGTGATCCGCCCCTTGCCCCCGGCCTTGGCCTGGTACATGGCGATGTCGCAGTCGCGGATCAGCTCCTCGGCGCCGGTGTGCTCCTCGGTCTGCACGGTGACCCCGACGCTGGCGTAGGGGCGGACGTCGACGCCCCCGAGCCGCACCGGCCGGGCCAGCTCGGCCGTGATCCGCTCGGCCAGCGCGACCGCGGCGGTCTGGTCGACCTGCTCGCAGACCACCACGAACTCGTCGCCACCGAACCGCGCCACCAGGTCTCCGGGGCGGACGGCCGACCGCAGCCGGCTGGCGACCTCGGTGAGCAGCTCGTCGCCGGCGGTGTGCCCGAGCGAGTCGTTGACCACCTTGAAGTTGTCCAGGTCGAGGAACAGGCAGGCCAGCGTTCCGGCGCCGGGCACGAACCGCTCGGCGACGTACTGCGCCAGCAGCGTCCGGTTCGGCAGCCCGGTCAGCGGGTCGTGGTTGGCCTGGTGCGCCAGCGTGGCCTCGAACGCGAGCCGGTCGGTGATGTCCTCGATCGTGCCGACGAAGCCGGCGCCCACGCCCGGGGTGAACAGGTGGGCGAAGCGGATGACGGTCGTGCGGATGGTGCCGTCGTCGCGGAGCAGGCGGGCCTGCGCCTCGACCTCCTCGCCGTCCAGCGCCGCCGACACCTGCTCGATCACCGTGTCGAGGTCGTCCTCGTGCACCGTGGCCATCCACCCGGTGCCCAGCAGCTCCTCGGCCCGACGGCCGACGAGGCTGCAGTACGCGTCGTTGACGTGCGCCAGCCGCATGCCCTGCTCGGAGAGCAGCGTCGGCACCGGCGACCGTTCGGTCAGCGTGGAGAAGCGGCGCTCGTGGGCGTCCGCGGTCGCCCGCAGCGCGCGCTCCTGCTCGTTCGTGGTGCTGACGATGCGCACGGTCCACATCCGGCCGCTGGGCGAGGGTGTCGTGGTCACCTGGGCCTCGATGGCGGCGCCGCTCGCCGTCCGGACGGGCAGCGTCATCCGGGCCGCCCGCTCCCGCCGCAGCAGCAGCTTCAGCTCCCCGCCCCCGAGGCTGGGGAACAGGTGCTCGACGGGCAGCGTGCGGAGGTCGTCCAGCCCGTAGCCCAGCAGGTCGACGGCCCCCACGTTGCCCCAGCTGACCCGGGGTCGCCCGGCCACCATCTCCGCGACCACGATCGCGAGGTTGTCGCTGACGGTGGCGCTGTAGAAGACCGAGGCCACGATCTCCGGCGGGACGCGGTCGTCGCCGGGCCGGTTCATGCTGACGGACACGGTCCTCCCCTCCTGCGGCGCGGACGTCCGTGTCCGCTCCGACAGGAGTCCTTCGGCCGGTTGCCCGTGCGCTCTTCACCCGGAGGCGGCCGGACGCCCCCCGTTCGGGGGGCCCCGGCCGAGCGGGCGGGGGGCGCTCCACCCGCACGGTCGACCAGCCGGCGTGCCGTGCCTCACATTCGCGTGGCCGGGCACCGCGGCCGGGCGTCAGCAGGCAAGATCCGTCCAACCCACCGAGCACCGCGCACGACCCCAGCACTGGCGAGCAGGCGACGAGGCCTGCCCACCGAGGAATGGAGCGCCACGATGCAGATCGGAGTCCCGCGCGAGACGCGGCCCCGCGAGACCCGGGTGGCGGCGACACCGGCGACCGTCACGCAGCTGGTGCAGCTGGGCTACGAGGTCGTGGTCGAGACCGGCGCCGGGGCGGCCGCCAGCTTCCCGGACGAGGCGTACGCACAGGCCGGTGCGCGGGTCGGCTCGGGAGCCGAGGCCTGGGGCGCGGAGATCGTGCTGCGCGTGAACGCCCCCTCCGTGCCGGAGCTCGGGCGGCTGGCCGACGGCGCGACGCTGATCGGCCTGCTGGCCCCCGCGCTGAACCCCGAACTGGTGGACGCGCTCGCCACCCGCCCGATCACGGCGCTGGCCATGGACGCGGTGCCCCGGATCTCCCGGGCCCAGTCGATGGACGTGCTGTCCTCGATGGCCAACATCGCCGGGTACCGGGCGGTCGTCGAGGCGGCCAACCTGTTCGGCCGGTTCTTCACCGGCCAGGTGACCGCGGCGGGCAAGGTCCCCCCGGCCAAGGTCCTGGTCGCCGGTGCGGGCGTGGCGGGGCTCGCCGCGATCGGCACCGCGTCCAGCCTGGGCGCGATCGTGCGGGCCACCGACGTCCGCCCGGAGGTGGCCGAGCAGGTGCGCTCCCTGGGTGGCGAGTACGTCGCCGTCCCCGCCGGGGAGCTGGAGGTCAGCAGCGACGGCTACGCCCGGGAGATGGGTGAGGACTTCAACCGGCGGGCGGCGCAGATGTACGCCGAGCAGGCGAAGGACGTCGACATCATCATCACCACCGCGCTGATCCCCGGCCGGCCGGCGCCGCGGCTGATCACCGAGGAGATGGTCGCCGCCATGCGCTCGGGGTCGGTGATCGTCGACATGGCCGCCGCGCAGGGCGGCAACGTGGCCGGCTCGGTGGCCGACGAGGTGGTCGTGACGGCGAACGGGGTCACGATCATCGGCTACACCGACCTGCCCGCCCGGCTCCCCGCACAGGCCTCCCAGCTGTACGGCACCAACCTGGTCAACCTGCTGAAGCTGCTGACCCCCGGCAAGGACGGGCGACTCGTCCTGGACTTCGACGACGTCGTGCAGCGGGCCATCACCGTCGTGCGCGCGGGCGAGAAGACCTGGCCACCACCTCCGGTCCAGGTATCGGCTGCGCCTCCCCCGCCACCCGCTCCCCCCGCCGGCGCCACGGCCGGGGCCCCCACCGTTCCGCAGCGCACCCCCGCCCCGGCGCGCCGGTTCGCCCTCGTGGGCCTGGGCGCGGCCCTCCTGTTCCTGGTGGCCGCCTACTCCCCCGATGAACTCCTCGGGCATTTCACGGTGTTCGCGCTCGCCGTCGTCGTCGGGTTCTACGTCATCGGCCACGTGCACCACGCGCTGCACACCCCGCTGATGTCGGTGACCAACGCGATCAGCGGGATCATCGTCGTCGGTGCGCTGCTGCAGCTGAGCAGCGACGACGGCGTCGTCCGCGCGCTGGCGTTCGTCGCGACCCTCGTCGCGAGCATCAACGTCTTCGGCGGATTCGCCGTCACCCGCCGCATGCTGGGCATGTTCTCCCGCGGCCCGAGCCAGGAAGGCGCCGCCCGATGACCGCCACCAGCGCCGCGGCCGCGGCCTACATCGTCGCCGCCCTGCTGTTCATCCTGAGCCTGGCCGGGCTGTCGCGGCACGAGACCGCCAAGGCGGGCAACGCCTACGGCATCGCGGGCATGGCGATCGCGCTGGCCGCGACGGTCGGCCTCGCCACGCGGGACATCTCGGCCGTGGGGCTCACCCTGCTGGTCATCGCCGTGGTGACCGGTGCGGCGATCGGCATCTGGCGGGCCCGCAAGGTCGAGATGACCGGCATGCCCGAGTTGATCGCCCTGCTGCACAGCTTCGTCGGGCTGGCAGCCGTCCTCGTCGGGTGGAACGGCTACCTGTCGGTGGAGGGTGTCGAGCCGCAGGACGGTGGCCCGCTGCTCACGGGTACCGAGGCCGGCATCCACTCCGGCGAGGTCGTGGTCGGCGTCTTCATCGGCGCGGTCACCTTCACCGGCTCGATCGTGGCCTTCCTGAAGCTGTCGGCCCGGATCAAGAGCAACCCGCTGATGCTGCCCGGCCGCAACTGGCTCAACCTGGGCGCGCTCGTGCTGTTCGCCGTCCTGACCGTGGTCTTCGTGATCGAGCCGAACCTGCTCGTGCTGTCGGTCGTGACGGTCCTCGCCCTGGCCCTGGGCTGGCACCTGGTCGCCTCGATCGGCGGCGGCGACATGCCCGTCGTCGTCTCCATGCTCAACAGCTACTCCGGCTGGGCCGCCGCGGCGTCGGGCTTCCTGCTGGGCAACGACCTGCTGATCATCACCGGCGCCCTGGTCGGCTCCTCCGGTGCCTACCTCTCCTACATCATGTGCAAGGCGATGAACCGATCGTTCCTCTCGGTCATCGCGGGCGGGTTCGGCAACGAGGGCGCGGCGACCGCCTCCGACGTGGACTACGGCGAGCACACCGAGATCTCGGCCGAGGAGACCGCCGAGCTGCTGCGGAACGCGAAGTCGGTGGTCATCACCCCGGGCTACGGCATGGCGGTCGCCCAGGCGCAGAGCACCGTCGCCGAGCTGACCCGCAAGCTGCGTGCGCACGACGTCGACGTGCGATTCGGCATCCACCCGGTCGCCGGGCGCCTGCCCGGGCACATGAACGTGCTCCTGGCCGAGGCCAAGGTCCCGTACGACGTCGTCCTGGAGATGGACGAGGTCAACGACGACTTCGCCGACACCTCGGTGGTGCTGGTCATCGGCGCCAACGACACCGTCAACCCGGCCGCCACCGACGACCCGACCAGCCCGATCGCCGGCATGCCGGTGCTGCGGGTGTGGGAGGCCGAGCACGTGGTCGTGTTCAAGCGGTCGATGAACACCGGGTACGCCGGCGTGCAGAACCCGCTGTTCTTCCGGGAGAACAGCCGCATGCTCTTCGGCGACGCGCGTGAGCGGGTGGAGGACATCCTCAAGGCGCTGTGACCCGTTCGCCCTGGCCCGCAGCACCCCGGAGCCCCTACGCTGTGCACATGTATGCGCACGTTCCGCTGAGCGGAGGCTCTTCGCCGCGCGAGCGCGACCACGTGCGCCCGGAGCGGCTCGGCTCGCCGTCCTTCCACGCCCACGTCGACCGGCAGCCGATGGCGCTGGTCGGGGATCTCGACGTCGCGGGCGCCCAGCGGCTGGCGGAGATCCTGGGCGCCGCCCCGGTCGAAGGCGACACCTGCACCCTGGACCTGTCCGGGCTCCGGTTCGCCGACGTCGCCGGCTGCCGGGCGATCGCCCGCTGGGCCCGGTCCCTGACCGACGCCGGAGTCCGGGTGGAGCTGCGCAACGCGCCGCCGCTCGTGCAGCGGGCCTGGCAGCTGCTGGCGCTCGACCGGTGGGCGCGCGTCGCGTTCACCGACGCCGCCTGACCGGCCCGCCCGCAGGAATCCCCAGCGCCCGGCCGCGACCCGTGGCCGTCGCCACGCGGCCGGGTTGCGCCGGCGGCGCCGGTCGACCACGGTTTGCGGGTGGATCCCTTCCGCGGCCTCGGCATGCCCCGCATCCCCGGGTTCGGTGAGCTGCTCGCCCTGCTGCAGACGCAGACCGAGGCGCTCTCCCAGCTCCCCCGGACCCTGGCCGACCTCAACGGCACGGTCCGCGAGCTGACCGCCGCCACCACGTCCGCACGGGAGACGATCGCCTCCGCACAGCGGATCACCGAACGCCTGGAGGGCCTGCTCGAGGAGCTGGAGGAGCCGGTGCGGGCGCTGCGCCCCGGCATCGAGCGGGTCGGCCGCGTGCTCGACGACCCCGCCGTCGACACCGTGCCCGAGACGCTGCGCCGGATCCACGACGATCTCATGCCCCTGGTCCACGGGCTGCGCCAGGCGCAGAGCCGGGTGGGTTCGGTCACCGGCCTGCTCCGCCGTCGTCCCCCGGAGGACGCGGACGACGGCTACTGAGCGTGGAGCTGGCCACCGACCCGCTCGCCCTCCTCGCGTGCGGCCTGGCGGTGCTGGTGGCGTCCGTCGTCCAGACGGCGACCGGCATGGGCTTCGGCCTGCTCGCCGGGCCGCTGGTGCTGCTGGTGCAGCCCGCGCTCGTGCCCGGCCCGCTGCTGGTCGGCACGCTGACCGCGCTGCTGCCGGTCGTGTGGCGCGAGCGCGCGGCGCTGGAGTTCACGGCCATGCGCGGTGCGGTGCTCGCGTCGGTCCCGGGCGTCGTGGCGGGCTTGGTGCTGTTGCAGGTGATCGATGGTCGGTTGTTGGGCATAACGGTCGCCGTCGTCGTGCTGCTGGCCTGCGGGGCGTCGCTCGCCGGCGTGCGGCTGCCGGGCGGCCGGCGTGCGCTCGCCGTCGCCGGGTTCGCCTCCGGCACGCTGTCGACGGTCGCGGCGACGCCGGGGCCGCCCCTCGTGGTCACCTACCGGGCGCCCACCCCGGCCGCCCAGCGGGCGAACCTGTCGGTGTTCTTCGTCGGGACGACGCTGCTCTCCCTCACCGTGCTGGTCGCCGGCGGCGAGCTCGACGGTGGCGGGCTGGTCGCCGGCGCGGTGCTGGTGCCGTTCGTGCTGCTCGGCTTCCTGTTCGCCGGACCGCTGCGCCGCCGGCTGGCCCTGCCGGCCATGCGCCGCGCCGCCCTCGTGCTGTGCCTGCTCTCCGGTGCGGCGCTGCTCGTCAGGTCGCTGGCGGGCTGAGCGTCACTGCTCGGCGGGCGGCTCCCGGCGCACGATGTCGCCGACGGCCTCCTCCAGCCGCGCCCAGGTGGAGCTCCACTCGACCAGGGGGTCGATGATCCGCTCGAAGACGGCGAGCTGCTGGTCGAACGCGTCGAGCTGGGCACGCATGGCGGCGATCGAGGTGCGCTGTGCGGTCACCATCTCCTTGATCGCGCGGAGCTGGGCGGCGGACATCGCGCCGGGCGGGCTGGGCAGGGCCGGCAGCGGCAGCCGGGACGTCGCGCTGCCGGCGAGGCCGCGGGCGCGCTCGCTGAAGAACCGCAGCTGGGACACGAACTCGTCGATCGACCGGCCCACCAGACCGCTCTGCGGGCTGCTCCGGTCGGCGTCGCCGGCCTCCGTCATCGCTCCCCCTCCGTCGGCGCTGGACCGACCTTAGGCAGCACGGGCGCTCCACGGCGAGGGCGCTGCACCGCCTCGCCCGGGGCTGCCGGGCCGGGCGCGGCGGTACGGGCGGTGCGCCGGCGCACCGTGGGACGGGCGGGGCGGGCACCCCGCGTCGGAGCACGGACGGACGCGCCACCGCACGGAGGCTGGCCCGCGGACCGAGCCCCCGAACCCCTGGGAGACCCGTGCGCCTCCACGGCATCCTGCCGGCCCTCGCCTCCGTCGTGCTCTGCACTGCGCTGGCCGGCTGCACCACCCCGACTGCAGTGCGCCCGGCCTCGGCCACCGCCGACGCGGGCCGGACGCCGCCACGCGACCCCGCGGCCGCCGTCGACGCCGTCCTGGCCGTGCTCGACCGGCGCGCCGAGGTCGCCCAGCTGTTCGTCGCGGGCGTCGCGCTGGACGACCTCACCGACGCCCAGGCCCTCGTGGCCCAGGGGGTCGGCGGCGTGTTCCTCGCCGGCCGGAGCACCGTCCCCGCCACCGCGCTGGCCGCGACGACCGCCGGCTGGCAGGAGCGCGCACCCGGACCGGGGTTGTGGATCGCGGCCGACCAGGAAGGCGGCGCCGTCCAGACGCTCACGGGCGAGGGGTTCGACCGGTTCCCGGCGGCCGTCGAGCAGGGGGCCCTGCCCCCCGACCGGCTCGCCGACCTCGCCGACGGCCTGGGGCGGGAACTGAGCTCGGCCGGGCTGAACCTCAACCTCGCGCCGGTCGCCGACGTCGTCCCGGCCGGCACCGAGCAGGGCAACGAGCCGATCGGCGCCTTCGGCCGCCAGTACGCCGGCACCGGGCCCGAGGTCGCCGCGGACGCCGCCGCGGTCGCCGACGGGCTCGCCGCGCACGACGTGGTGCCCACCTTCAAGCACTTCCCCGGCCTCGGGCTGGTGCAGGGCAACACCGACACGAGCACCGGCGTCGTCGACCCGGTCACCGGCGCCGACGGAGAGCAGGTCACCGCCTTCGCCGAGGTGCTGACCCGGACCTCGGCCGACGGGTTCGTGATGACGTCGTCGGCGACCTATCCGCGCATCGACCCGGACAACCAGGCGGCGTTCTCCCGCGCGGTCGTCACCGACCTGCTGCGCGGCCGGCTCGGCTTCGACGGCGTGGTGATCTCCGACGACCTGGCCAACGCGACGGCGGTCCAGGGGCTCCCCGCCGGCGAGCGGGCCACCCGCTTCCTCGCCGCCGGCGGCACGCTGGTGCTCAGCTGCGACGGCGACCTGGTGCCGGAGATGGTCGACGCGGTGCTGGCGCGCGCCGAGGCGGACCCCGGGTTCGCCGACGTCGTCGACGCCGCCGTCCGCACCGCGCTCACCGCCAAGGCCGAGGCCGGCCTGCTCTGACTCCCGACGACGAGATCGGCGATCTCGCCCCCTTCAGGCCGCTGATGGGGGCGAGATCGCCGATCTCGCTGTGAGGTGCTGGAACGGCCTCGCTGCAGGGTCCCGCCGCGAGCCCGCGAGCGGTGGGGGGCAGCGAGGTCCTCCTAGTACCAGCCGGTGGACTGGGAGTGCGCCCACGCACCGCACGGGGAGCCGTAGCGGTTGTTGATGTAGATCAGGCCCGCGTCGATCTGCCGGTAGCCGTCGGAGGTCTTGGCGATGCCGGTCCCGGCCCAGGTGGAGTCGAGGAACTGCGCGATGCCGTAGGCGGTGCTCCGCGGGTTCTGGGCGTTCGGGTTCCACCCGCTCTCCTTGCCCCAGAGGCTCTCCAGGCAGGAGAACTGGCTGCCCGAGCCGCCGAGCTTGCCCATCGCGTACTCCTGGAAGGAGCCGGCCGGGGCCGCGGCGGCCGGTGCGGGCGCGCTCCGGGCAGGAGCCGGGGCGGGCGCGGCGGGCGCCGGGGTGCGGGCCGCCTGCTCGCGGGCCGCCTGGGCGCGGGCCGCCTCCTCGGCGGCGGCCTTGCGGGCGGCCTCCTCCTCGGCGGCCTTGCGCGCGGCCTCCTCCTCTGCGGCGCGGCGGGCGGCCTCCTCGGCGGCACGGCGATCCAGCTCGGCCTGCTCGGCAGCGGCCCGCGCCTCCGCGGCAGCGGTCTGCTCGGCCGCACGCTCGCCGCGGCTCGCAGCCAGCGGGGCGAGCCCCTCGACGGCGGACTCGACGGCGTCGGTGGCGGGGGCCTCGGTGGGGATACCGAGCTGCTCGGCGACGCTGACGGACGCCAGCTCCGGCTCGGCCTGCGCGACCGGCTCGTCGGCGACGACGCCCGCGGTGAGCAGGCCGCCTGCCGCGGTGACCGCCAGGAGCAGCAGCGCGGAACGGCGGACGGTCCTCGTCGAGGGGCGCCCGGTCGTCGGCCGGAGAGCACGGGTGATCGAGGTGGCGCGAAGGTTCATGGGGAGGAACTGCTCCAGGGGCAGGGGGCGGCAGGGCCGGCGACGGCGACGGGAACTGCTGCGCGGGTGGTCGGGTGGCACCTGCGTCGGGCGGACGCCCGGGCGCTCAGCGCGGGGAGGTCGCGCGCGAGGCACCGGGGCGGGACCCACGGTAACCAGCGTTATCCGTTCGTGACAATCCCCTGTCGGGAAAAGGAACGGGAGGTGACCCTCAGGGCAGCCGCCAGACCGTGGTCCGGCGGACCGGCACCGGCCCGGATGGCGACGGCTCGGTGTCGGGCACGTCGTAGGTCGCCAGCGCCTCCAGCCGGTCCTCCGGCAGGTACACCCGCCCCGGATCGCCGATCAGCACCTCGGCGCCGCGCGCCCGGGCGGCGCCGAGGAAGGGCAGCACCCGGTCGGTCATCTCGCGGTCGTAGCAGACGTCGCCGGCCAGGACGACGCCGACGTCCGGCGGGTCCGCCCCGAGCACGTCGCCGACCGGCGTGATGCCGGGCGTCCCGTTCCGCTCGGCGTTGACGGCGATCGCGGTCAGCGCGAACGGGTCGACGTCGCTGGCCAGCACCGCGGTCGCGCCGGCGAGGACGGCCGCGACGGCGACCAGGCCGCTGCCCGCCCCCAGGTCGAGGACGGTCCGTCCGGCCACCAGCGAGGGGTGGTCGAGCACGTGCCGCGCCAGCGCCTGCCCGCCCGGCCAGGCGGCGGCCCAGAACGGCGGGTCGGTGGAGGTGCGCCCGTGCTCGGTCTCCATCGCCTCCCACAGGGCGACGACGTCGCCGGCGACCAGCAGCTCCACCTCGGGCACCAGGTCCGGGCGCACCGGCCGGGTGTGGGCGCGGACGAATTCGGCGGGGATGGGGCGGTCCACCCCGGCAGTCAACCGCACCCGGCCGCGGACCCCCGGGCCGCCCGGCTCAGAGACGGGCCGACCAGGAGGACAGCGCGCCCGCGGGGCGGAAGCCGAGCTGCTCGTTGACCGCGACCATGGGGGTGTTGCCCTCGGAGTTGTAGGTGCCGATCCGGCGCACCTCCGGGAACCCTGCGGCGAGCTCGCGCAGCACGGCGGCCTTCATGCGGGCGCCGAGCCGGTGGCCGCGGTGCTCGCGGAGCACCAGCGTGCCGCCCTGGTGGGCGAGCAGCGGCTGCGCGAGCGGGATCTGCAGGTCGGTGAACCCGACCAGGCGGCCGCCGGTCACCGCCCCCGCGCTGAGCACCGTCCGGCCCCGGGCGAGGTGGGTGCCCTCGTACTCGCGGATCCGGTTCCCGTCCCACTCCGCCTCCCCCACCGGCAGGTCGCCGTGCGGCGCGTCGGTGGTCATGCGCCGCTCCAGCAGCGCCCGGTCGGCCAGCAGCGGGTCCGGGGTGTGGTCCCGCCAGGTGACGACCTCGTACCCGGCGCCGGCCGCGGCCGCATCGGTCTCCAGCGCCGCCAGCCGCTCCTCGTCCACCGGCAGCGCCAGCTCCCGGCGGGTCTCCACCAGGTCGCAGCTCCAGCCGTGCCGCTCGGCGAAGGCCCGCCCCGGCGCCCGGGGCCCGGGTTCGTCCACCTCGGTCACCAGCAGCGTGCGGCCGTGCGCGGCGGCGATGGCCCTGGCCTCGGCCAGCAGCGCGGTGCCCAGCCCCCGGCGCCGGGCGGCCGGGTGCACCGCGATGTCGACCACCGCCAGCGACGGGTTGTCCCGGAGCGGGAGGATCAGCCGCAGCGCACCGGCGACCGCGCCCTCCACCAGGGCCGCCCGGTGGGTGCCGTCCCGCAACCCGCCGGGTGCCACGAGCTCGCGACCCAGCGCGACGTGCTCCTGGGCCGGGCGGGGCGGGTCGTCGGGCCGGGCGTCGCGGCCCGCGGCGGCCCACACCTCGCACCAGAGGGGGAAGAGGTCGTCGTCGGGCGCGAGCTCGACGATCCGGCACGAGGTGCGGGTCACAGCTCCCGTTGTACCGAGCGCGGCAACCGCTTTTCCGGCCTCAGGTTCTCGGCTTCGCCGGCGCCGCCCGGCGGGCGATCAGCCGCCAGTACGTGCCGGGCAGCAACCGGACGAGCACGTCGGGCACCGTCGCCGTCCAGCCGATGAGCAGCCGCGGACGGCGGCGCTCGACCGCCGCGACGATCCGTGCGGCGGCGACCTCCGGCGGGATGCGCAGCAGCCTGCTGAACTGCTTGCGCCCCTCCTCGTACTCCTCCACCGACACCCCGGCGCCGGTGCGGGCGCTCTCGGCGATCCGGGTGCGGATCCCGCCCGGGTGGACGACGGTGACCCCGATGCCGTCATCGGCCAGCTCGTGGCGCAGCGCCTCGCTGAAGCCCCGGACGGCGAACTTGCTCGTCGCGTAGGCGACCTGCCCGGCCGGGGCGAAGATGCCGAAGACGCTGGAGACGTTGACGACGTGGGCGCCGGGGTGGGTCTTCAGCACGGGCAGCAGCGTGTGGGTGAGCCGGACGACGGCGCGCAGGTTGACCGCCAGGACCCACTCGAAGTCCTCCAGGCCGACCTGGTCGAAGCGCCCGCCCAGGGCGACGCCGGCGTTGTTGACCAGCAGCGTGGTCTCCGGGTGCTCGGCCACGAGCGTCGCGGCCACCCGGGCGGTCGCCTCGTCGTCGGCCAGGTCGACGACGTGCGTCGCCACCCGCAGCGCCGGGTGGTCGGCGGCGATCCGCCCGGCCACGGCACTCAGCCCGTCGGCATCGCGGTCGAGCAGCACCAGGTGGCTGCCCCGGTCGGCCAGCTGCCCGGCCAGCGCCTCGCCGATCCCGCTGGCGGCGCCGGTGACGACCGCCGTCCCCCCGGCGAACGCGTACGGCCGCATCAGGCCACGACCCGGCCGGCGTCGGCCGCGGCCGGCACCCGCGGCTGGAAGGTCATGCCCTCGTCCTCCAGGGGCCCGCGGCGCATCATCGCGACGTCGCGCAGGTAGTTCTGGTGCAGCCGCCAGGGTGTGCGGCGCCCCTGCTGCGGCAGGCCGGCGATGCTGCGCTGGACGTAGCCCGCCGCGAGGTCGAGGAAGGGCGCTCCCCCGCCCTCCGGCGGGGCGACCGGCGTGGCCGACGCGTAGCCGTGCTCGTCGAGGTGGGCCAGCAGGCGGCAGACGTAGCGGTTGACCAGGTCGGCCTTGAGCGTCCACGAGGCGTTGGTGTAGCCGACGACCATGGCGAAGTTCGGTACGCCGGAGAGCATCATGCCCTTGTAGGAGACCCGCTCCGGCAGCTCGACCGCCTCCCCGTCGACCACGATCCGCATCCCGCCGACCGGCAGCAGGTTCAGCCCGGTCGCGGTGACGACGACGTCGGCCGCCAGGTGCTCCCCCGACGCCAGCTCGATCCCGTCCTCGGTGAAGGTGGCGATGCGGTCGGTGACGATCGACGCCGCGCCCCGGCGCAGCGTGCGGAACAGGTCGCCGTCGGGCACCAGGCACAGCCGCTGGTCCCACGGGTCGTAGGGCGGGTTGAAGTGCGTGTCGACGTCGATCCCCGGCAGCTGCTTCTGCGTCATGCGACGGATCAGCGAGCGGACCAGGGCCGGCCGGCGCCGGCTGAGCTGGTAGAGCGCGGTGCTGGTGAGCACGTTCTTCCACCGCACGACCGAGTACGCCGCGCGCTCCGGCAGCCTGGCCCGCAGCTTCCGGGCCAGGGGGTCGCGCCCGGGCAGCGACATGACGTAGCTGGGCGTGCGCTGCAGCATCGTCACGTGCGCGGCCTGCTCCGCGAGGTTGGGCACCAGGGTGATCGCGGTGGCGCCGCTGCCGATGACGACGACCTGCTTGCCGGCCAGGTCGATGTCCTCGGGCCACTGCTGGGGGTGGACCAGCTGCCCCCGGAAGCGCTCCTCCCCCGGGAACTCCGGCCGGAAGCCCTGGTCGTAGCGGTAGTAGCCGGAGCAGACCTGCAGCCAGGAGCAGGTGAGGGCCACCGTCTCCCCGGTGTCGGTGCGTTCGGCGGTGACCGTCCAGCGGGCGTCGGCGCTCGACCACTCGGCCGACACGACGCGGTGGTGGTAGCGGATCCGCTCCGTCACGCCGTACTCGCGGGCGGTCTCCTCGAGGTACCGGCGGATGGCCGGGCCCTCGGCGATCGACTCGGGCTCCTGCCACGGCCGGAAGGAGTAGCCGAGCGTGAACATGTCCGAGTCCGACCGGATGCCCGGGTAGCGGAACAGGTCCCAGGTGCCACCCAGCGCCGCCCGCGACTCCAGCACCGCGTACCGGGTTCCCGGCCGTTCCCGCTCCAGGTGGCAGGCGGCCCCGATCCCGGATAGCCCGGCGCCGACGATCAGGACGTCCACGTGCTCGCTGGTCACATCGCACTCCCCGGTTCGCTCCGCAGGCCGGGCTGCCGCGGGCCGGCCCTGACGCTATCGACACCCCGTCGAATCCGTCAACGGGGTGTCGAGAAGCGCCGCGGAGTGGCTATCCTCCCTCCCGTGCCGACTGCCGCGACCGATCCGCCCGTCGCCGGTCGCGGCCGGCGAGCGGCCCGCCCGTCCGGCGACGACCGGGAGCTGGCCATCCTCGCCACCGCCGAACGGCTGCTCGCCGAACGGCCGCTGGCGGCGATCTCGGTCGACGACCTCGCCCGCGGCGCCGGCATCTCCCGCCCGACGTTCTACTTCTACTTCTCGTCCAAGGAAGCAGTGCTGCTCGCGCTGCTCGACCGGGTGGTCGCCGAGGCCGACACGGCGATGCGCCGGGTGTTCGACACCCCGGCGTCCGGTGCGCGGGACGGCTGGGCGCGCGCGATCGGCGCCTACTACGACACCTTCCGGACCCACCGCTCGCTCACCGTCGCCTGGGCGCAGGCCCGCTCCACCAACGAGGAGGTGCGCGCGCTGTGGTCGGCGGTCGTCGAGCGCTGGGTGCAGCGTTCGGCGGCGGCGATCGACGCCGAGCGCGCTCGTGGCGCCGCGCCGCCGGGACCGGCTGCGCGCGATCTCGCCGTCGCCCTGACCTCGATGAACGAGCGGGTCCTCTACGCGACCTTCAGCGGGGACGGCCCCGCTATCGCCGAGCAGGACGTCGTCGACGTCCTGCTCGGCATCTGGCTCTCCGCCGTCTACGGCGCCCGGGCTCCGGGCTGACCCGGGAGGTCGTCAGACGGCGACGGTCGCCACCGTGCTGCCGGTGAGGCTGCCGAACCACAGGGTGCCGCCGGCCTCCCGCACGCCGGTGAGCATCTCGAACCCGGGGATCTCCCCGCTGAACCGGTGCACCGTCGCCCCACCGCCGTCGACGGCGAGCACCCCCAGCGTCCGGCCGGGGCTGGGCTGCAGTCCCGGCGGCAGCGTGCTCAGCAGCGCCCGCACCGGTGCGGGCAGCCGGTGGATGGCGGCCAGCGCCGCGACGCGGGGGCTGGGCAGGGTGATCCACACCAGCCCGTCGGAGCCGAGGGCGATGTTGTCGGGGTGGCCGGGGAGGTCGTCCACGAACACCTCGCTCGCGCCGGCCCGGGCGCCGGTCAGCCAGACCCGCCGCAGCCGCGCCGCTCCGGTCTCCGCGACCGCCACCCAGGACTCGTCCGCGGCCAGGGCGACCCCGTTCGCGAACTCCAGGCCGCCGAGCAGCTCGGTCACCGTGCCGTCGGGGGTCCGGCGGAACAGGCGCCCGCTGGCGGTCCGCCGGACGAGGTCCGCCCGCCACTGCGGGATGCGGAACCGCTGGGAGGAGTCGGTGAAGTAGATCGTGCCGTCCGCGGCGACGGCGGCGTTGTTCACCGCCTCCAGCCGGTGGCCGGCCACCCGGTCGACCAGCGTGCGCACGGCGCCGCCGGCGAGCGGGACGGCCAGCAGCCCGGCGTCGGACGCGCACACCAGCAGCTCCTCCGCCCCGAGGAACTCCAGGCCCAGCGGACGGCCCGGTACGCGCGCGACGGTCTCGACCGGCGCGCCCGGGCCGGCGATGCGCACGATCCGGCCGTCGGCCAGACCGGCGTAGACGCGCCCGGCGGCATCGACGAGCACGTCCTCCGGCCCCTCGCCGACCGGTACCACCGTCGCCCCCGCGAAGTCGCGCACGCCGTCTCCTGCCGTTCCCGCCCGCGGCCGGTCCGCAGGTCAGCGGCAGTCTGCCCGATGCCCCTCCCGGGCCGTCGGGGTCACTGCCCGACGGCGGAGCCGGCCTCGTCGGTGGTGAAGTCGCGCCCCTGCGCGCCGGTGCGCACCACGGTGACCGGGCAGGCGGCGTGGTGGACCAGCTGGTCGCTGACCGAGCCGAGCAGGAGACCGGAGAACCCACCGCGGCCACGCGCACCGACCACCAGCAGGGCGGCCCCCTCGGCAGCGGCGAGCAGCCCCGGCACCGGAGCGCGGTGGGCGACGTGGCAGGTGACCCGCACCGCGGGGTCCAGACCGGCCGCGGCCACGTGCGCGGTGAGCTCGTCGAGAACCGCCTGCTCCCAGTCGGGCAGCGGCGGCACGTAGCCCGGCTCCCAGCTCGCGGGCCGCGGTGCGGTCGTCATCGACCAGGCGCGCACCACGTGCAGCTCGACGTCGGCGCGGTGGGCCAGCCGACCGGCCCACCGCAGCGCCTCCTGCGCGCACTTGGAGCCGTCGTGCCCCACGACGACGCCACCCTCGACCTGAACGACCTCACGGACCTCGTCCACCACTGACCTCCCTGTTGGCGCGTGCCGGCGCGATCACCGTCAGGGGCAGCCTCTCACCACGCGGGGCGGATCACGCCACCGGCGCCACCGCGCCGCGCCGTCAGCCCGCGACGGGCTCCCGCCGTGCGCCCAGCAGCGCCAGCTCCTCGGCGGGCGGGACGCCGACCGCCTGCAGCGCCGCGCCGATCCGGTCGGTCAGGCACCGCAACGACTCCCGGGCCTGGTCGCGCTGCCGGCACAGGTCCTCGAACTCCACCCGCACCGCGGCCAGGCGGGTGGCGGCCGCCTCCTCGGCGGCGGCCCGGTCGCGCTGGGCCTGCTCCGCGACGCGGTCCCGCTCGGCCGCGGCCTCCGCGGCCAGCCGGTCCCGCTCGGCGGCGGCCTCCGCGTCCAGCCGGTCCCGCTCGGCCGCCGCGGCCCGCAGCAGCTCCTCGGCCTCGGCGCGGGCCTTCTCCAGGAGGGCCGTGCCCTCGGCCCGGTCGCGCTGCGCGTTCACGCGGAGCTGGTCGGCGACATCGATCGCCAGCTCCTTGATCTCGTGCGCCTTGCGCAGCCGGGCGTCGGCCTCGAGGCGGGCATCGGCCCGCAGCTGCGCCGCCTCGGCCTCGGCGGCGTCCAGCACCTGCGCCGCCTGGTCCTCGGCCAGCCGCAGCACCTCCCCCACCCGTGCGCTGACCACCGGGCGGTCCCGTCCGACCGGCTGCTCGGCGAGCAGCCGGCGGGAGATCTCCAGCTCGGTGCCACAGGCGACGACGCGGTCCAGCAGGTGCTCGCGCTCGCGGTGCGCGGCCGCGAGCTCCCCCTCGGCCCAGGCGACGTAGTTGTCCACCTCGAGCCGGTCGTAGCCGCGCACGGAGCCCCGGAAGGTGGGCCGGTGGTCCAGGAGCGCCTCCAGATCGCTCGCCGGCCGCGCGTGCCGCGGACCGCTCCCGTCCGACGGCACCCCCTCGTCCTGGACACGGTTGGCGACGAACTCGACACGCCGGAGCATCCGGATGGCCCCCCTGGGAAGTAGGTGAAGCGGAATCTGCCAGAGGGCCGCACGGCGCGCGGGGCCACCGTGATGGCTCCGTGACCGTGTCGCGGGCACCCCGGTGGTGCCACGGCGGGGCGTGCCGGAACGGTTACGGATCGCTTTCACCGGCGTACCCCCACCCGGAGGGGCGACCGGGCATAGAGGTGTGGTGCGGAGCGTTCACCAGGCAGGGATGATTGCACTCTCAACCAGATTTGGAGATCGAGATGCAGTTCGGCGTCTTCACCGTCAGCGACATCACCACCGACCCCACGACCGGCCGCACCCCCACCGAGGCGGAGCGGCTGAAGGCGGTGCTGACCATCGCGCAGAAGGCGGAGGAGGTCGGGCTGGACGTCTTCGCCCTCGGCGAGCACCACAACCCGCCGTTCTTCTCCTCCTCCCCCACGACCACCCTGGCGTGGATCGCGGCGCGGACGCAGACGCTGCAGCTGTCGACGTCGACGACGCTGATCACCACCAACGACCCGGTGAAGATCGCCGAGGACTACGCGATGCTGCAGCACCTGGCCGACGGCCGGGTCGACCTCATGATGGGCCGCGGCAACACCGGGCCGGTCTACCCCTGGTTCGGGCAGGACATCCGCAACGGCATCGAGCTGGCGGTGGAGAACTACGCGCTGCTGCGCCGGCTCTGGACCGAGGACGTCGTCGACTGGCAGGGCAGGTTCCGCACCCCTCTCCAGGGCTTCACCTCCACGCCCCGCCCCCTGGACGGCGTCCCGCCGTTCGTCTGGCACGGCTCGATCCGCTCGCCGCAGATCGCCGAGCAGGCCGCCTACTACGGTGACGGCTTCTTCCACAACCACATCTTCTGGCCGGCCGAGCACACCCAGCGGATGGTGGAGTTCTACCGCCGCCGCTTCGAGCACTACGGCCACGGCGCCGCCGACCAGGCCATCGTCGGCCTCGGCGGGCAGGTGTTCATGCGGAGGAACAGCCAGGACGCCGTGCGGGAGTTCCGGCCCTACTTCGACAACGCGCCGGTCTACGGCCACGGCCCCTCGCTGGAGGACTTCAGCCGCGAGACGCCGCTGACCGTCGGCAGCCCGCAGCAGGTGATCGAGCGCACCCTGGGCTTCCGCGACTACGTCGGGGACTACCAGCGGCAGCTGTTCCTCATCGACCACGCCGGCCTGCCCCTGAAGACGGTGCTCGAGCAGCTGGACATCCTCGGCGACGAGGTCGTGCCGGTGCTGCGCCGCGAGTTCGCCGCCCTCAAGCCGGCCCACGTGCCGGACGCCCCGACGCACGCCTCCCGGGTCGCCGCGGCCGGCGGCGCGCAGGACGCCACCGTGCACGTCGGCGGCGACGGCGTCACCGGGCGGACGGCCGAGGCGGTGGCCCGGTGAGCAGCCGCACCCTCGCCGTCCTCAGCGCCGGGCTCGGCGTGCCGTCGTCGACCCGGCTGCTCGCCGACCGGCTGAGCGCCTCGACGGTGGAGGCGCTGCGCGAGCGGGGCGTCTCCGCGACCGTCGAGGTCGTCGAGTTCCGGCAGCACGCCCGCGACCTCGCCGACAACCTGCTCACCGGCTTCGCGAACGAGGGGCTCCGCCGGGCGGTGGACACCGTCGTCGGGGCCGACGGGCTCATCGCCGTCACACCGATCTTCTCGGCGTCCTACAGCGGGCTGTTCAAGACCTTCGTCGACGTCCTGGACAAGGACGCCCTCACCGGGAAACCGGTGCTGCTGGGGGCGACGGCGGGCACCGCCCGGCACTCGCTGGCGCTCGAGCACGCGATGCGCCCGCTGTTCGCTTACCTGCGCGCGACGGTGACCCCGACCGCGGTCTTCGCCGCACCCGAGGACTGGGCGGGCGGCACCGAGGGCGATCCGGGCCTGTCGGGCCGGGTGCGCCGCGCCGCCGGGGAGCTCGCCGACCTGGTCGCCGGCCGGCCCCCGGCCGCCGCGGTGGATCCCTTCGCCGATCCGACGACCTCGTTCGAGGATCTGCTCCGCGGCGGCTGAGGCCCGTCGGCGGGGCGGCCGGGCCGCCCCGTCAGTCGTCCTCCTCCTCGCCCTCGTCCTCGCCTTCCTCCTGCTCGACCACGCCGCCCTCGTCGGCGGGCTCCTCGGCGCCACAGGCGGTCGTGGTGAACGCCGCGGCCGCGATGGCGATCCCCGCCGCGGCCGAGCGCCAGCGACGGGTGGGCAGGGACGTGCGGTTCATGGGCTCTCCTCCAGGGCGGCCGACCGGTGTCGGGTGTCGGTGCTCCCCGCTCTTCCCCGGTCGGGGCCGGCCCACTCCTCGTCCCGGGCGCTGGTCGGTGTCCGGGACGGCGACGGGCCGGAGCGCGGGACCCTCGATCAGCCGACGGCGTCCTCGGACGGCGGGGCGCTGCCGCCCTGCTCGCCCTGGCCGCACATGATCGCCGTGATCGCCGCGCGGTCGGCGGCCGAGGGCAGGCCCCAGCCCGGCTCGTACCCGTAGACCGTCGCCAGCGGCTGCGAGGCGGTGCGCCCGGTGAGGATCTCGACCGAGTCCGTCTCGATGAGCCCCGGGTGCGGCACCCCGCACGCCTCGGCGACCTTCAGCAGGTCGCGGCGCAGGGTGCGCACGTAGTTGCCCGCGCGCACGGACTTCAGCGCCGGGTCCAGGCCACGCACCAGCCAGGCGTTCTGCGTGGCGACGCCGGTGGGGCACGTGTCGGTGTGGCACTTCTGCGCCTGGATGCAGCCGATGGCCAGCATCGCCTCCCGCCCGACGTTGACCATGTCGCAGCCCAGCGCGAAGGCGACGGTCGCGTTGTCCGGGAGCCCGAGCTTGCCGGCCCCGATGAAGACGACCGAGTCGTGCAGGCCCTTGCGCGCGAAGATCGAGTAGACCCGGGCGAAGCCCACCTGGAACGGCAGCGAGACCGTGTCGGTGAAGATCAGCGGCGCCGCGCCCGTACCACCCTCGCCGCCGTCGATGGTCACGAAGTCCACGCCCCGGCCGGTGGACACCATCAGGTCGGTCAGCTCCTCCCAGAAGGAGAGGTCCCCGACCGCGGACTTGATGCCGACCGGCAGGCCGGTCTCGGCCGCCAGCAGCTCCACCCAGTCCAACAGGCTGTCGGGGTCGGAGAACTCCGCGTGCCGCGACGGGCTGATGCAGTCGACGCCCTCCCGGACACCGCGCGCCTCGGCGATCTCGGCCGACACCTTGGCCGCCGGCAGCACACCACCGAGCCCTGGCTTCGCCCCCTGGCTGAGCTTGATCTCCAGCGCCCGCACCGGCGCGGAGGCCACGAGGGCCGTGAGCCGGTCCAGGTCGAACCGCCCGTGCTCGTCGCGGCAGCCGAAGTACGCCGTCCCGATCTGGAAGACGAGGTCGCCGCCGTGCCGGTGGTACCGGGAGATGCCGCCCTCGCCGGTGTTGTGCAGGCAACCGGCCAGCGCGGCACCGCGGTTGAGCGCCTCGATCGCCGGACCCGACAGCGAGCCGAAGCTCATCGCGGAGATGTTCACCACCGATGCCGGCCGGAACGCCCCGGCCCGGCCGCGCGCGGCACCCAGGACCTTGGCGCACGGGAGGGCGACGCCCTGCCCGGTGTGCACGTCGGTGGCCGGCACGGACACCCCGAAGGTGGCGTGCTTGATCACCGGGTAGCCGGCGCTGAACTCGAGGTCGTTGTCGGTGCCGAAGCCGAAGTAGTTGTTCTCCTGCTTGCTCGAGGCGTAGACCCAGCGCCGCTGGTCGCGGGTGAAGGGCCGTTCCTCGTTGTTGCCCGCCACCAGGTACTGGCGCAGCTCCGGCCCGATCGACTCGATCAGGTAGCGCGCATGGCCGATCACCGGGAAGTTGCGCAGCAGCGAGTGCTCGCGCTGCAACAGGTCACGGGCGGCGACGGCCGCCAGGGCGGAGAGGCCGGCCGCGGCGGCACGCGAGGCGAGCTTCATCTCTCCACCCTGCCACGGTCGGCCCGACCCGACAGCCTCGTCCGACAGGGCGCGACGGTCACAGGAAGAGGCTGAGCACCAGCGCCAGGAGGAAGCCGATGGTGCCGAGCAGGGTCTCCATGACCGTCCACGTCTTCAGCGTCGTCTTCTCGTCCATCCCGAAGAACCGGCTGACCAGCCAGAAGCCCGAGTCGTTGACGTGCGACAGCACGGTCGCGCCCGAGGCGATGGCGATCACGACCAGCGCCCGGTCGGCGGTCGAGACGTCGTCGGTCGCCGCGATCACCGGCGCCATGAGACCGGCCGCCGTGGTGAGGGCGACGGTCGCCGACCCCTGGGCCACCCGCAGCAGCGTGGCGATCACGAACGCCGCCACGATCACCGGCAGCCCGATGTCACCCAGGACGTCGGCCAGCGCCTCACCGATGCCGCTGGCCCGCAGCACACCGCCGAACATGCCGCCGGCCCCGGTGATCAGGATGATCGCGCAGACCGGGCCGAGGGCGCTGTTGACCACCGACTCGATCTCCGCGCCGGAGCTGCCCCGGTGCTTGCCCAGCACGTAGGAGGCCACGAGCACGGTGATCAGCAGCGCGATCGGCGTCGCGCCGACCAGCTGCCCCACCCGCACGTACCACGCCTCCTCGTCGACGGCGCCACCCGTGGCCAGGGTGCTGAGCCCCGTGTTGAGGAAGATCAGCAGCAACGGGAGCAGGAGCAGGCCCAGGACGGTGCCGAACTTCGGTGGGCCGGCCGTCGCGGTCGCGGGCCGGTTGCCCCCGCCGGAGGGCGCGGCGACCGCGGGAGCGGTGCCGGCGACCGTCTCCTCCGGTGCCGGCGGTTGCGCCCCGCCGACAGCCGCGCCGGCCCCCGCCACGCCCGCCGCCGACGCCCCGCCCGGGGCCGGGGTGCCGGCGGTCTGCTCGGTGTCGGGTCCGGCGTTCTGCCCCCCGGACAGGATGTCGGGGACGGCGATGTCGTACCGGCGGCCGGCCCACAGCCCGAACAGGTAACTGCCCAGGAACCAGGTCGGCAGCCCGATCAGCAGCCCGAACACGAGGACCAGGCCGATGTCGGCGCCGACCAGCTCGGCGGCGGCCACGGGGCCCGGGTGCGGGGGCACGAAGGCGTGCATGACCGCGAAGGCACCGGCGACGGGCAGCCCGTAGGTGAGCAGCGAGCCACCCAGCCGGCGGGCCACCGTGAACACGATCGGCAGGAAGACGACCAGCCCGGCGTCGAAGAAGATCGGGAAGCCGAACAGCAGCGCCGCGACGCCCAGGGCCAGCGGCGCCCGTTGCTCGCCGAACCGGCGCACCAGGCTGTCGGCCAGCACCTGGGCCCCGCCGCTGAACTCCAGGAGCCGGCCGAGCATCGCGCCCAGACCCACCAGGAGCGCCACCGCGGCCAGCGTGCTGCCGAAACCGGCGGTGAGGGTGCCGACCACCGCCTCCAGCGGCACCTGGGCGGCCAGCGCCACCAGGAAGCTGACCAGCACCAGCGCCAGGAAGGCGTGCAGCTTCACCTTCATGATCAGGAAGAGCAGGACCGCGACGCCGGCTGCCGCGATGAGCAGCAGCGGGCCTGCGCCCAGCGCGGGTTCGACCTCGGGCATGGTTCCTCCTCCAGACGGGGTACGGCGGCTACTCCGGCGGACCGGTCGGTGCGTCGTCCAGGGCGTCGAGCGTGGTCAGGACGTCGGCCAGGGCTGCGGTGGACCGGTCGACCAGGGGGCGCAGCTGCCGGTAGACGACGACGGCGTCCGGGTCGGGCAGCACCGGCTCGTGCACGGCGACCAGCGCGGTGGCGGCACCGAGGTCGGGCAGCGCGCCGAGGGCGTGCCACCCGAGCAGGCAGGCGCCCAGCCCGGTGCCCTCCGGGGAGTCGGCCACCCGCACCGGCAGGTCCAGGGCGGAGGCGAGCGTCCGGATCCACAGCGGGGAGGCGACCGCACCGCCGGTGGCGCGCACCTCGCGCACCGGCACGTCCGTCGCGGCGAACGCGTCGCGCACCAGTGCCAGCTGCTGGCACACCCCCTCGACGGCGGCGCGGACCAGGTGGGCGCGGCGGTGCTCGCGCCGCAGCCCCAGGTAGGCCCCCCGCATCCCCGACCGCCACCACGGCGCCCGCTCCCCGAGGAAGTAGGGCAGGCACAGCAGACCCGAGCTCCCGACCGGCACCGCGGCGGCCTCGTCGAGCAACTGCGCGTCGAGATCGTCGGCGGCCTCCCCCTCGGGGCCCGCTGCGCCTTCGGGGCCGGCGGCCATCGCCTGGGCGGCCCAGCGCACCACCGACCCGCCGTTGTTGATCGCGCCGCCGACGACCCAGGCGTCGTCGGTGAGGGCGTAGCAGAACAGCCGCCGCCCGGGGTCGACCGTCGGGCGGGGGACGACGACGCGCATCGCCCCGCTCGTGCCGAGCGACACGGCGGCGACGCCCGGGCTCACCGCGCCGACACCCAGGTTGGCCAGCACCCCGTCGGAGGCGCCGACCACCACGGGCAGGCCGGGCGGCAGCCCGGTGGCGGCGGCCACCTCGGCGCGGATGCCCGGCAGCACCGACGTCGTCGGCAGCACCTCGCCCAGCTGGCCGGGGCGGACGCCGGCGATGCTCATCGCCTCCTCGTCCCAGCGCCCGGCGCGGAGGTCGTAGAGCCCGGTGGCCGACGCGCAGGACCGGTCGAGCACGTGCCCGCCCCCGCACAGGGCGGCCACCACCAGTTCCTTCACCCCGCCCCAGCGGGGCACCCCGGCCACCCGGTCGGCGTCCTCGGCCCGCTCCCACGACAGCTTGACCAGCGGGGACATCGCGTGCACGGGGGTGCCGGTGCGGGCGTGCAGGTCGGGCGCGCGGCCGTCGGCGACCAGCGCCTGGGCCCACTGCGCCGCGCGGTCGTCGGCCCAGGTCACCACCGGACCCAGCGGGGTGCCCCGGTCGTCCATGGGCACCAGGCCGTGCATCGCCGCGCTGAGCGAGACGGCGACGACCGTGTCCCCCCGCTCCCGGGCCCGGGCGGCGACCTCGCCCAGCGCCTCGACGGCGGCCGCGGCGAGGCGCGCGGCGTCGAGCTCGGCCCGGCCGGGGGCCGGCACGAGGAGCGGGTAGGCGACGCTGGCGACGTCGCGGATGCGGCCGTCGGTGCCCGCGGTGACCGCCTTGGTCGCGGTGGTACCCGAGTCCAGCCCGACCACGACGTCCACGGGCACCCCCCTGACCGGCTCCTCCGCTCCCGGCATCGTGCCCGTGCACGGCCGCAGCGGCAACAGGCCGTTCCGTTCAGCCGGCCGACGGCCCCCCGCGCATCCGCTGGCGGACCGCGACGTGGAGCGGCTGCAGCACGACGCCGTCGCGGGCCAGCCGGTCGCGCAGCTGCCGGCGGTGGCGCAGGACGCCGGCCAGCCCGATCGCCCAGAACAGGTACTGCACCGCGAACGCGGCCCGGAAGGCGTCGAGCTCGTAGTCGGTGGAGACGCCGGGGGTGAGCAGGTCCAGGACGGCGCCCACGGCGAGGATGGTCAGCAGCGAGGCCACGAACCCGCCGACGTTCACCACACCGCTGGCGCTGCCCTGCCGCTCCACCGGGTTCTCCGTCCGGGCGTAGTCGAACCCGATCATCGACCCCGGGCCGTTGGTGCCGAGGACCACCACGAGCAGCACCAGCACCGCCAGCGGTGCCCGGCCGGGCCACAGCAGCACGAGGGTCCACGTGCTGGCCGTGGCCGCCAGGATCCCGAAGACCAGCACCGAGCGGCGCAGCGGCCACCGGGCGCAGAGCCGGCCCAGCGCCGGGCCCACCCCCATGCCGACCAGCACCAGCAGCGTGAGCAGCCCCGCCGCGGTCCCCGGCGACAGGCCCTGACCGACCACCAGGAAGGGGTAGCCCCACAGCAGCGCGAACACCGTGCCCGAGAACTGGGTGACCAGGTGGGTGTAGAGGCCGATCCGGGTGCCCGGCTCCCGCCAGGTGTCGGCCAGCCCTCGCCGCAGCTGCGCCAGGTCGGGCGCCGCCGGGCGTGGTGTGCCCTCCGGCGCGTCCCGGAGGGCGAGCAGGACCAGCAGGGCGACGAGTGCGCCGGTCGCCGCGGCGCCCAGGAACGTCACCGTCCAGGAGGTGGCGTGCAGCAAGGTGACCAGCGGGTAGGCGGCGACGATCGAGCCGACCTGCCCGAGGATGCCGGTCAGCTGGGTGATCAGCGGCGCCGCCGAGCCGGGGAACCAGAACGCGACGACCCGGAGCACGCTGATGAACGTCATCGCGTCGCCGGCGCCGACCAGCACCCGGGCGGCGACCGCTGTGGGCACGTCCCCGGCGAGGGACAGCACCAGCTGACCGGCCGCCATGGTCACCGCCCCGGCGAGGATCATCCGGCGGGAGCCGAAGCGGTCCAGCGCGACGCCGACCGGCACCTGCAGCCCGGCGTAGACCGCCAGCTGGAGCACCAGGAACAGCGACACCGCCGACGCACCGGCGGAGAACCGCTCCTGCGCGTCCACGGCGGCCACGCCCAGCGACGAGCGGTGGAAGACGGCGACCGCGTAGGCCACCAGGCCCACGGCCCACATCGCGTAGGCGCGGCCCGTCGGTCGGGCGCTGTCGGCGGAGGTCACCTGAGGAGGACACCACGACCGGCCCGCAGCTTCCCCGCGAAGCGGTGAGGTCGCTCACCGACCGACCCACGCGCCCTACCATCGGCACCGATGGACGCGCTGGTGGACCCCACCGACGACCCGGCGGTGGACGACGGGCACCGCCGCGGGCGGATCCTGCGCGCGCTGGCCACCTGCATGGCCGAGAAGGGCTACCGGGCCACCACGATCTCCGACATCGCCCGCGAGGGCCGGGTGTCCAAGACGGTGGTCTACGCCCACTTCCGGGACAAGGAGCACTGCCTGCTCGAGCTGTACACCCGGGCCAACGACAAGGTGCTGGACCGGGTGCGCCGGGCGCAGGAGGAGGCGCGTGCCGCCGGCCTGCCGTGGCGGGAGCGGCTGCACGCGGGCATCGGCAGCTACCTGCGGACCCTCGCGACCGAGCCGGCGGTCGCCTGGGCCGCCCTCGTGGAGGTGCAGGCGGCCGGCCCGCGGGCGCGCGCCCTGCGCCGGCAGGTGTTCGACCGCTACGTCGACCTCATCAGCGAGGTGGCCGAGGGGCTGGCGCACGAGCACCCCGACGAGGTGCGCCCGGTGGAGCGGCAGCTGGTGCTCGCCGCCGTGGGTGGCATCAACGAGCTGATGCTGGCCCGGGTGGAACGGGGTGAGACGGCGCAGTTCGCCGCCGACGTGGACGCGGCGACGGCCACCGTGGTCGGCCTGCTGGAGCGCCGCTGACCCCTCAGGTCGCCGCGGGGACCACCACCACGTACCGCCGGGCACTCCAGTGCGTCGCCGGCTCGTCCACCGGGAGGGCCGCCCGCAGCTCGCCGCCGGCGGCGGTCACCAGCGCGCGCACGCGGGCCTCGGGCACACCGGTCATCCGCATGGGCGCCGGGTACCCGAGCAGCCGGCGCTGCGCCCAGGCGACCAGCCGGAAGGGGGCCAGCCGCCACACGACGCCCCGGGCGGTCCAGAGCGGGCGGGTCGGGCAGTGCAGCACCGCGACGCCCCCGGGCGCGAGCACCCGGACGAACTCGGTCAGGTAGCCCTCCAGCACCGGGCGAGGGAGGTGCTGCAGCACCCGCTCGGAGTAGACCAGGTCGACGCTGCCGTCGGGGAACGCGCGCAGGTCGCTGTCCGCACCGAGCACGAACCGGACCCGGCCACCGCTGCGGTCCAGCCGGCGGGCAGCCGCGAGCATCGGCGCCGAGACGTCCAGCCCGATCACCTCGTCGGCGTGCTCGGCGAGCGCCTGGCTCAGCCGGCCGGCGCCGCAGCCGAAGTCGAGCACCCGCGACCACCGCGTCGGCAGGCCCAGCCGGGCCAGGTCGGCCCGCGATCGCTCCACGTCCTGGCGCCCCAGCGCGAGGAACTCCTCGACGTCCCAGCGGCCACCGCGCTTGTCCGGGGCGACGTGCACCGCCCACAGCGGGTCCGCCTCCCCCAGCCGGGTCCAGTCGGCGCGCACCTGCTCGAAACTCACGCTTCCCCTTCCCGACCGTCCCCCGGACGAGCGGGACCGGTCAGGACGCTACCGGCCGGTAGGCGATCTCTCCTAGGCTGCGGCGACCCGCCGTCGGCCCGAAAGAGGACCAGTGACCGCATCCGCCGCCATCGAGGGTGGCCAGGAGTCCCGCGTCGAGCGGGCCTTCCCCGCCCTCGACGGGCTCCGCGCGATCGCTGCCACCGCGGTGCTGGTGCACCACGTCGCCTTCTGGACCGGCGACTACACGCCCGACCAGCTCGGCCGCGTGTTCGCCCGGCTCGACGTCGGGGTGCCGATCTTCTTCGTCCTCTCCGGGTTCCTGCTGTCCCGGCCGTTCCTGCTCGCCGTCGTGCAGGGCCGCCGGGCGCCCCGCACGGCGGCCTACCTGTGGCGCCGTGGGCTGCGCATCCTGCCCGCCTACTGGCTGACGGTCGTGGCGGCCCTGCTGGTGCTGCCCCAGAACGACGGCGCGGGCCTGCAGACCTGGACGCGGCACCTCACCCTCACCCAGATCTACGGGGCAGGCCACCTGGCGGAGGGGTTGTCCCACACCTGGAGCCTGGCCACCGAGGTCTCCTTCTACCTGGCGCTCCCGCTGATCGTGCTGGGCCTGGCGCGGCTGGTCGGGCCGCACCCCCACCGCCCGGCGCGCGTGCTGGCGGCCCTGGGCGGGGCGGCTCTGCTCGGGTCCGCGGTGCTGGCCGTCCACTGGGGGACGGGCGCCACGGTGCCCCTCGCGCTGGACCTGTGGCTGCCCACGTTCGCCGGGTGGTTCGGCGCCGGGATGGCACTGGCGCTGCTGACGGTGGCCGACCCCGGCTGGCGGCCGGTCCGCATCGCCACCGAGCTCGGCGCGAGCCTGGGCACCTGCTGGGCCGCGGCCGGTGCGCTCTTCTGGGTCGCCACGACGCCGCTGGCCGGCCCGCTCGGCCTGGTCGAGCCGACCCCCGGTCAGGCGGTGTTCAAGCAGACCCTGTACCTCGGGGTCGCCACGCTGCTGGTGCTCCCCCTCGTCCTCGGCGACCAGCGGGCCGGCCTGGCCCGCCAGGCGCTGGGCTCCCGCGCCGGCAGGTTCCTCGGCGAGATCTCCTACGGCGTGTTCCTGGTCCACGTGACGGTCCTCGCCGGTGCCTTCGCGCTGTTCGACCTCGTCCAGTTCACCGGCAACGTGGTCGTCGTCGGCACGGGGACGTGGCTGGTCTCCGTCGCGCTGGCCACGCTCCTCTACCGGCTGGTCGAGCGTCCGGCGAGCCGGTGGCGGACCCTGGTCCAGGACCCGGTGGCCCCGGCGGTGACGAGCAGCGCGGCGACGACCGCCACGACCGCGAGCAGCGCCAGCACCTGAACCGCCAGCTGGGCGGCGCCGCCGGTCAGCGTCACGTGCACCAGCCCGGCGGCGCCCAGGGCGCCGCCGGCGAGCCGGCCGAACACCAGCTGCCGGCGACGCACCCGGGCGCCGGCCACCACCGCCCCGGCCAGGGCGACCAGGCCCCAGGGACCCCCGACGACCGCGACACCCGCCACCGCCGCGAGCGCCACACCGAGGCCCACGCCGCCGCGGGTTCCGGTCGGCGGTGGCCCGGCGCCGCGCGCGGGCAGGAGGAGCAGCACGGCCAGCCCCAGGAGCGCGGCGGCACCCGCGGCGAGCGCGGTGTGGTAGATCGTGCCGGCGCGGAAGTGCAGGACGACCTCGTCGGCGGCGCCGGCCGGGACCACGTACCCCTGCTGCCAGCCGTCGACGGTCCGCGTCTCGAGCTCCCGGCCCCCCAGCGTGGCGACCCAGCCGGGGTTGGTGCTCTCCGGCACCACCAGCAGGGCGGCCTCGTCCCGCGCGGCGATGCGCACGACCCGGTCCTCCCGGTCCCACCGCTCCACCTGCACCTCGGTACGCCGGCCCGGCTCGCCGAGCTCCGCGCCGGACCGGGTCAGCGTCGCCGACCGCACCGTGAAGACGTCGGTCCCGCGGGCGACCAGCCGGTGCTCACCCGCGGCCAGCTCGCCGGTGGACGCGTCCCCGGAGCAGATCCCGAGCGGCACCGGCCGCAGTGACCGCAGGTCGCCGAGGGTGGTGCGCAGCGAGGTCTCCCGCACCACGCCGTCGACCGCCACGGTCGGGCCCGCCCCGCAGGGGAGCTCGACGACGGTGTCCGCGTCCCCCTCGGCGACGCCGTCGACCGCCAGCTCGGTGACGCCGACACCGAGCGGCTCCACCCGGCGCTGGTACGGGTCGAAGGACTCCCGCTCCTGGCGGAGCAGGAAGGTCACGGTGAGCCGGTCGGTGGTGAGCGGTGCGAACTCGGCGACGCCCTCCTCGTCCAGGGTCACCGTCTGCTCCAGCCCGCCGTCGTCGATCGCGACCGCCATGGCCGCGGACGCGGCGGTGCCGGGGAGCAGGCCGACCCGGACCCGGTCGATCGTGCGCGGCTCCGGCCAGGTAAGGGTGAGCGCCGGGCGGCCGTCGTCGGCCGCGGCGACCCAGGTGGTGCGCGGGTCGCCGTCCACCGCCGCGTCCCCACCGGCCCGCGGGTCGGGCACGACCGCGCTGGTCACCGTCACCTCCGGCCCGGCCGGTCGCGCCGCGGTGCCGATCAGCGCGTCCAGCGCGGGCCCCGGGCGGGGCACGGCGACCGCGGCCAGATCGAAGCCCGCCGCCTGCCCGACCGTGAAGGTGCGGTCCAGCCCGCCGCCCTCCTCGGCCGGGCGGACCAGCGTGGCGGCGCAGCGAGTCGTGCCGCCGGCCTCCTCCACGCAGCCGCTCGTGGCGGGGTTCGTCGCGTCGAAGGCGTACACGGCGACCGGCTCGTCGGCAGGTGGCGTCACCAGCGTCCGCTCGATCCGCAGCCCCGGCACCTCCACCTCGGCCAGCGCCAGGGAACGGGTGGTCGGCCCGGGGACCTCCAGCGTGACGACCGAGGTGGCGCCCACCGGCAGGGGCAGCACCTGGGGCTCGGTCGTGTCGGCCACGCGCACGACGCGGGAACCGGCGTCGGTGGTGACGCGCAGCATGGTCGGGGGCGTCCCGTCGGTCTCGGCGAGCCGGACGGTGATCTCCCGGGCGGCGAGCGGGCGGTCGCTCTCCACCCGCCACCACACCTGCTGCGACGGGGCCAGCCACCGGGCCGGGCGCCAGGCGGTGGCGGGGTCGCCGTCGAGCGCGGCGAAGGGCTGGTCGGCCGGACGGGCACCGCCGAGGGCGTCGGCGTCGGCGGCCGAGCTCGACGCCGAGACGCGCCCTCCCTCGTACCGGACGTGGGTCTCGGAGAGTTCCGCGCCGGGGTAGCTGTAGTCCAGCTGCGGGCCGTCGAGGCGACGGGGCTCCCCCGGTGCCAGCGCCTGGGAGACGGCGTCGGCGATACGGCCGAAGTTGCGCTCGCGGCGGACCTGCGCGTCGCTGACCATCGTCGTCCCGGTGGAGTGCCCGTCACCGTCGGGGAGCAGCGCCGGGCGGTCGGTCAGCAGCCCGCGGTCGGCGAGCGCGAGGATCCCGTCGGGGCCACCGACGACGGAGACGGTGTCCGACAGCGGCGTGGCGGAGGCGCGGGGCGCGGGGTCGGCGACCGCGTAAACGACGACCGCCTGTTGCGGAGGAATGAGGTAGTGGTCCAGTGCCCGGCCGAACAGCTCGGTGTCGGAGGGGACGAGCGGCCCGAAGCCCGCCACCTGCCGGAAGCCGGGCGAGTTCCGCAGCGCCTGGCGGACCAGGATCGTCCGCGTGGCGTCGACCGCCCCGAAGTCCAGGTCGTTGCGCACCACGAGGTGCGAGATGCCGGCCCGCGCGAGGTAGCCGGCCAGCCCCGCGGAGGGCTCCCCGCGGGCGAGCTGCGCCTCGACGGCGTCCAGCAGGCGGATGTGCCCGGTCGAGCTCAGCGGGATGGCGTTGCGCACCGTCCACGGCGAGTCGGCCAGCGCCTGGAGGGGCTCGTCGGAGGTGCTGCCCCAGAAGTAGGTCCCTGACGAGGAGGCGGGGAGCAGCAGAGCCCGGCCGTCGGGCCGTTCCGCGGCGAGGAAGTCCGCCGTCTCCCGCCAGTACTCCGGCACGGCCTCGTAGCCCGTGGGTGGCGAGAGCCGCCCGGCGATCGCCGGCGAGGCCGTCGCGACGAGCGCCACCGCGACCACCCCCACACCGGTGCGCGCCAGCACGCGGGTCACCGAGGCACGGGACGGCAGGCCACCCGCCGGCGCCCCTCCGGGCTCCCCTCCCCCGCGCGGCCGCGGACCCGCCTGTCCGGCGCCGTCCCGGCCCCGGCGGGCCAGGAGGAGCCCGCACAGGTGGGCGATGCCCAGGGCCAGCGGCAGGCGCAGCACCGGGTCGTACTTGTGCACGTTGCGCAGCGGCGCGAGGACGCCGTCCAGCGCCGCGTGCAGCGGCTCGGCGAACAGCCCCTCCACCGTGGCCAGGTGACCCATGGTGACCAGCGCGAGCCCCGTCAGCAGGCCGAGGACCAGCCAGCTGCGTTCGGGCATGGTCCGGCGGGTCAGCCCGACCAGCCCCGCGGCGGCGAGCAGCACCGTGGCGAGGGCGGGGACCACGTCGTGCACCAGGGACCACCCCGTCGGCCACAGCGGTCCGGAGCCGTCGGCGAGGTAGGCGACCCACTGCGTGGTCCCCCGCAGGGTGGAGAGCAGGCCGGTGGTGACGGTCGTGTTGCCGGCCGTCTCGATGTAGTCCAGGAACGGTGGGCTGAACCGGCGCAGGAGCAGCAGCGGGCCGACCCACCAGGCCGTGGCCAGCGCCACCGCCGCCGCCCACCACCCGATCAGCCGGCGGCGGCGCGGTCCGGCCGGGCGGGTGAGCAGGTAGAGCGCGGCGAGCGGCAGCACGGCGGAGGTGGCCACGGCGTTCACGCCACCGACGCAGAACACCGCCAGCCCCGAGCGGGCGGCGGCGCGGCGCGGGGAGCCGCCCCGGGCGCCGGTGACCAGCGGGACCAGCACCCACGGCGCCACCGCCATGGGCAGCACCTCGATCGACGTGGCGCCCAGCCCCATGAGCATGCGCGGGGCCAGCGCGTAGGCCAGCCCCCCGATCAGCTGCGCCGCGGGACCGCCGATGCCCAGCCGCCGGGCCAGCGTGAGCGCGCCGAGGAACGCCACGCTCAGCAGCGCGGCCATCCACAGGCGCTGCACCACCCAGCCGGGAAGCCCCGCACTCTGCAGGACCGCGAAGAAGGGGCCCATCGGGAAGAGGTAGCCGTAGGCCTGGTTCTGCACCTGCCCGGCGAACCCCTCGGGCTCCCAGAGCTGCAGCGCCCGGCCCAGGAAACCCCACGGGTCGGCCGTGAGGTCGAGCTTGGTGTCGGTGAGGACCTTGCCCGGCTGCTGCGAGAGCGTCAGGGCGAGGAAGGCGACGCAGACCGTCACCCAGCGGAACCGCTCGGTCAGCGACGGGCGACGGGCACCCTCCGCGTCACCCGGGACGGTGCCGGCCGGGGCGGGAGCCGGTCCGGGGCGGGGATCCGGGCGGTCGAGGAGGGTGGCCATCGGGAGGCAGCGCGGAGAGGTGAGGGACCTCCCTCAGCCGGTCACTGGACCGGGTCGGCCGAGTCGTGGCGAGAGTGCCGGCCGGCGGCGTCGGCGCGGCGCAGGAGCAGGACGCCGCCCACGATCGCGACCAGGCCCAGCACCACGAGCACCAGCGGGATCACGGTCTTCAGCATCGTGATCTGGCCCCGGGTGTCCTCGGCCCGCTCCACGCCCTGGGCGATCGTCTCGTCGGTGCCGGCGAACCGGCCGGCGAGGATGGTCGCCCCGGTGGTGCCGTCGGGGCCCCGGAGCACCGTGTTGGGCTCCTCCTGGGCGGTGACGATGACGCCGCTGGTCGGCTCGACCCACAGGGTGCGCGTGTTGCTGTAGACCACCTCGGCGGTCACCGTGCCGGCATCCGGGGTGCCCACGAGCGCGCCGGGGACCTCGGTCTCGCGGATGACCGTCTCGGGGATCTCCAGCACGAACTTGTAGACGTCGAGGCCGTTCAGCTCCTCCTCGCTGTCGAAGCGCGCGGGGAAGGCCTGGGCGGCGTTGGCGTTCCAGACGTCGTAGTCGCGCTTCTCGGTGCCGAAGGGGAACGTGAGGGTCAGCCCCTCGACGTCGACGTCGCGGTCGTAGTCGACGGCGTCGACCGCGCACTCGACGGCGACTGCCGTGCGCCGGTCCAGGCAGACCCGGTAGGTGCCGGCGTTGAGCAACCGGTCGTCGCTGTCGGTGATCGTCGAACCGAAGTTCCACACCGCGACGTCGTCGCCGGCCGCCTCGGCGCCGGGGTCACCCTCCACGCGCTGGGTGACCTGCGCCTCGAGGCCGCGCAGCTGACGCTGGTTCTCCAGGTCGAAGTAGCTGACGTCGGTGCCGACGGCGGTGGGGCTGGCCGACTGGTCGAGCGGCAGCTTGACCATCGTGGGCACCAGGACGAGCCGGACCATGAGGGCACCGACGAGCAGGAAGGCCCCCAGGCCCAACAGGCCCAGACCGATCGCGCGTCCTCGCATGCGGATGGCTCCTCCAGTCGTGCATGACGACCCCATGGCGTCACGGCGGCGCAACACTACTGGCCGGTAGCCCGCGCACCAACAGCCGTTGGTAACAACCCGTACCGGCCGGCGGAATTCGCGCCTGATACGGCCCCGTACCAGCGATGGGGGTTCACCCGTGCGGGTGAACGGCGGGTGCACCGCCCGCATCTGCGGCCCGCTTCCGCAGCACCAGGACGACGTTCCAGACCGCCAGCTCCCGCAGGACGGGCACGCGCGCCACCCAGGTCGCCCACCAGGGGTGGTAGCGCGGGAAGACGGCCACCAGGTCGGCGTCCGGACACCGCCGGGCCCAGCGCACGGCGGCCCCGACGGAGACGGCGAACAGGCTCTCGCCGAACCGGTTCTTCGGCTCGTGCCCGTGCCGGCGCCGGTAGCGGCGTCGCGCCCGGTGCCCGCCGAGGTAGTGCCAGGGACCCGTCTCGTGCCCCCCGTGCGGCGACCACCAGGGGGTGAACGACAGGAAGACCGTTCCTCCGGGGCGCGTCACGCGCACCATCTCCGCAGTCATCCGCCACGGCGCGGCCACGTGCTCGAGGACGTTGGAGGAGTAGCAGACGTCGACCACCCCGGTGCGCACCGGCAGCGCCTCGCCGCTCGCCCGGAGCGTTCCGGGCGCCGGCTCGCCCCGGGCGACGAGCTCGCCGGCGTCCGGCTCCAGCCCGATGTAGCGGGCACCCTCCGCGCGGAACGCCTCGGCGAAGTAGCCCGGCCCGCCGCCGACGTCGAGCAGCAGCGCGCCCTCCAGCGGGACGACGTGCCGCAGCTGCCGGGCGGAGTCCTCGGCCAGGGTGCCGTAGAAGTGATCGGGGTCAGTCTGCTCGCGCAGGAATGCGCGGAAGAGGGTGGTGCTCCGGCCGAGAGTGGCGTATCGGGCCATTTCGCGCGCCCTCTCCCTTCTGGTTGAACGAGCTGGTGGAATTGTTGTTACCCGGCGGTAGTCTCCCGCGGGTGCTGAGACGATCACCCCCGGACGACGTGCTGTTCGTCAATTGGCGGGACACCACCCACCCCGAGGGCGGCGGCTCGGAACGCTACGTCCAGCGCGTGGCCGAGGGGCTCGCCGCCGGCGGCCTGCGCGTCTCGCTGTTCTGCGCGGCCCACGACCGGGCACCGGACGAGCAGTGGGTCCGCGGCGTGCGCGTGGTCCGCCGCGGGGGGCGGCTCGGCGTCTACCCGCGAGCCCTGCTGCACGTGCTCCGGCACCGGCCGCGGCTGGTCGTCGACGTGCAGAACGGGCTGCCCTTCGGGAGCACTCTCGTGACGCGCCGGCCCGTGGTCGCCCTGGTCCACCACGTCCACCGCGAGCAGTGGCGGATCGTGTTCGGCCGGGTCGGGGGCGCGATCGGCTGGTGGGTGGAGTCGGTCCTCGGCCCCCGGCTCTACCGCCGCTGCCGCTACGTCACGGTGAGCACGTCCACCGCCGAGGAGCTGGCCGGGCTGGGCGTGGACCCGGCGCGTGTCACCGTCGTCCACAACGGGGTCGAGCCGCCGCCGGCCGTCGCCGCGCTGCGCTCACCGGAGCCGCGGCTGGCGGTGCTGGGCCGGCTCGTGCCGCACAAGCAGGTCGAGCACGCGATCGAGGTGGTCGCCCGGCTGCGCGACCGGTGGCCGGGCCTGACGCTGGCCGTCATCGGAGAGGGCTGGTGGGAGGCGGAGCTGCGCGCGCTGGCCGGGCGGCTGGGGGTGACCGACCTGGTCGAGTTCCACGGCTTCGTGGACGAGCAGACCAAGCACGAGCAGCTGGCCCGCGCCTGGGTCCACCTGTGCCCCTCCGTCAAGGAGGGGTGGGGCCTGGTCGTGACCGAGGCCGGAGGCCACCGGGTGCCCACGGTGGGCTACCGGTCGGCCGGCGGCCTGCGCGAGTCCGTCCAGGACGGGCGTACGGGCGTGCTGGTCAAGGACCTCGACGAGCTCACCGCCGCCGTCGACCGGCTGCTGGCCGACGGGCGTACGCGACGGGAGATGGGCGAGGCCGCGGCACGCCACGCGGCGGCGTACAGCTGGGCGTCGAGCGTCAGGGGCTTCGCCGAGGTGCTGTCCACCGCCGTCCGCGGCTCAGCGCTCGCCGTAGTCCAGGACGTTGATCGGCCCCTGGCTGCCCTGCTCGATGGCGTTGTCGGGGTCGAAGGCGGCCTGGACACCGAGGATGGTGGCCACACCGAGACCGGCCCCGCCGCCCAGGGTCAGCACGACGGCGATCAGGGTCTTCATCGGGCGACTCGCTTTCGTGGAGGACGACGACGGGGCGAGACGCTAGAGGCCCGCGCCATGATCCACAACACCGCACCGACGCAGACACCCAGCGCGAGCGCGTGAGCTGCTCCCACGGCGGTCACCCGGACGGGCGACGGCGCGGGCGCCGGGCGGGCGCCGGGCACCCGGTGCAACCGCAGGTCGGCGCCGTCCACCGCGAGCGGCAGCCGGTCCACGGCGTCGGGCACGACCCGGCCGGGCGTGCCGCGTTCCACCAGCACCCAGCCGATGCCGAGGTCGGCGAGCGCCCGCGGGTCGTCGGCGGCCGCGGCCGCCGCGCGCGCCCGCTGGTCCTCCCCGGCCACCGGCCGGCCCCCGACGACCAGCTCGTCGTCGGTGACGGTCGGACGTGGCAGCCAGCGGGGCGCCGGGTCCAGCAGCGGCCGGTCCGCGTTCCACCCGAACGAGCGGTAGGTGCCGAAAGGGAGCACGAGGACGTCACCGGTGGCGTCCTCGGCCGACAACCGCTGGCGGACCCGTTCCCAGTCGGCCGGGTAGCTCACCGGCTGCAGCCGGCCCCCGACGCCCCAGGCCAGGTCCGGCAGGGCGACCAGCGGCAGCACCAGCACGGCCGCGACGGCGATCCCGCCCAGACCCGGCGAGGGGCTCCGCGCCGCGACCGCCGCGCCGAGGCGGCGGGCGCCGAGGCCGGCGCCGACGGCGAGGGCCAGCGCCCACCACGCCGCCCACTTCTGCCCGTCCCGCAGCAACCCGGCACCCGGCACGGCCTGCACCAGCCACTCGAGCACGTCGGCGAGGCCCGGGACCGCGCCGGCGCAGGCCAGCACCACACCACCGGCGGCGAGCAGCAGCAGCCGGCGCGCGGGCCGGGTCAGCACCCCTGGGGCGGTCCAGCCGACCGCGGCCACCGCCACCAGCACCAGGGTGAGCAGCGGGACGAGCACCGAGGCGCGGCTGCCGGGCACCGCGCCGGAGTTCCAGATGCCACCGGTCCCGAGCACCGACAGCAGCGTTCCGCCCCAGCCCTCCGGGCGCGCGGCGAAGGCGCCCACGCCCGCGGGGTCGGAGGCGCCGCCCGCGGGGTGCAGCGCGCCGGCGACGATCCACGGCAGCGAGAGCACGAGCACCCCTCCCCCGGCCAGGAGCAGCCGCTCCCGGCCGACCAGCACGAGCACCAGGCCGGCGGCGAGCAGCGAGCCCGTCGGGGTCAGCGCGGCGGGCGCGCACACCAGCAGCAGGCAGGGCAGCGCCCCCGGGACGCCGCCGCGCAGCCGCAGCGACTGCCGCGCGATCCAGGGCAGCGCGGCGTAGGCCAGCAGGAGGGTCCAGTGCCCCATGAGGAGGCGTTCGGCGAGGTAGGGGCTCCACCCGTACACGACCCCGGCGACGGCGCCCGCGGCTCCGCGCCGGCCGTCCGCACCCGGCGGTACCAGTCGCGCGGCACCCAGGACGGCGGCGTAGACGGCGCCGAGCAGGACCGCCTTCTGCACCACGTCCCCGGGCACGACGGCGGTCAGCAGACCCATGACGGCGTCGACGGGCACGGCGCGCGGCAGGGACCCGCCGAGGCCCAGGGCGTCCAGGTCGAGGTCCTGCCTCGGGACGAACACCATGTCGCGGAGGAGGACGTAGCCGGGGGCGAGCGCCGGAGCGGTCACGAGCAGGGCCACGGCCAGCGCGAGCACCCGCGCAGGCCACGGCGACGCGTCGGGCCGGGTCCATCGCTGGTCCACGTGCGCTCGCACCTCCGTCCCGGCATCCGCACGCCGGGCTCCCGGCGGACGAGCGCAGAGTAAGGGGGTGAGCGCACTGGAACCGAGCAACCGCCGGCCGGACGCAGTCCCGGCTTCGCGGTCGCCCCGCGCGCTCGGCTCGGCGGCGCTGGTGTCCGCGGCGTTCCTCGGGGCCAACGCCCTCGCGTACGTGTTCACCGTGCTCGCCGCCCGGCTGCTGGCGCCCGCCGCCTACGGGGAGCTCGCCGCGCTGCTGGGCGTGGTGCTCGTCGGGGCGGTCCCGGGCAGCGGCGTCCAGACGACCGCGGCACTGCTCCTGGGCGGGCGGTCGGGCGACCGGTGCGCGACCGGCCGGCTGCACGCGACCGCGCTGGCCACGGGTCTGGGCGTCTGCCTCCTCGCGCTGGCGCTCGTGCCGGCGCTGGTCGCGCTCCTGCACCTGCCGACCGCGGCCGCCGCGGTCTGGCTGGCCCTCCTGCTCTTCCCGCAGACGGTGGTCCAGGGGTACCAGGGGCTGCTCCAGGGCGCGGGACGGTTCCGCCGGCTGGCCGTGGTCACGGTCGTCTTCGGCGCCGGCAAGCTGGTCGGCGGACTGGCCGGGCTGGTGGCCGGTGGCACCCCGGCGGCCGCCCTCGCCGGCATGGCCGCCGGAGCCGCGCTCGCGGCGGTCGTCGGCTGGGTGGCTGCGGGCCGGCCGGGGCTCGTGCGTGGTCTGGGCCGGCCGGTCGGGGCCTCGCTGCGGGCCGCCGGGGCCTTGCTGGGCCTCGTCGTGCTGCTCAACCTCGACGTGCTGCTGGCCCGCCACCACCTCCCGGGCGCGGCGACCGGTGAGTACGCCGTCGCCTCCATCGTCGCCAAGGTCGCCTTCTGGCTGCCCCAGGGGGTCGGGGTCGTCCTGCTGCCCCGGCTGGCCGACGCCGCCGGCCGGCACCAGGTGCTGCCCTCGGCGCTCGCGGCCGTGGCGGCCGTCGGCGCCCTGCTCACGGCCGGCACCGCCGCGCTGGGCGGGGCGGCGCTGCCGCTGATCGGCGGTGCGGCCTACGGCGACGAGCTCGGCAGCGCGACCTGGGCGTTCGCGGCGCTCGGCACGCTGCTGGCGCTGGCGCAGCTCCTGCTGTTCTCCGGGATCGCCGCCGCCGACCGGCTCGCCAGCGTCGCGGTGTGGTCGGCCGCCGCCCTCGAGACCGGCGTGGTGTCGGTCCTCGCCGCGACCGGGCGGCTGACGCTGCTCTCCCTCGTCTCCACGGCCCTGCTCACCGCCCTGCTATTGGTGGGGGTGGGCCTGGTGCGCCTGCGCCGCGCGCGGGCCGTGCCCCTGATGACCGCCGACGGCATGGAGCCGGCCCCGGGGCCGTGATCCACACCGCCGGGACGGGACGACTACTCGCGGGCCGTACCGGGCAGGAGCAGCACGTCGTCGGTCGGCAGCCCCTGCGGGCGGCCGACCGCAGCCGTCCGTCCCCGAGACGAGAGGAGCGCCGCCCATGGCGTCCGTCATCCACTACACGATCGCGACCGAGGCCGAGAAGAGCCCCGACTTCCGCCGGGTCCTGTGGACCGGCAAGAACACCCAGCTGGTCATCATGACCATCCCGCCGGGTGGGGAGATCGGCGAGGAGACGCACGAGGACATCGACCAGATCCTCACCTTCGTCAGCGGCATCGGCAAGGCCGTCATCTCGGGCAACGAGAAGAACGTCGCGCAGGGCGACCTGGTCGTCGTCCCCGCAGGCACGAAGCACAACTTCCTGAACACCGGCGAGAACCCGCTGGTGCTCTACACGGTCTACGGCCCGCCCGAGCACGCCGACGGCGCGGTGCACAGGACCAAGGAGGAGGCCGACGAGGCCGAGGAGTCGGGCGCGGACGAGCCGCCGACGTCCTGACCCCTCCGCAGGAGCACCGGCCGTGGCCGGGCACCCCCGGGTGCCCGGCCACGGGCGTCCCCGGGTACCGACCACCCGGACGCACCCGCCCCGCGGGCGGGTACCAGACTCGGCACCATGAGCGCACCGGCCGCGGACACGACGACGCGCACCGACGACGGCCGGGCGGTGGTGGCCGAGCTGCGGCGCGCCGGCATCGGTGACGTCGACGACTCCGGGCTGGCCCGCGCCCTCTACTCCTCCGACGCGTCGCTGTACCGCGTCCTCCCCCGGGCCGTGGTGCGGCCGCGGCACCCGGACGAGATCGTGGCGGCGCTCGACGTGTGCCGCTCGCTCGGGGTGCCGCTGACCGCGCGCGGCGCCGGCACCTCGATCGCGGGCAACGCCGTGGGCACCGGTGTGGTGCTGGACACCAGCCGGTACCTGTCCCGGGTGCACGAGGTCGACCGGGAGGCGGGCACCGCGACGGTGGACCCCGGCGTCGTGCAGGCCGCCCTGCAGACCGCCGCCCGCCCGTACGGCCTGCGCTTCGGACCGGACCCCAGCACGCACAACCGGTGCACGGTCGGCGGGATGATCGGCAACAACGCCTGCGGCTCGCGCGCCCTGGGGTACGGCCGGACGTCGGACAACGTCGTCGGCCTGGACGTCGTCACGGGCACCGGCGAGCGGCTGCGGCTCGGGCCGGGCACCACCCCGGGCGAGGGCGTGCTCGCCGACCTGCACCGCCTGGTCGCCGGTGACCTCGCCACGATCCGCACCGAGCTGGGCCGGTTCGGCCGGCAGGTGTCGGGCTACTCGCTGGAGCACCTGCTGCCCGAGCGCGGGTTCGACGTCGCCCGGGCCCTCGTCGGCAGCGAGGGCACGCTGGCCGTGGTCCTCGGCGCCACCGTCCGGCTGGTCGCCGACGCCCCCGTCCGCGGGCTGGTGGTGCTCGGCTACCCCTCGATGGCCGACGCCGCCGACGCCACCCCGGGGCTGCTCCCCCACGAACCCACGGCGGTCGAGGGTCTCGACGAGCGGATCGTGCAGCGGCTGCGGGACGTGCCCGCCGCCGTGGTCCCCGACCTGCCGCGCGGCGCCGGCTGGCTGATCGTCGAGCTGACCGGGGACAGCGTCGCCGAGGTCGAGGGCAAGGCGCGCGGCGTGCTCGCCGACGCCGGCGCCGTCGACTCGATGGTGGTCACCGACCCGGCGCACGCCGCGGCGATCTGGCGGATCCGCGAGGACGGCGCGGGGCTGGCCAACCGCACGTCCGACGGGCGGCCGGCGCACGCGGGCTGGGAGGACGCCGCCGTCCCGGTGGAGCGGCTCGGCGACTACCTGCGCGGCTTCGAGGCGCTGCTCGACGGCCACGGTCTGCAGGGCGTGCCCTACGGGCACTTCGGCGACGGCTGCCTGCACGTGCGCATCGACTTCCCGTTCGGGGTGGGGGACGACGGCGGGCGCGGCGCGTACCGGTCCTTCGTCGAGGACGCCGCCCGGCTCGTCGCCGGCTACGGCGGGTCGCTGTCCGGGGAGCACGGTGACGGCCGGGCGCGCAGCGCGCTGCTGCCCCTGATGTACTCTCCCGCCGCCCTCTCCCTGTTCGAGCGGGTCAAGGCCGTGTTCGACCCGGACGACGTGCTCAACCCCGGTGTGCTGGTGCGCCCGGCACCGCTCGACGAGGACATCCGGATCGCCGCCGCCCCGCCGCTACGGAAGAGTCTCGCGCTGGCCTATCGGCACGACGGCGGCGACTTCACCGCCGCGGTGCACCGCTGCACCGGTGTGGGCAAGTGCCGGGCCGACCTGCAGTCCTCCGGCGGCGTCATGTGCCCCTCCTGGCCGGCGACGCGGGAGGAGAAGGACACCACCCGCGGCCGGGCCCGCGTGCTGCAGGAGATGCTCGCGCCCGGCGGCCCGGTGAAGGACTGGCGGTCGCCGGAGGTGCACGAGGCGCTGGACCTGTGCCTGTCCTGCAAGGGCTGCTCGTCGGACTGCCCGACCGGCGTGGACATGGCCTCGTACAAGGCCGAGGTGCTGCACCAGTCCTACCGGCGGCGGTTGCGCCCGCGCGCCCACTACACGCTGGGCCGGCTGCCGTTCTGGTCGGACCTGGTGGCCCGGGCCCCCCGCCTGGTCAACGCGATGCTCGGCTCGGCGCTCGTGGGTTCCGTGGCCAAGTGGGGGGCGGGCATCGACCAGCGCCGCTCGGTGCCGGCGTTCGCCCCGCGCACCTTCCGGCAGCTGTGGGCCGACCGGCCGGAGACCGGCGACGGGCCGCGCGTCGCCCTGTGGGTCGACTCGTTCACCGACCACTTCGCCCCGGAGGTCGCCGTCGCCACGGCGCGGGTGCTCACGGCCGCCGGCTACCGGGTCGAGGTCCCGGGGGCCGACACCTGCTGCGGTCTCACCTGGATCACCACCGGCCAGCTCGACGCCGCGAAGCGCATCCTCGGTGACACCGTGCGCACCCTCGCCCCGCTCGCGGCGGCCGGGGTGCCGGTCGTCGGCATCGAGCCCTCCTGCACCGCGGTGCTGCGCAGCGAGGCGCTGGAGCTCGTCGGCGGCGCGGAGGCCGAGCAGGTCGCCGCCGCCACCCGCACGCTCGCCGAGCTCCTGACGAGCACCCCGGGCTGGACGCCGCCGTCCCTGGACGGGCTGGAGATCGTCGCCCAGCCGCACTGCCACCACGCGTCGGTGCTCGGCTGGTCCGCCGACGCCCGGCTCCTGCAGGACGCGGGCGCCCGGGTGAACCGGCTCGGCGGCTGCTGCGGGCTGGCGGGCAACTGGGGCGTCGAGCGCGGCCACCACGACGTCTCGGTGGCGGTCGCCGAGCAGCAGCTGCTGCCCGCCGTCCGCGCCCTGCCCGAGGACGCCGTCGTGCTGGCCGACGGGTTCTCCTGCCGCACGCAGCTCGACCAGCTGGCCGGGCGGCGCGGCCGGCACCTCGCCGAGCTGCTGGCCGACCGGCTGGACCGCTGACGACGAGCGGGACGGCACCGTGAGCGGCGCCGACGGGTGGCCCACGTACACGGTCGACGTGGAGCACCTGCCCGAGCGGAGCATGCGCCTGTGGCTGCGGGAGGGCGCCTCCCGCAGCTCGCTGGGCACGGTCGAACGAGCCACCGGCATGTACCCCGTCGTGCACCAGCGGGTGGCCGACCACCTCGGTCTGACCGATCCGGAGTTCTACGTCGAGCTGCGCATCCCCCGGCCGCCCTACGTGCGCGACGGTGACCGGGTGACGGTCACCGAGGACGACGGCCGGCGCACCGAGGGGGTGGTGCGCGGCTGGATCGACGGGCACGCCCTCGTCGAACCGGTCGACCCCTCCCTCGGCGGCGGGCTCTTCGCCCCCGAGGAGCTCCTCCACCACGACGGCTGACGGCGCGACCAGCCGTACCTCTCCCGGCTGGGGCGGCACGGTCTGCGACGATGCCGGATGTGGAGCTCGAGGAGACCCTGCTGCCCGGTGTCGGCGTCCGGTACCAGCTGCGGACCCGGTCGGGTCAGCTGCTCGGCATCGTCGTCCAGCGCGAGGGCGGCGCCGAGATCGCCGTGTTCGACCGGCGCGACCCCGACCAGGCGCGGGAGACCTTCCGGCTCGACGCGGAAGAGGTCGACGCCGTCGCCGAGGTGCTGGGCGCCCCCCGGCTGACCCAGCGGTTCGCCGACCTCTCGCGCGAGGTGCCGGGGCTGGAGTCCGCCCGGATCACCGTCCGGGACGGGTCGCCTTTCGCCGGCCGGACGCTGGGTGACACCCGGGCCCGCACGCTGACCGGCTGCTCGGTGGTCGCCATCGTCCGCGGCGCCGACGTCGTCCCGTCCCCGGCCCCCGGGGACCCGCTGTACGCCGGGGACGTGCTCGTCGTGATCGGCTCGGCGGCCGGACTGGAGCAGCTGGACCGGCGGATCGCGGGCCAGGAGTAGCCCGCGGTGGACCACGTCGCCGCCCTGCTGCTCGAGCTGGGGCTGCTGTTCCTCGGCCTGTCGGCGCTCGGGCTGCTGGCCCGGCGCCTGGGCCTCTCCCCCATCCCGTTCATCCTGCTGGCCGCGCTGGCCCTCGGCGAGGGCGGGCTGGTGCCGATGGAGAACGCCGCGCCGTTCCTGGAGGCGGCCGCCGAGATCGGCGTCGTCCTCCTGCTGCTGACCCTCGGCCTGGAGTTCTCCGCCACCGAGCTGTTCGCGTCGTTCCGCCGGCACGCGCCGTCGGGGCTGGTGGACCTGGTGCTCAACGGCCCGCCCGGCTTCGTCGCCGGGCTGCTGCTCGGGCTGCCCTGGGAGGGGGCGCTAGCCCTGGGCGGCGTCACCTACATCTCGTCGTCGGGCATCATCGCGCGGCTGCTCGGCGACCTGGGGCGGCTGGCCAACCGCGAGACCCCGGCGGTGCTCTCGGTGCTGGTGCTCGAGGACCTCGCGATGGCCCTGTTCCTGCCGCTGCTCGTGGTGGCCCTCGCCGGCCAGGGCCCGATGTCGGCCGCGGCCGGGATCGGCCTGGCCGTCGGTGCGGTGCTCGTGGTGCTCCTCGCGGCGCAGCGGCACGGCCCGCGGCTGGGCCGGTGGCTCACCCACGACGACGACGAGCAGGTGATGCTCCGGCTGATCGGGCTGACCCTGCTGGTCGCCGGCGCCGCGCAGGCGCTGGGGGCCTCGGCGGCGGTCGGTGCGTTCCTGGTCGGGCTGGCGCTGCCGACGTCCTTCGCCGAGCGGGCCCGCGCCATCCTCGGCCCACTCCGCAACCTGTTCGCCGCCACCTTCTTCGTCGCGTTCGGCCTGGCCACCGATCCGGGAGCCATCCTGCCGGTGCTGCCCGCCGCCCTCGCGCTGGCGGCGGTCACCACCGTCACGAAGATCGGCACCGGCTGGTTCGCCGCGAAGCGGGACGGCGTGGCCGTCCCCGGCCGGCTGCGGGCAGGCACCGCGCTGGTGGCCCGCGGCGAGTTCTCGATCGTGATCGCCGGGCTGGCGGTCGGTGCGGGGATCCCCGCGGTCGGGCCGGTCGCCACCGGCTACGTGCTGCTGCTCGCGGTGACCGGTCCGCTGCTCACCCGGTTCGTGGAGCCGGTGGCGGCCCGGCTCGTCCGGGCACCGGTCGGCGCGTGAGCGCTCAGGCCGCGGCGTCGTCCCGCCGGGCGCGGGCCGCGGCCAGCACGTGCGGCGCGAGCACCGCGGCGATGCACGCGTAGCCGGCCGAGGAGGGGTGGAACCGGTCGGCGGAGAACAGCGCCGGATCGGCCGAGAAGGCGCGCGCCACCTCGGCGGCCACCGGCGCCACCGTGGCACCGCCGGTGGTGGCCACCCGCGACTGCCGCTGCTGGAGGACCGCGCAGGCTCCCCGGACCAGCGCCCGCAGCGCGGGCGGCACGAACGGCACCATCGACATGTCCGGCGCCGGGACCACCACGACGTCGGTGCCGCCCGCGCGGAGCGCGGTCACCGCGGCCGCGAGCGCGCTCGCGGCCTGCTCGGCCGGCACGAACCGGGCGAGGTCGTTGGCGCCGATGACGACGACGGCGAGGTCGGCCGACAGCGGCTGGGCCCGGCGCACCTGGTCGGCCAGCCCGGCCGAGACGGCACCGGGCACGGCCAGGACGTGCAGGTCGACGTCGAACCCGTCGTCGGTCAGCGCGCGGCCGAGCCGCGGGCCCAGGGCGTCGGCGGGGCGGGCGGCCCCGGTACCGAAGGCGAGCGAGTCGCCGAGGACGACCAGGCGGAGAGGAGTGCGGGCCACACCGGGTCCAACAGGGCCGGGAGGCCGGCTATGCCGGGCCGCGGTCGGTCAGCGGCCGCGCCAGACCGGGGGCCGGCGCTCCGCGAAGGCCGCGGAACCCTCCCGGGCGTCCTCGGAGCCGAAGACCGGCGCGACGAGCGCGTCGTGCCGGCTCCACGCCTCGCCCGGCGCCCACTCCGGCGCCTGCTGCACGACCTGCTTGGTGGCCGCCACCGCCAGCGGGCCGTTGGCCGCGATCGTGCCCGCCAGCTCCACCGCGGCGTCGAGCGCGCCGCCCTCGTCGACGACGCGGTTCACCAGGCCGACCGCGGCTGCGCGTTCGGCGTCGATGGGTTCGCCGGTCAGGAGCAGCTCCAGCGCGACCGCCCGGGGCACCCGCTGCGGCAGCAGGAGGGCGGCCCCGCCCGCGGCGACCAGCGAGCGCTTCACCTCGGGCACCCCGAAGCGCGCCGTCCGCGCCGCGACGACGAGGTCGCAGGCGAGCACCAGCTCGAAGCCCCCGGCCAGCGCCCAGCCCTCGACGGCGGCCAGCAACGGCTTGCGCGGCGGGGTGCGGGTGATGCCGCACAGCCCTCGGCCCGGGATCGAGGGGCTCTCCCCGCGCAGGAACGCCTTGAGGTCCATCCCCGCGGAGAAGGTGCCGCCGGCGCCGGTGAGCACACCGGCCCGCAGCTCCTCGTCGGCGTCCAGCTCGTCGACGGCGGCCGCCACCCCGGCGGCGACCGCGGCGTCGAGGGCGTTGCGGGCCGAGGGACGGTCGATGGTGATGACCTGGACCGCGCCGCGGCGCTCCACCAGGACGGGCTCGGGCACGGTTCCTCCTACGGGGCCGGGAGCGGAACGGGCCGGGCAGCCGGTGCGGCTGCCCGGCCCGGGCGGGTGGATGGAACGGCACCGCGTCAGGGCCCCATCCCGAGCGCAGCGAGGGATGGGGGACGCGGGGTCCTTCTAGGCCTTCGGGCCGCCGGCCGCGTACACGACCTGGCCGGACACGAAGCCCGCGCCCTCGCTGACGAAGAAGGACACCAGGTGGGCGATGTCCTCCGGCTTGCCCGTGCGGGCCACCGGGATCTGCGAGGCGGCGCCCTTGATGAAGTCGTCGAACGGGATGCCCATGCGGTCGGCCGTCGCCTTGGTCATCTCGGTCTCGATGAAGCCCGGGGCGATGGCGTTCGCGGTGACGCCGAACTTGCCCAGCTCGATGGCGAGCGTCTTGGTGAAGCCCTGCAGGCCGGCCTTCGCCGTCGAGTAGTTCGCCTGGCCGCGGTTGCCCAGCGCCGAGGTGCTGGACAGGTTGACGATCCGGCCCCACTTCTGGTCGATCATGTGCTTCTGCGCGGCCCGGGTCATCAGGAAGGCGCCCTTGAGGTGCACGTTCATCACGATGTCCCAGTCGGAGTCCGACATCTTGAACAGCATGTTGTCGCGGAGCACGCCGGCGTTGTTGACCAGGACGGTCGGCGCGCCCAGCTCGGTGGCGATCCGCTCGACGGCGGCCTCCACCTGCGCGGCGTCGCTGACGTCGGCGCCGATGGCCAGCGCCCGGCCGCCGGCGGCCTCGATCGCCTCGACGGTGCCCTTGGCCGAGCCCTCGTCCAGGTCGAGGACCGCGACGGCGAATCCGTCCTGCGCCAGCCGCTGGGCGGTGGCCGCGCCGATGCCGCGGGCCGCGCCGGTCACGATGGCCACGCGGGACGCGCCCGTGGTGCCTGCCTCGCTCATGTGAGTTCCCTTCGTCTTGGTTGCCGGCGGTTCCGGGGCGGAGGGCCCCGGTCCGCGGCGGGCTGCGCCCGACACGTTACGGCCGCCGGTTGCGGCCGCGGTCACAAGGTCCGGAGCCGCATCCTGCGCACCGGCCCGGACGACGTCGACCCGGTCGAACCCCTCGGCGACCGACGGCGGCACGAACCGCGCCCGGGTGGCGTGCACGCCCACCAGCGGCACGCGGGCCCGACCGGTCCGGGCGTCGTTGCGGGCCAGGCAAGCCTCCAGGGGCGTGTCCAGCCACACCGCGCGCACGGGCACGCCCGCCTCGCGGGCGAGGGCGACCAGCGGTGCGCGCTCCGCCGGAGACGGGTTGGTGTTGTCGACGACGACGCTGCGCCCCGCGGCCAGGAGCTCGGCGACGACCCGCTGCTGGCGCGCCTCGCGCCGCCGGGCGTTCGGCCACCGGTCCTTGCTCACGACGACGTGGCTGCCGGCCAGGTGACGGGCGGTCCAGGTGCTCTTCCCGCTGCCCTGCAGACCGGCCAGCACGACCAGCTCCTGGGCGGTCAGCCCCGACCCGCCGGGGTGGGGGCCGCGTCGTCCGCATCGGCGGGGGACGACCGGCGGTGCGGGTGGTGGTGCAGCCGGCGCATCGAGGCCAGGGCGGCGTGCCGGTCGGCCATGCGCCGCCGGGCCCGCATCGTGCGCGGGGCGCGCGGCTCCTCGCGCAGCAGCGCGTCCAGCCAGTGGCCCCGGGGGTCGACGTCGACCAGCAGTGCCTTGACCAGCAGGGTCAGCGGGATGGCCAGCAGCGCGCCGAGTGCACCGAGGACCCAGCCCCAGAAGAGCAGGGCCACGAACGTCACCGTCATCGACAGCCCCACCGAATCGCCCACGAAACGGGGCTGGATCAGGGTCTGGACGACGAAGTTCAGCAGCGAGTAGACGACCAGGATCGCGACGAAGTCACCCCAGCCCCCGGCGAGCAGCCCGAGCACGGCGGGCGGCGCGACGCCCAGGACGAACCCGATGTTGGGCACGTAGTTGGTGATGAAGGCGAGCAGGCCCCACAGCGGGGCGGCCGGCACGTCCAGCAGCGCGAGGGCGATCGTGTCGCCGACCGCGACGATCGCCCCGAACACCGTGCTCACCAGCAGGTAGCTGCGGGTGCCCCGGGTGAACAGCCGCAGCGCCACCGGCAGGTGCGGGCGCTCGGCGCCGATGAGGGCCAGCCGCCGGCCGAAGCCGCTGCTCTCGATGCCCATGAAGACCAGCGCCGACAGCAGGAGCAGCAGGGTGGTCGCCGCATCCGTGAGCCGGCTCAGCAGGTCGGTGGCCAGCCCGACCAGCGAGCCGTAGTCGATCTGCTCGACGAGGTCCGACAGCTGACCGGAGACGATCCCCCGGCTGTTGAGGTCGGCGACCACGTCGTTGATCAACAGCTGCGCCCGGTCGGCGTAGTCGGGCAGCAGGGCCGCGAACTGGGCGACGGCGGCCACGAGCAACGCGACGAAGGCCAGCAGCACCGCCCACACGAGCAGCAGCAGCACCGTGGTGGCCAGCCAGCGCGGCACGCCGATGCGGCGCAGCCACCCCTGCACCGGGGTCAGGGCGATGACGACGACGAGGGCGAGGAACACCGGCGCCACGAGCCAGGCGACCGCCTGCAGCCCGGCGATCGCGATGGTGGCGGCGGCCCCACCGCCCACCAGCAGCAGCCAGCGCGGCAACCCGGGCTCCGGCACCGGCACCGGCGCCACCGCCGCCGGGTCGGGCCCGGCGGGCTGCGCGCCACCGGTCGTTGCCGTGTCCTCCTGGTCCGGCCGGATCAGCGGCAGCGGCCCCGTCTCCGGCAGGTCACGTCGTGCTGCCATGCCCGCCTCCCCTCGGTCGCGCCCGGGCGCACCGGCTCCGCCGACCCGCCGGTCAGTCGCGGGAGGCCAGCAGCGCGGTCATGGCCGGCAGGTCGAAGAACGCCGCGGTCTCGCGGGCGCTGGGCCCACCCGCGTCGGGATCGGCCCCGGCCGCGAGCAACCGCTGCACGGTCTCCGCCGACTGCTTGAAGACCGCCGCGGCCAGGGCCGTCTGACCGCGGTCGTTGGCCCGGCCGTGGTCGGCGCCGCGCTCCAGCAGGGCGGCGACCGTGCCGCTGTGCCCGTGGTAGGCGGCGAGGATGAGCAGGGTGTCGCCCTTGTCGTTGGTGAGGTTCACCGGCACGCCGGCGTCCACGTACGCCACGAGCTCGTCGGTGTGCCCGCCGCGGGCGAGGTCGAAGACCCGCCCGGCGAGCTCGATGACTCCGGGATCGATCGGCTGGCCGCTCACCCGACCCAGCGTAGGAGACGGGCGGCGGACGGCTCCGCACGCCGGGCCGTCCCGGACGCGGCCCGGGCCGTCTCCCCCGGCGCTACGCTCACCGCCGTGGCGGCCGACGCGCACCTGGAGTCGGTCCTGGTGGGCGGATCCGAGCCCGCGGTGATCCTGCTCCAGGCGAACCACCAGGCGTGGGCGGCCCGCTTCCGGCAGGTGCGCGATCAGGTCCTGGCCACCCTCGGTGACCGGGTGGTCGACGTCCTGCACATCGGGAGCACGGCGGTTCCCGGGCTGGCCGCCAAGCCGGTGGTGGACGTCCTGGTGACCGTTCCCGACGTAGCGGACGACGACGCCTACGCCCCTGGCCTGCGAGCAGCAGGATTCGCGATGCGCGTGGTCGAGCCGGGGCACCGGATGCTCCGCACCCCGGCCCGGGACGTGCACCTGCACGTGCGTGCGACCGACGATCCCGCCGTCGCCGACCACCTGCTCTTCCGTGACCGGCTGCTCCGCTCCGCGACGGACAGGCAGCTCTACGAGAGGACCAAGCGGGACCTCGCCACCCGGCGCTGGGCGGACGCGAACCACTACGCCGAGGCGAAGTCCGCCGTCGTGCGCGAGATCCTGCGCCGGGCACGTCAGAGCGCCAGCTTGTCACCGGCGTGCGAGTGGACGAAGCCCAGCCGTTCGCAGAACCGGTGCGCCTCGGGGCGGGCGAGGTCGGTGGTCAGCTGCACCAGCGCACACCCCTGGCGGCCCGACTCCGCGATCGCCCACCCGAACAGGGCCGTGCCGAGGCCCGTGCCGCGCCGGTCCGGCCGTACGCGCACGCTCTCGATCTGCGCGCGCAGCGCTCCCCCGCGGGACAGGCCCGGGAGAAGGGAGAGCTGGAGGGTGCCGACGACGGCGTCGCCGTCCACGGCCGTCACGAGCAGGTGCGCGGGGTTGCGCTCGATCCGCTCGAACGCCGCCCGGTACGGCGTCAGGTCCGCGGCCCGCTCGCGTTCCCGGCCGAGCGGGTCGTCGGCGAGCAACGCCACCAGAGCCGGGAGGTCCGCTGCCGTCGCCGCCCGCACGCGTGCGGTGCTGGCGCCGGGCAACCGTCCCCACACCGGGGCGGTCACGGGCGGGCGACGCGGTCGGTGAGCGCCAGCACGTGTCCCCAGGCGTCGCGGCAGGCTTCGGCCCACGCGTCGTGCGATCGGTCGAAGAACGAGTGCGGCGCCTGCTCGTAGACGACGAGGTCCACCTCGGCCCCGGCCGCGCGCAGCCGGTCGGCCAGGCCCCGCTGCTCGGCCACCGGCGTCACCGTGTCGGCGCCGGCGACCAGCATCACCGTGGGCAGGTGTGCCCGGTCGGCGGCGTCCCCCACCAGCGACGGGCGGCCGTAGAAGCCGGCGCAGCCCGCCAGGTCCAGGTCCCCGCCGGCCAGCCGCCACGAGTGGCTGCCGCCGAAGCAGAAGCCGACCGTGACCACCGGCAGCTCCGCCCCGGCCCGCTCGCGCAGGTGCCCGATCGCGGTGGCGACGTCGGCGTCGACCCCCTCCGGCGTCGTGCGCGGGATGTGCGCCTGCCAGTCGAAGTCCTCCGGCCGGACGCCGTCCGCGCAGACCCCGGCGGTGCGACCGAACCAGTCGATCGCCACCGCCGCCAGACCGGCCTCGGAGAAGCGCTCGGCCAGGGCGACGTAGTACGGGTGCAGGCCCCGGATGTCGGGGAGCACGACCACGCCCGCGTGCGCGGTCCCCGCGGGCAGCGCGGTGGCGGCCGAGAAGCCGGTGCCGTCGGCCGCGGCGAGCGTGGTCGTGGCGCATTCACGCACCGGCCCGCTGCGCGGCGGCGCGGGCGGGCGGCTGTCGTGGTCGTGGCACATCCGGAGTCCCTCGATCCCGCTCCCGGCTGGGGACGGCGGCGCCCCCGCCGCCATCCTCGCCGTCGCGCCGCTCCCCCGCGCGGCGTGCGCTGCACGAGGCAGCGGACCGCTCAGTGGGCGAGGAAGACGTCGTGCTCCGCGCACTCCGCGGGGACCGTGACCCCGGCGACCTCGTGCGGGCCCGGTTCGACCGTTCCGGACGAGTGCTCGAGCACGAAGCCACCGCTCACCTCGACGTGGTCGCCGAGCGCGGCGGTGCCGTGGCCGGGGATGCTGACGGTCAGGGGCTCGTCCTCGACGACCTCGGTGCCGGACGGCCACACGATGACGTAGCCGTTCGCCCCGAGGCAGCCGCCGACGACCTCGAGCCGGCCGCTGCCGAGCGCATCCATGCCTGCCTCCGCGCGTTCCGCCACGAGGACGGTCACGTCCCCGGTTCGGATGACCTCCCCTGCGCAGCCACCGAGCGCGACCGTGACCGCCAGGACGGCCAGCAGCCGCTGGGTGCGCCCGCCGGCCGAAGTCGTCACGTGCGGTCCGACGATCGGCACGAGGTCTCCGTTCCCGTCCCCCGAGGGGCGACGGGGTGCGCTCAGCTGCGGAGGAGGACCGCGACCCCGACGCAGCCGGCGGCCCACAGCCCGCTCGCCAGGGTGCCCACGATGAACCGCTCGGCGGCCGCCGGCGCGCGCAGTTCGGAGAACCGTCCCAGCCCCTTGACCGCGAGGACGACGGCGAGTCCCTCGGGCCAGCCGACCAGCAGGGTGCCCGCGATCGCCCCGCGCTCGAGCACTCCGATCCAGGCCCCGCCGCGGAGGATGTCGGGATCCTGCGGCCCTCCGGACACCCCGGCGGCGGCCGGATCGGCGGCGTGCAGCACCGCCGTCGCCACCGGCCCCCCACCGGTGATCGCCGCGAGTGCGGCGAGCAGGGCTCCGGCCTGCACCGGGCCACCGCTGCCTTCGGCCGGCCAGGCCAGGGCGGCGGCGACCGCCAGCGCTCCCACCAGGGCGATCGCGCCGGCGGCGCCGGGCGTCCGCTCCCCGCGGAAGGCCAGCACCAGGCCGGCCAGCCCGACCAGTCCGAGCAGCAGCAGGACCGCGGTGGTCATCCGGCCGCCCTCGTCAGGAGCCGGGCCGCCGTCGGGCGCAGCTCGCGCTCCAGCTCCCACGAGGCGGCAGCCAGGCGCTGGCCCACCGCCTGCCGCGAGATGCCGAGGGCCGCGGCCGCCTCGGCCTGGGTCCGTCCGCCCTCGACCAGTTCGATCGCCTCCCACGCCTGCTCGCTGCGGCGACCCACCAGCACCGCCAGCGCACCGAGCACCGCCTGCGCGTCGCCGGCGTCGGCCGGGACAGCCCCGCGCACGGCCAGCCGCACCGACCGCTGCTTGGCCGCGTCGACGGCCCGGCGGGCGGAGAGGAAGGCCGGGCCCGTCGCGGCCCGGGTGCTCGGCGGCAGCGGCTCCTGGACCGCTCCCGCACCGATGCCGATGCTCCAGCCGCCCAGCCGGACGAGGCGCAGGGCGACGTCGACGGCGGCGTCGGGCTCGCCGAGAACGCCCTGGAACTCGTCCCCCGCCGTCCGTTCGAAGGCCAGCACGGTGCGGACGTCGGCGTTGAGCTGCGCCAGGACGTCGCCGACCCGGTCGGGGCCACGCCGGCTGGCCCGCTGGTCGATGGTCAGCACGTACGGCACCGCGAAAGCCTCACACCTTTCTCCGCCGAAAGCAAGGATCAGAGCTTGTCGGCCACGTCGGCCGGGAAACCCCCGGTGGCGATCGGCCCCCACCCGGTCACGGTGATGCGCAGCAGCGCCTTGCCCTGCCGCGCCATGGCCGCGCGGTACTCCGCCCAGTCGGGGTGCTCCCCGCTGATCGACCGGTAGTAGTCGACCAGCGGCTCCAGCGCCTCGGGAAGCTGCAGCACCTCGGCCTCGCCGTCGAGCTGCACCCAGGGGCCGTCCCACTCGTCGGAGAGGACGCACAGCGACACCGACGGGTCGCGCCGGGCGTTGGCGACCTTGGCCCGCTGGGGGTACGTGGACACGACGACGCGGCCCTCGGCGTCGACCCCGCAGGTGACCGGCGAGAGCTGGACCCCGCCCTCGCGCCGGCGGGTGAGCAGCACCGCACGGTGCCGGGGGCGGAGGAACTCCACCAGGGACGCCCGGTCGACCCGGTCGGCGGTCGCGATCTTCGGCATGACCTGCACGCTACGACGCGGGTGTGATGATCGTTTCCCACCCGGTCGGTTGCGTGCATCTGTGTTGAGATCGCAGGATGAGGAACCGCTTGCCCGGTCGCACCGACCCGCCACCGGACGAGACGACCGAGGACGTCGAGCCCGACCAGCCCACCCCCGAGGCGGGGATCGTGACGGCCACGCACGCGCCGGTGCCGACCACCGAGCGGGGCGAGCGCCTCCAGCGGGCGAGCCGGAAGGTGGCCATCGCCTCGGGCGAGCTGCTGCTGGTCGTCGGCGGGGTGATCGTGCTCGGCTACGTCCTGGGCAAGCTCTGGGTCGTCCTCCTCCCGGTCGTGCTGGGTCTGCTGTTCACCACCGTGCTGTGGCCGCCGACCCGGTTCCTGCGCAACCACGGCTGGCCGGCGGCGCTGGCCGCGATCACCGTCCTGCTCACCTTCTTCGCCGCGTTCGGCGGGATCATCGCGCTCATCGCCCCTCCTGTCGTGGGCCAGGTCGAGGAGCTCGCCGAAGGCGTCAGCGTCGGCCTGGAGCAGCTGCAGGACTGGCTGACCGGACCGCCGTTCAACCTCGGCGAGGAGCAGATCGGCAGCGCCGTCGACCAGGCGATCAACACGATCCAGGGCAACGCCCAGAACATCGCCGGCTACGCCGTGACCGGCGCCACCGCGATCGGTGGCCTGCTGATCAACCTGGTGCTCGCGCTCGTGCTGACCTTCTTCTTCCTCAAGGACGGTCCCCGCTGGGTGCCGTGGCTCGCCGCGCAGACAGGCCAGCCGGCCGCCCCGCACGTGGCCGCGCTCTCCTACAAGACGTGGTCGACGCTCTCGGAGTTCATCCGCCAGCAGGCCATCGTCGGGTTCGCCGACGCGTTCTTCATCGGCCTGGGCCTGTGGATCCTCGACGTCCCGCTGGTGCTGCCGCTGGCGGTGCTGACCTTCTTCGGCGCGTTCATCCCCATCATCGGTGCCTTCGTCGCCGGCGGTTTCGCGGTGCTGATCGCGCTGGTCGACCAGGGCTTCACCACGGCGCTGATCGTGCTGGGCATCGTGATCCTCGTGCAGCAGATCGAGGGCAACGTCCTGCAGCCGATCCTCCAGGGGCGCGGGCTCAACCTGCACGCCGCCGTGGTGATCCTGGCCGTCACCGCGGGCGCCAGCCTGGCCGGCATCATCGGCGCCTTCCTCGCCGTCCCGGTGACCGCGCTCATCGCGGTCTGCTACCGGTACGCGCGGGACCAGCTCGACGGGAAGTCCCCCGAGATCCTCCCCGACGGCACGCGCGCGCAGATCGTCGACGACCCGGCCGGCGCCCGCCTGTCCCGGGAGCAGGTCGCCCCGGCCGGCGACGACGGCGGGCAGGACCCCGGCGGTGCGGAGGCGAACAGCGAGGAGGACGCAGCCACCCGCTGAGCGCCCGGACGGGTGGCGGCGACGGCCCACCGGGAATGCGCGGGGCCGTCGCGCGGCTGTAGCGACGAGCACAACCCCGCGTCGCGCCGGACGACCCGACAGGAGGTGCCCCCGTGGCCCAGCGACCGGAAGACCTGGTCGAGCTGCTCCCCGCGGCGGAGCCGTTCCTCACCCGCGAGGCGGCCGTCGACGACCCGGCCGAGCGCCGTGGCCTCGTGCTGGTGCACGACCTCGCCGGCGACTTCGACGCCGCGTCGGCGGGCACGCTCGCCGGCGCGCACCTGCTCGCCGCGCTGCCGCACGAGGTGATCGCCCGCTTCGACGCCGACAGCCTGATCGACTACCGGGCCCGCCGTCCCCGCATGACCTTCAACGCCGACCGGTACGAGGGCTTCACCGCCCCGGAGATCGCGCTCTACGCCGTCGAGGACGATGCCGGTGAGCCGTTCCTGCTCCTGCACGGCGCCGAGCCCGACTACGCCTGGGAGCGGTTCGTGGCAGCGGTCGGCGGCCTCGTCGAGCGGCTCGGCATCACCTCCGTCGCCGCGCTGCAGGCGATCCCGATGCCGGTGCCGCACACGCGGCCGGTCACCGTCACCGCCCACGCCACGCGGCGGCAGCTGATCGAGTCCTATCCGGTGTACTGGGGCGAGATGCGCATCCCCGGCAGCGTCTCGGCCCTGCTGGAGCTGCGGATGGGCGAGGCCGGGGTCGACGCCTTCGGCGTGGCCGCACACGTCCCCCACTACCTCGCCCAGGCCACCTACCCCGCCGCCTCGCTCACGCTGCTGGAGCACCTGGAGCAGCTGACCGGGCTGCGCCTGCCCACCGAGTCGCTGCGGGAGGCCGCCGAGCTGCACCGCTCGGAGGTCGACGCGCAGATCGCCCGCTCGGCGGACAACGTGGCCGTCGTCGCCGCTCTGGAGCAGCAGTACGACTCGTTCACCGCCGCCCGCGAGGGCACCGACCTGCTGGGCGGCACCGGCGAGGTGCCCAGCGCCGAGGAGATCGGCGCGGAGTTCGAGCGGTTCCTCGCCGACCAGGACCGCAAGCACGACTGACGTCGCGCCGGCGGTCGCGGGTCGGGCGATCGGTGAGCAGGGACCGACGTCGCCACCTCCGGGACGTTCGTCCCTGCCCCCCGGCCCCCGGCATCGGGCTCACTGGGGGTGTCCCGGCGCGGCTCGGGGAACCCGGGAGCGACGTCGATGCGTGATCAATGCAACTGCCGGGACCTGACGCCCGCCACACCTCGAGCGCCGCGGCCCCGATGGGGGATCCCCGGCGCCCGTGCCGGGAGCACGTGAGCGTCTGCGACGCGCACTGCCGACGGCCCCTGCCGCGGTGGACGCCCGTTCCACGCACTCCGTGGGCACGCCGTGGAGGCCGCTCGGGCGACCCCGCCGAGAACCACCGATCAAGGAGTGACCGTGCTGTCCGACCGTTCGCGCCCCGTCATCGAAGCCACCCTGCCGGTGGTCGTCGAGAACATCGAGGAGATCGCGAAGCGCTTCTACGCGCACATGTTCGGCGAACACCCCGAGCTGCTCGACGGGATCTTCAACCGGGGCAACCAGGCGGAGGGCACCCAGCAGGTCGCCCTGGCGGGCTCGGTGGCCGCGTTCGCCAGCACGCTGGTCAACGACCCGGAGCAGGTGCCCGAGCACCTGCTGAGCCGGATCGCGCACAAGCACGCCTCGCTGGGCATCACGCCGGCGCAGTACGACGTCGTCCACGACAACCTGTTCTGGGCGATCGCGGACGTGCTCGGTGACGCGGTCACGCCGGAGGTGGCCGCCGCGTGGGACGAGGTCTACTGGCTGATGGCCTATGCCCTGATCAACCAGGAGCGCGGGCTGTACAGCGCCCGGGGTGTGCGACCGGAGACCGTCTGGCGGGAGTGGGAGGTCATCGAGAAGAGCCGGGAGACCGACGACGTCGTCACCTTCCGGGTCAAGCGGGTCGACGACCGCCTGGTGAAGACGTCCCTGCCCGGACAGTACGTGACGGTGAAGCTGCCGATGGCCGACGGAGTGCACCAGCCGCGGCAGTACAGCCTCACGTGCGCCGACGACGGCGAGCACCGTCAGTTCTCGGTCAAGCACGTGCGAGGCAACGGCAAGCCCGAGGGCGAGGTCTCCACGCTCCTCACCGAGCACATCGGCGTCGGCGACCGGATCACCATGTCGCTGCCCTTCGGCGACGTCGTCCTCGACGACTCCGGCCGACCGGTGGTGTTCGCCAGCGCCGGCATCGGGGTCACCCCGATGGCGGGCATGCTGTCGCACCTGGTCACGGCGGGCTCGCACCTGGACGTGACGGTGCTGCACGCCGACCTCGACGAGTCCTCCTGGGCGCTGCGCCGGCAGGTCCTGGACGACGTCCGGGCGCTGCCCGGCGGATCGCTGCACGTGTGGTTCGAGAAGGGCGCCGAGTGCAGCCTCCCGGTCGACGGTGTGCACGCCGGGCAGATGGATCCGGCGGAGGTTCCCCTGCCCGAGGGCGCCGTCTACTACCTCTGCGGCCCGCTGCCGTTCATGAAGGCGGTGCGCAGCTCTCTCATCAACCGGGGCGTGCCGCCGAAGGACATCCAGTACGAGGTGTTCGGTCCCGACCTGTGGCAGGCCGATCTCCTCGCCGAGCCGGCGCCCGGCGTCGGGCACCACGCCCTGTAGCCCGCGGGACGAGGCACCGGCCGGAGGGATCGCCCACCGGCCGGAGGGATCGCCCACCGGCCGGTGCGTCAGCGCGCGTGCGCGACGCTGAGCAGGACGACCGAGTCCTCGTCGGCGTGCAGGCTGTGCCGCCGATCGGGGATCGGGCTGATCTGCTGCGCGGTGAGCTCGATCGTGTCGTCCCCGGCGGCCAGCCGAACCCGGCCGCGCAGCACCAGCAGGCTGGCTGGGCCGGGGCTCTCGTGCTCGTTGAGCGAGGCCCCGCCGCTCAGTGCGATGACCGTCTGCCGCAGGCCCTCGACGGGATGGGGCAGCGTCCGGGCCGCACGGCGGGACTGCTCGGCAGCGGCTCGCCCGAGCAGCTCATCGGCGAGTTCGGCGAGATCGGACGGGCGTGCGGGCTCGGACGACCGGGACGCTGTCACGCTTATTCCTCCGGCTCGGGCGGGGCGGTGAGGTGCGCCCGAACGTAGCAGCGCGGCCGGTGGCGCACCCCGGTCGACCGGTCCGTCGACCCAGGACCTTCGTCCCTGCTCACCCTCCGCCAGATCCCGTACGAAGGAACCGTTCCGTCGAGTTCCCGGCGTGAGCCGGGCGACGGTGCGCACGGACGGTCGACCGCGGGGAGAGACGTGACCACTGCACGCGAGGACGGACGGGCCACCAGGAGCGGGGGTTTCGACAGCGGGATCTCGGAGGCGCTCGTCGGCACCTCCCGCTTCTTCCGCAAGGGCGAGGTCAGCGTCGACAAGCGTTCCCTGCACCAGATCGGCGGCCGGGACGCCGACAGCTTCTACCGGGACCGCTGGTCCCACGACAAGGTCGTCCGGTCGACGCACGGGGTGAACTGCACCGGCTCCTGCTCCTGGAAGGTCTACGTCAAGGACGGGATCATCACCTGGGAGGCCCAGCAGACCGACTACCCGTCGACCGGCCCGGACCGCCCCGAGTACGAGCCGCGCGGTTGCCCGCGGGGGGCCGCCTTCTCCTGGTACACCTACTCCCCCACCCGGGTGCGCTACCCCTACGTCCGCGGCTCGCTGCTGCAGATGTACCGCGAGGCGAAGGCACGCGTAGGCGACCCGGTGCTGGCCTGGGCCGACGTCGTCGACGACCCGGAGAAGGCGCGCACCTACAAGTCGCAGCGGGGCAAGGGCGGTCTGGTGCGGGCGTCCTGGGACGAGGCGACCGAGATGATCGCCGCCGCCCACGTGCACACGATCAAGAAGTACGGGCCCGACCGGATCGCGGGGTTCTCCCCGATCCCCGCGATGTCGATGGTGTCGCACGCCGCCGGCGCCCGGTTCATGTCGCTCATCGGCGCCCCGATGCTCTCGTTCTACGACTGGTACGCCGATCTACCGGTGGCCTCGCCCCAGGTGTTCGGCGACCAGACCGACGTGCCCGAGTCGGGCGACTGGTGGGACGCCTCCTACCTGATCCTCTGGGGATCGAACGTCCCGGTGACCCGCACGCCGGACGCGCACTGGATGACCGAGGCCCGGTACCGGGGCCAGAAGGTCGTTGTCATGAGCCCCGACTACTCCGACGCGACCAAGTTCGCCGACGACTGGCTCGCCCCGCATCCGGGCACCGACGGCGCGCTGGCGATGGCGATGGGCCACGTCGTCCTCAAGGAGTTCTTCATCGACCGGCAGGTGCCCCGGTTCCAGGAATACGTGAAGCGGTACTCCGACCTGCCGTTCCTGCTGACCCTGACGCCGCGCGGCGACGGGTACGTGCCCGGCAAGTTCCTCACCGCCGCCGACCTGGGTGACGTGCAGGAGGGCGCGGAGTTCAAGACCGTGCTGGTCGATTCCGCGACCGACCAGCCGCACGTGCCGAACGGGTCGCTGGGCTTCCGCTTCGGCGAGGCCGGCAAGGGCCGGTGGAACCTCGACCTCGGCGACGTCGACCCGCTCCTGAGCCTCTACGCCGAGGGGGCCGAGACCACACCGGTGGACCTCGCGCGGTTCGACACCCCGCGCGGCGAGGGCACCACCATGCGCCGCGGCGTCCCGGTCCGCCGGATCGGCAAGCACCTGGTGACGACGGTGTACGACCTGCTGCTGGCCCAGTTCGGCGTCGGACGCCATGGGCTGCCCGGGGAGTGGCCCACCGGTGTCGACGACGCAACGCAGCCGTACACGCCGGCCTGGCAGGAGCAGTTCACCGGCGTGCCCGCGGCGGCCGCGGCGCGGATCGGTCGGGAGTTCGCGCAGAACGCCCAGGACTCCGGGGGCCGGTCCATGATCATCATGGGCGCGGGGACCAACCACTGGTTCCACTCCGACACGATCTACCGCGCGTTCCTGACCCTGACCACGCTCACCGGCTGCCAGGGCGTGAACGGCGGCGGCTGGGCCCACTACGTCGGCCAGGAGAAGTGCCGGCCGGTGACCGGCTGGATGACGCTCGCGTCGGCGCTGGACTGGGCCCGCCCGCCACGGCAGATGATCCAGACCGCCTACTGGTACCTGCACACCGACCAGTGGCGCTACGACCGCACGACCCTCGACGGTTTCGCCTCACCGCTGGGCCAGGGCCGGTTCGCCGGCAAGACGCCGGCCGACGTCCTCGCGCAGTCCGCGCGGATGGGCTGGATGCCCTCGTACCCGACGTTCAACCGCAACCCGCTCGATCTCGCCGACGAGGCCGCCGCCGCCGGCAAGGAACCGGGCGAGCACGTCATCGACGGCCTCCGGGACGGCAGCCTGCGCTTCGCCGCCGAGGACCCCGACGCGCCCGAGAACTTCCCCCGGGTGCTCACGATCTGGCGGGCCAACCTCCTGGGCTCGTCGGCCAAGGGCAACGAGTACTTCCTCAAGCACCTGCTCGGCACCGATTCGGCCGTGCGCGCCGAGGAGGCGCCGCCCGGGACCCGCCCCCGGGACGTGGTCTGGCGCGACGAGGCACCCACCGGGAAGTTGGACCTGCTGCTCGCCCTGGACTTTCGGATGACCAGCACGACGATCTACTCCGACATCACCCTGCCGGCCGCCACCTGGTACGAGAAGCACGACCTGAACACCACGGACATGCACCCGTACGTGCACTCGTTCAACCCGGCCATCGCGCCGCCGTGGGAGACCCGTACCGACTTCGACGCGTTCGGCACGATCGCGAAGGCGTTCAGCCGGCTGGCCGCGAACCACCTCGGCGTCCGCAAGGACCTGATGGCGCTGCCCCTGCTGCACGACACCCCCGACGAACTGGCCAACCCGCGCGGGGTGGTGCGCGACTGGAAGTCCGGTGAGTGCGACCCGGTGCCCGGGAAGACGATGCCGAAGTTCGCCGTCCACGAGCGGGACTACGGGGCGGTCGCCCAGAAGTGGTCCGCGCTGGGCCCGCTGGTCGAGGAGCTCGGGCTGCAGACCAAGGGCGTCACGACGATGCCCGACAAGGAGGTCGAGTACCTCCGGCACAAGAACGGCGTGATCCGGGACGGCGCCGCCGCGGGCCGGCCGGCCCTCGCCCGCGACGTGCACTGGTGCGAGGCCATCCTGGCCCTCTCCGGGACCACGAACGGCCGCCTGGCGACGCAGGGCTTCCGGTTCGCCGAGGAGCGCACCGGCACCCGGATGGCCGACCTGGCCGAGGAGCACGAGGGCAAGCTGGTCACCTTCAGCGACACCCAGGCGCGGCCGACGCCGGTGATCACCTCGCCCGAGTGGTCGGGCAGCGAGCACGGCGGGCGGCGCTACTCACCGTTCACGATCAACGTCGAGCGACTCAAGCCGTGGCACACGCTCACCGGCCGCATGCACTTCTTCGTCGACCACGACTGGATGACCGAGGCGGGCGAGAACCTGCCCGTGTTCCGGCCACCGCTGGACATGCACACCCTGTTCGGCGAGCCGCACGTCGGTGACACCGGGGAGCTGGGCATCACCGTCCGCTACCTGACCCCGCACAACAAGTGGTCCATCCACTCGGAGTACCAGGACAACCTGTTCATGCTGTCGCTGTCCCGCGGCGGGCAGACGATCTGGATGAGCACCCAGGACGCCGCCAAGGTGGGAGTGCGGGACAACGACTGGATCGAGGCGGTCAACCGCAACGGCGTCGTGGTGGCCCGGGCGATCGTCTCCTCACGGATGCCGGAGGGCACCGTCTACATGCACCACGCGCAGGACCGGCTCATCGACGTCCCGCTCACCGAGACCTCCGGCAAGCGGGGCGGCATCCACAACTCGCTGACCCGGCTGTTCCTGAAGCCCACCCACCTGATCGGCGGCTACGCGCAGCTGTCCTTCGCCTTCAACTACCTCGGGCCGACGGGGAACCAGCGCGACGAAGTGACCGTGATCCGCCGCCGCAGCCAGGAGGTGACCTACTGATGCGCGTCATGGCCCAGATGGGCATGGTGATGAACCTCGACAAGTGCATCGGCTGCCACACCTGCTCGGTGACCTGCAAGCAGGCGTGGACCAACCGCACCGGTGTCGAGTACGTCTGGTTCAACAACGTCGAGACCCGGCCGGGACAGGGCTATCCGCGCACCTACGAGGACCAGGAGAGGTGGCGGGGCGGCTGGCAGGTCGGCCGCAACGGCCGGCTCACGCTGCGCACCGGGAGCCGGCTCAAGCGCCTGCTGCAGATCTTCTCCAGCCCGGTCCAGCCGTCTATCGACGACTACTACGAGCCCTGGACCTACGACTACGAGACCTTGACCAACGCTCCGGTGCAGGACCACACGCCGGTCGCCCGGCCCCGCTCGCTGCTGTCGGACAAGCCGATGAACATCGAGTGGAGCGCGAACTGGGACGACAACCTCGGTGGCGCCCCGGAACTCACCCAGGACGACCCGGTCCTGAAGAAGATCTCGGCGGAGATCAAGGAGAAGTTCGAGCAGACCTACATGTTCTACCTCCCGCGGATCTGCGAGCACTGCATTAATCCGTCCTGCGCGGCCTCCTGCCCGTCCGGCGCCATCTACAAGCGGGAGGAGGACGGGATCGTCCTGGTCGACCAGGACCGCTGCCGCGGCTGGCGCCAGTGCGTCACCGGCTGCCCGTACAAGAAGGTCTACTTCAACCACCGCACCGGCAAGGCCGAGAAGTGCACGTTCTGCTTCCCACGGGTGGAGGTCGGGATCCCGACGGTCTGCTCGGAGACCTGCGTGGGCCGCCTGCGCTACATCGGCATCGTCCTGTACGACGCCGACCGGGTGCTCGAGGCCGCATCGACGCCGGACGACCGGGATCTCTACGAGGCGCAGAAGTCGATCATCCTCGATCCGCACGATCCGCAGGTCGTCCGTGCCGCCGAGCAGGCCGGCATCTCGCGGGACTGGATCGACGCGGCGCAGCGCTCTCCGATCCACTCGCTGATCACCAGGTTCGAGGTGGCGCTGCCGCTGCACCCGGAGTACCGGACCATGCCGATGGTCTGGTACATCCCGCCGCTGTCACCCGTGGTGGACGCCCTCACCGAGACCGGGCACGACGGGGAGGACGCCGGCAACATCTTCGGGGCGATCGAGTCGCTGCGGATCCCGGTGGAGTACCTCGCCGAGCTGTTCACCGCGGGGGACACCGACCTCGTCAGCGGCGTGCTGCGCAAGCTCGGGGCGATGCGCGCCTACATGCGTGACCTCAACCTCGGCCGGCCGGCCGACGAGTCGATCGCCACCGCGGTCGGCATGACCGGCCGGGACATCGAGGACATGCACCGGCTGCTCGCGATCGCCAAGTACGACGAGCGGTACGTGATCCCGCTGGCGCACGCGGAGCAGGGGCCCGGCCGGGAGGAGTTCGACAGCGGCTGCTCGCTGGACTACGACGAGGGCCCGGGCATGGGCGGCTGGGGCCCGTTCGGCGAGATGTCGGGCGGGTCGACGCCGATCGCCGTGGAGAACTTCCACATGCTCGCGGCCCGGCAGACCACCGACACGCTGTCGGCGCCACCGACGAAGGAGCAGCGGGTCAACCTGCTCAACTGGGACGGCAAGGGCGCCCCCGAGGGGCTCTTCCCACCCCGGGACGACGACGCACGGCACGGGCCGGACGGCGGAGGGGTCGGGCCCGACTCGCCGAGCGTCACGGAGCCCAAGCCGTGAGGTTGCGTCCCGGCGGCGGGGCCACGCCGGCCGAGATCGCCACCGCGCGTCAGGCGGCGTCCCTGCTGATCGGATATCCCGACGAGGAACTGATCGGCCGGCTCCCGTTGCTGAGGGCTGCGGTGGCGCCGCTCCCGGCGGAGTGCGCCGGGCCCCTCGGCCGGTTCCTCGACCACCTGGAGACCACGCCGCTGACCGAGCAGCAGGCGGCCTACGTCGAGACCTTCGACCTGCGGCGCCGATGCTCGCTGTACCTGACCTACTACGCCTACGGCGACACCCGGAAGCGCGGCATGGCGCTCCTCCAGTTCAAGCACCTCTACGGCCGGGCGGGCATGACCCTCACCGACAGCGAGTTGCCCGACCACCTGGCCGTCGTCCTGGAGTTCACCGCGATCGGTGACGCCGTGCGGGGTGAGCGGCTGCTGCACGAGCACCGGGCAGGCCTGGAGCTCATCCGCCTGGCGCTGGAGGAGCGCTCGTCGCCCTACGCCTGGGTCCTCCAGGCGGTCTGCGCGACGCTGCCGCCGGTCCGCGCCGAGGACAAGGAGGCGGTCCTCCGGCTGGCCCATGAGGGGCCGCCGACCGAGGAGGTCGGCCTCGACCCCTACGGCGCCACCCCGTTCGCACCGCCGGAGTACATGCCACAGCCCTCGACCGGACCGCACGCAGGAGTGTCCCGATGAGCGCCACCGAGATCCTGCTCTGGGTGATCGTCCCGTACGTCAGCCTGGCGGTCTTCGTCGTCGGACACTACTGGCGGTACAAGTACGACAAGTTCGGCTGGACCACCCGCTCCAGTCAGCTCTACGAGCGTCGCCTGCTGCGTTGGGGGAGCCCGCTGTTCCACTTCGGGATCCTGTTCGTGCTCATCGGGCACGTCATGGGCCTGGGCATCCCGAAGTCCTGGACCGAGGCGGTGGGCCTGTCCGAGACGGCCTACCACGCCCTGGCCGTCGGCGTGGGCGCGATCGCGGGGTTCGGCACCCTGGTCGGGCTGGCGATCCTGATCTACCGGCGGCGCACCGTCGGGCCGGTGTTCAGCGCCACCACGAAGAACGACAAGTTCATGTACCTGGTCCTGACGGTGACGATCCTGTTCGGGCTGAGCAACACCGTGCTCGGGGCGCTGGGCCACGAGGGCGTCGACTACCGCGACACCGTCTCTCCCTGGTTCCGGAGCATCTTCTACTTCCAGCCGCAGCCGGAGCTGATGGCCGCGGCCGGGCTCGGCTTCCAGCTGCACGCGCTCTCGGCGTTCGTGCTGTTCGCGATCTGGCCCTTCACCCGGCTCGTGCACGTGTTCAGCGCCCCGCTGGGCTACTTCACGCGGCCCTACATCGTCTACCGCAGCCGCGACCAGCACCTCGGCAACCGCGCGGCGCCACGTGGCTGGGACCGGGTGGGCGGCCCGCGGCGCTGAGCCGCACCGGACACCCGGGTCCTCCGCAGTCCACGGACCCCGAGCCCGGGAACGCCCGTCCCGGTGTGCCGCCGACGACCGTCCGCAGAAAGGGGATGGCCCGATGACACCTCGATCCCCCGGCGCACGGCCTGCCAGCCCTTCCGCCGGCACCGCGCCCGGCGGAGCGGTCCCCCGGCAGGCCTGGACCATGCTGGCTCTGGCCACGACCGGCTTCGCGATCAACTTCTGGGCATGGGCGCTGATCAGCCCGCTCGGGGCCTTCTTCACCGACCGGCTCTCGCTCAGCGCCGTGCAGACATCGCTGCTGGTGGCCGTTCCTGTCGTGGTGGGGTCGGTCGGCCGCATCCCTGTCGGCGCGCTCACCGACCGGTTCGGCGCACGCACGATGTTTCCGCTGATCAGTGCGCTGACCATCGCGCCGGTGCTGTTCGTCGGCTTCGTGGCTCCCGACTCCTACCCCCTGCTCCTGGTGGGCGGGCTCGTGCTCGGCCTGGGTGGCACGACCTTCGCCATCGGCGTCCCGTTGGTCAACGAGTGGTTCCCACCGGCGAAGCGCGGCACCGCGCTGGGCATCTTCGGCGCCGGCATGGGCGGTACCGCGATCTCCGCCTTCACGACCGTGGCGCTCATGGACGCGATCGGGCTCGCCTTCCCGTTCACCCTGGTGGCGCTCCTCCTCGCGGCCTACGCGGTGGTCGCCTACCTGGTCCTGCGGGACGCCCCGGGTCGCACTCCGGCCAGCGGGAGCGCCGCCCGCCGCGCATGGCGGACGGTCAAGCTGCCGGTGACGCTCCAGCTGTCGTTCCTGTACGCGGTGGGCTTCGGCGGCTTCGTCGCATTCAGCGTCTACCTGCCGACCTACCTGAGGGCGGCCTTCGACCTCGACCCCGGCGACGCCGCGCTGCGCACTGCAGGTTTCGTGGTCCTCGCCGTGCTGATGCGCCCGGTCGGCGGCGTCCTGTCCGACCGGCTGCACCCCGTGCCGGTGCTGGTCGCCTGCTTCGGGACCGTGGCGGTGTTCGCCGCCATCTCCGCCCTCGAGCCGCCGCTCGAGCCGGTCGGCACGATCGCGTTCCTGGCCATGGCCGCAGCGCTCGGGGCCGCGTCCGGTGCGGTGTTCGCGCTGGTGGCCATCGCCGCCCCGGCGGGCACCGTGGGATCGGTGACCGGCATCGTCGGCGCCGCAGGCGGGCTGGGTGGTTTCGTCCCGCCGCTGGTCATGGGCTTCATCTACGGCTGGGCGGGCAACTACCGGCCCGGACTGTGGTTGCTCGCGGTCACCGCGCTGCTCGCCGCCGTCTACACCGCCCGGGCGATGCGCACGGTGGGACGGTAGGCCCACGTACCGGGCGCCGCTGCGAGCAACGCCTGCGCCGGCACGCACCCCTCGGGTACGGCAGCGGGCCGCGACCGGGATACCCCGGCCGCGGCCCGCCGCGGTGGTGCTGTGTGCCGGTGGTCAGCCGGCGACGCCTGGGATCAGGCGACGACGACGCGCTCGTTGGGCACGCAGTGCGTCATGACCAGCCCGGTCACGTCGCGCGGCCCGTTCTTGCCGAGGTTGGCGGCGCGCTGCTGCTCCTCCTCGGTGAGGGTCTGCGTCTGCAGCGGCGGCAGGCCACGGACGTCGTCCGCGGTGATGCCCAGCGCGTCACCGACGCGCTGACCCCACTCGTCCTCGCACATGTAGAAGTGCCAGACCATCCGCTCCTGGATCTCGCGGCGGCACTGCTGGAGGGCACCGACCAGGTTGGTCACCAGGTCGTCCTTCTCCCACTGCTCGCTCAGCAGGTAGCGCTCACCGGCCTGCTTGTAGTCGTTCGTCCGCGGGATCCGCTTGCGGGTGAGCCGGCCATTGATGACCGGGCCCTGCTCGTCATGCGTGGGGTAGGTGGCCTCACGCAGGCCGCCGGTGATCGACGGCTCGTAGTTGACGTGCGGGTTGTCGCCCACGTTGTCGCGGCCGTAGGACATCGGGCCGCCCTGCTGGTTGGTGTTCACCGGCACCCTCGGCTTGTTCACCGGCAGCTGCAGGTAGTTGGGGCCCACCCGGTAGCGCTGGGTGTCCGAGTAGGAGAACGTCCGGCCGACCAGCATCTTGTCGTCGGAGAAGTCCAGGCCGTCGACGAGCACACCGGTACCGAAGGCGATCTGCTCGTTCTCGGCGAAGAAGTCCTCCGGCATCCGGTTGAGGGTCATCGTCCCGACCTTGCGGAGCGGGAAGACCTCCTCCGGCCACACCTTGGTGTCGTCGAGCGGGTCGAAGTCGAGCTCGGGGTGCTCGTCGTCGCTCATGAGCTGCACGTGCAGCTCCCACGACGGGTAGTCGCCGTTGGCGATCGAGTCGTAGAGGTCCTTGGTGTGGGCACCCAGGGTCTGCGCCTGGATCTTGGCGCCGTCCTCGGCGGTGTACGACTTCACGCCCTGCTTGGGCAGCCAGTGGTACTTCACCAGGACGGTCTCACCCTGGGCGTTGACCCACTTGTAGGTGTTCACGCCGAAGCCCTGCATGGTCCGGTAGCTGGCCGGCAGGCCGCGGGGGCTGAAGACCAGGGAGACCATGTGCAGCGCCTCGGGGGTCTGGCTGAAGAAGTCGAACGCCCGCTCGGCGACGTTGGCCTCGAAGGTGACCGGGTCCGGCTTCTGCGAGTGGATGAAGTCGGGGAACTTGATGGCGTCCCGGATGAAGAAGACACCCAGGTTGTTGCCGACGAGGTCCCAGTTGCCCTCCTCGGTGTAGAACTTCACGGCGAAGCCGCGCGGGTCGCGCGCCATCTCCGAGGAGTCCCGGCCACCGGCGACCGTGGAGAAGCGCAGCGCGACGTCGGTGCGCTTGCCCTTCTCCTGGAACAGCTTGGCGCGGGTGTACTTGCTGACCGGCTCGTCACCGACGGTGCCGTCCGCCTCGAAGTAGCCGTAGGCGGTCACGCCGCGGGCGTGCACCACGCGCTCGGGGATCCGCTCCCGGTCGAAGTGGCTGATCTTCTCGAGGAACTGGTAGTTCTCCAGGGTCGCGGGGCCACGGGCGCCCACCGTCCGCTGGTTCTGGTTGTCGTAGACCGGGTGGCCCTGACGGTTGGTCAGGACCGGCTTGCCGGCCTGGCTGGGCGCCGTGCCCTGCGATGCGACGTCGGTCATGCTCCTGTTCCTCCTCGGATGTGGTGCTGGTGTTCGACCTGCATGGAGTCGGTGCCTGCCGCGACCTCCCGGTCCCGGCTCCGACAGGTGGCGCAGAGCCCCCAGAACACGACCTCGGCCTCGTCCACGACGAAGCCGGCCGTGTCCGACGGGCTCAGACAGGGGGCCGCACCCACGACGCAGTCCACGTCGGCGACCGCGCCGCACGAGCGGCAGACCAGGTGGTGGTGGTTGTCGCCCACCCGCAGCTCGAAGAGCGCGGGAGCCCCGGCAGGCTCGATGCGGCGGGCGATCCCGGCGGAGACGAACGCCTTCAGCACGCCGTAGACCGCCTGGGGGGAGAGCGAGGGGTGCAGCTGCCGCGCGCCGGACACGATCGCGTCGGCGTCGGCGTGGGGGTGGTCGGCCAGCACGCTCAGCACCGACAGGCGGGGCCGCGTCACGCGCAGCCCGGCCTCCCGCAGCTGGTGCGTCCAGGTCGTCTCCATCGCCGATCATCCAACGCCCTTTTCTTGAATGAGTCAAGACAAGGCGGTGAGAGAGCGCTGACCCGCACCTCTGCGGACCGCCGCACCCGGGTGACCTGACCATCAGGGTTCCTGGCTCACGCCCGACAGCGAGCCAGGACCCGGATCGACCAGGCGACCTGATCGTTCCGGGGAGGGCCCCGGCGCGGCGACCGCGGCGCGTCAGACCGGGGGCAGGGCGGCGCGGGTGGCGCCGGCGACGTCGAAGAGGTCGCCGTACTCCTCGACACGGGCCAGCACCTGCTCCGTGGTGAACCGCAGGGCCGCGGGGTCCAGGGAGCCGTCGCGCACCGCGTCCACCTCGTCCCAGCCGATCGGCGTGGAGACGGTCGCCCCCGCCCGGGCCCGCAGCGAGTACGGCGCCACCGTCGTCTTGGCCGGGTTGTTCTGGCTCCAGTCGACGAGCACCTTGCCCGGGCGCAGCGCCTTCTCCATCCGCCAGACGACGTCGTCCGGTGTCTCCGCCGACAGCTCCTGCGCGAGCTTCTTGGCGTAGCGGCTGGGCTGCTCGCGGTCGGTGACCTCGATCGGTGCGTACACCTGCATGCCCTTGGAGCCCGACGTCTTCACCACCGGGTCCAGGCCGTCGGCCTCCAGCCGCACGCCGAGCCGCTCGGCCACCTCGCAGCACTCGGTGATGCCGGTCTCCGGGCCCGGGTCCAGGTCGAGCACCAGCAGGTCGGGCAGCTGAGCCACCCCGTCGCCGTCCACCCGCCACTGCGGGACGTGCACCTCCAGGGCGGCCAGGTTCGCCGCCCACGCCAGATCGGGGACGTCGGCCAGCAGCACCATGTCCAGCGTCTCGCGACCCCGCGAGCTGCCCGGGCTCGGCAAGGTCACCCGGCGCACCCACTCCGGGGCGTGCCGCGCGCTGTTCTTCTCGAAGAACGCCGGGCCCTCCACCCCGTCGGGCCACCGGGTGAAGGTCACCGGCCGGTCGGCCACGTGGGGCAGCAGCACCGGCGCGATCCGCACGTAGTAGTCGATGACCTGGGCCTTGGTGAAGCCCACCTCGGGGAAGAGGACCTTGTCCAGGTTGGAGACGGCCAGCTGCCGCCCGGCGATCTCCACCCGCTGCCTGGCGGGGCTCACGATCCGCTGCCGCGGGGCGTTCCGCTCACGACTCCCTCACCACGTCATCGGGCTCCAGGTCGTCGCGCACCCCGCGCCAGACCGGGTGCCGCAGCCGCCCCTCCGCCGTCCACACCGCGTAGCCGACCTCGCCGACGAGGTCTGGCTCCACCCAGTGGGCGTCCCGGGTGACCTCGCGCGGCAGCGTGCCGGCGAAGGGCGAGGTGCGGCGCGGGGTGAGCAGCCGCTGCAGGTCGCGCAGCGCCTGGTCGGTGAACCCCGTGCCCACGTGCCCGACGTAGACCAGCCGCCCCTCGTCGTCGGGAACTCCCACCAGCAGCGAACCGATGGTGCCGGCGCGCCGACCCTGGCCGGGCCGCCACCCGCCGACGACGGCCGACTGGGTGAGGAAGTTCTTGACCTTACGCCAGTCGGGGCTGCGGACGCCGTCGCGGTACGGGGAGTCCAGCCGCTTGGCGACGATCCCCTCCAGCCCGTTCTCCTCGCTCGCCGCCTGCACGTCAGCGCCGCGGCCGGGGAACCACGGCGTGAGCACCCAGCGGCGCCCGGCCGGGTCGAGCTCGTCGAGGAGCGAGCGGCGCTCGGCGTACGGACGCCCGCGGAGGTCCTGCCCGTCGAGCTCCAGCAGGTCGAAGACGAGGTAGGTGACCGGAGCGGCGGCCGCCATCCGCGGCACCTCCGGGCCCGTGCGGTGCATCCGGTTCTGCAGCGCACCGAAGTCGGGGCGGCCCTGCCCGTCCAGCAGGACGATCTCCCCGTCGACGACGGCGTCCCGCCCGGTGAGCGGGTCGGGCAACCGGGCGACCTCCGGGTACCGGACGGTGATCTCCGTGCCCTTGCGCGAGGCCAGGGTCAACCGCCCGTCGCGCACCGCGGCCAGAGCACGCACGCCGTCCCACTTGAACTCGTAGCCCCACCCGCCGTCGTCGGCGGGCAGGTCGCCGGCGACGGCCAGCATCGGCAGCGGGAGATCGGCCGGCCCGGGAGCCACCACCTCAGGCGCTGCGGCGGGCCCGCTTGGCCGGCGGCTTGTCGTCACCGGCGGCCCGGGTCGTCTTCTTCGCCGGGGCGGCCGCGGCCGCCTTCTTGGGCGCGGCCTTCTTCGCGGCGGCCTTCTTCGCCGGAGCCTTCGCGTCGGCCTCCTCTGCGGCGGCCTTGCGGGGCGCGGCCTTGCGCGCCGACGTCGCCTTCTTCGCCGGCGGCGCCGCGGCCTCCTCGTCCGCGGCCGCGCCGCCCCGGGCGCGCTCGACGCTGCGCCGCAGCGCGCTCATCAGGTCGACGACGGCGGCCCCCTCGTCGGGGGTCTCCACCGGCTGGGCCACCTCGCCCCCGCTCTGCTTCGCCTCCAGCAGCGCGGTCATCGCCTCGCGGTAGTCGTCGGAGAACTCCTCGGGGTCGAACTCGGTGGTCATCGAGCCGATGAGGGCCTCGGCCATCTTCAGCTCCTGCGGCCGCACCGAGATGTCCTCGTCGAGGAAGGCGAAGTCGGGACGCCGGATCTCGTCGGGCCACCGCATGCTGTGCAGCACCAGGACGCCGTCGCGCACCCGCAGCGCCGCCAGCGACTCGCGCTGCCGCAACGCGATCTTGGTGATCGCCACCTGGCCGGCGTTCTCCAGCGCGTCGCGCAGCAGCACGTAGGGCCGCGCCGCGGGGCCGTCGGGCTCGAGGTAGTACGTCTTCTCGAACATGATCGGGTCGATCTCGGACTGGTCGACGAACTCCAGCACCTCGATCTCCCGCCGGGTGCTGAGCGGCAGCCCCTCGAAGTCCTCGTCGGTGAGGATCACCACCTCCCCGCTGGGCAGCTCGTAGCCCTTGGCGATCTCCGAGTACTCGAGCTCCTCGCCGTCGATCGAGCACACCCGCCGGTACTTCACCCGGCCACCGTCGGCCGCGTGCACCTGGTGGAAGCGGATGTCCTTGTCCTCGGTGGCCGAGTACAGCTTCACACCGATGCTGACCAGGCCGAACGACACGGCGCCGCGCCAGATCGATCGCATGACGCCCCTCCCTCGCACCCGTTCCGCCGGGCATCCCGGACCCGGAGCCGGGTCAAGATCGCAGGATAGGTCCGGAGCGCCCTCCACGGCAGGGCGAACGACGCGGCCGCTCCCCCCGACGGAGGACCGCCGGCTCCTCAGCCCTCCCCGTCCGCCCCGTCGTCCGCCGGGGCCAGGGCCCCGTTCTGGATCGAGTCGTACACGAACTGCAGGACGTCGGAGCCCGCGACCGTCGTCATCGTCAGGGCGGCCAGCCGGGTGGCCCGGGGTGCGGTCACGTACCCGAAGACTAACGCCGTGCCCACCCACTGGGCCAGGCAGAAGGGGCAGGTGAGCAGCTCGCCGACGGCGTGCTTGGCGCCGCCGTGCTCCCGCACCTCCTCGGCCACCTCGGCGTGCCCCGAGGCGCCCTCGAAGCGCACGAACGGCGCACGGAGCGGGCTGGTCACCGGGTCCTTGGCGATGCGGCGGGCCAGCCGGAAGGTGGCGATGGTGAGCAGGACGGCGTCACCGAGCGGGATCCGCTCGGGCAGCTGCTTGCCCGCCGCCCGCACCGCCACGGCGCCGCCGGCCACCAGGCCCGCGTAGACGCCCATGGCGCCCAGATCGCCACCGAGCGGCCGGGGTTCGCCCTGGGTGTACTCACGCTTCTGGGTGCGCGCCCACCGGCGGAGGGGCGCCCCGACCCGCTGGACCTCGTCTGCGATCGCCATGGCCCCCCGCTACCCCGCGGACGCGCTCCCATGCCGCGAGTGGGGTGCAGTGCCGCGACCCACACCGGCGCATGGCCGCACCGCCCCCGGGTAGGGCGCTGGAACGACACCGGTCCCCCGACCGGCGCGGCGTCCCGTGCGACGCCGGCGAGAACCACGCGCGCAATCCGCGCAGGAACGGAGGCACCGCATGACCCAGCCCGAGGGCCAGACCGCGCGCGACGTCTTCCCCGAGGACGGCGGCATCCCCGAGGTGGCGCAGGACGACTCCCCCACCATGGACCGCGCCGAGGATCCGCAGTTCGAGCCCCTGCCGGGCGAACGCCCCACCGCGACCACCGACTTCGGCACCACCGCGTTCGAGCAGTCCGAGGGCGAGTCGCTCACCGGCCGGTTGGAGCGCGAGCTCCCCGACGACGCGGTCGACGTCCGCCCCGCCGAGGACCCCACCCGGTCCGACGCGCAGCTGGAGCAGGACACCTCGACCACGCCCGAGAGCGACTCCGGCACCAACCGAACCGCCGACGACGTCGAGGCGACCGCGGACCTGCCCGTGGGCGGTGAGGGCCCCGAGGAGTCCGCCGTCCACGTCACCGACGGCTGACGCTCCCCCACCCACCAGCGCCCCACCCCTCGCGGCTCCCTTCGGGTGCCCTCCGGGGGGTGGGTTGGCGCGCGCGCGGCAGGTTGTCTACGTTGGGTCAGCGGTTCAGCAGGTAGCCGCGACGTGCTGGACCCGGTGGTCCGGCACGCGACACGTTCGACCACCGCGAGCCGGGGGCCCAGGCCCCCGGAAATGTGCAGCGGTAGATTGTCCGGGCGGCCCGTCGTCCGGGTTCCGCCGAGAGGAGCCACTGTCCGTGACCACTTCCGACCTGCCCGCCGAGGGGCAGCCCGACGTGTCGACCGAGGGCACCGAGGCACCCTTCGACGACGTGATCACGCTCTCGACCTCCACCGACGAGGACGGCGCTGTCACGGTCGCGGTCGTCGGCGAGGTGGACACCTTCACCGCTCCCGTGCTGCGTTCGACCCTGGACAGCCAGCTCGAGCAGCAGCCGCGTGAACTGGTGATCGACCTGTCCGGTGTCCAGTTCCTGGGCTCGGCCGGTCTCGCCGTGCTCGTCGAGACGCAGAAGTCCGCCCGCAGTCGCGAGGTCGCCCTGCGGCTGATCGCCACGACCCGCGCCGTCACCCGGCCGCTCGAGGTGACCGGCCTGATCGACCTCTTCACCATCGCCGACGCCCGCTGACGTCCGCGTCCCGAGACTCACCCCGGCCAGCTCGGGAGAGTCTCGGGACGAGGCCGACGACGAAGGCGCCGCCGGTCACCGGCGGGGCCTCTCTCGTGCTCAGGCCGAGAGCAGCCGGCAGACTGCCTCCTCCAGCAGCTTCTGCGTGTCCCGGTCGGCCACGCCGCCCGACGACAGGACCTCGTCCGCGTCACGCAGAGCCTCGGCGACCGTCTCCCCGTGCTCGAACCGGTCGACGACACGCGGGTCGACGTAGCTGGCCTTGCAGACGGCAGGGGTGTTCCCCAGCTGCTCGCTGACCCGTTTGTAGGCGGCGTTGACGACCTTCTTGCGGGCCGTCTTCGACGCCGGCGGGGGCGCCTCGGCGAGCGCGGCGGCCATGAGGACGGTCGCCGTCCAGGTGCGGAAGTCCTTGGCCGAGATCTCCGCGCCGCTGATCTCCTTGAGGTAGGCGTTGATCTCCGCACTCGTCACGTCGCGCCAGTCGCCGTCCTCGGTCTGGTACGCGAGCAGGTCCTCACCGGCGTCGGCGGGGCGCTCGAGCAACTGGCGGACCACGGTGGCGGTCGGCCGGTCGGTGATCTCCACCTCGCGCTCGATGCCGCCCTTGGCGAGGTAGGAGCAGAAGGTCCGCTCGCCGCGCACCGACACGTGCGCCCGCTTGAGGGTCGCCAGGCCGTAGGTGCCGTTCTCCTCCTCGTACTGCTCGCTGCCGACGCGGAAGGCGCCGAGGTCGAGGAGGCGGATCGCGGTGGCCAGCACCCGGTCGCGGTTGAGGCCGCGGCTGCGCAGGCCGGCGCGCACGGCGTCGCGCACGTCGGGCAGCTGGCGGGCGATGTCCAGCACGCGCTCGTGCTTCTCGGCGTCTCGCCGGGCCCGCCAGGCGTCGTGGTACCGGTACTGCCGCCGCCCGGCGGCGTCCACCCCGGTGGCCTGGATGTGCCCGTTGGGCCACGGGCAGATCCAGACGTCCTTCCAGGCCGGCGGGACGGCCAGGGCCCGGATGCGGTCCAGCCGCTCGTCCTTGATGAGGCCGCCGTCGGTGTCGTAGTACGCGAAGCCGCGCCCGGCGCGGCGGCGTCGGTAGCCGGGGCCGTGCACGTCGCTGCGCCGCAGTCTCACCGGCGGGGAATGGGCACTGCGGGCGGTCCGCAAACCCCCCGGGACGGAGAGTCACGCCTCAGCGCAGCTCGACCAGCCCGTCCAGACCACTGATCTCGAGCACGTGCCGGGTCACGCCGCCCTCGGGCGCCTGGACGACCAGGCGCCAGGACTCGTCCCGGGCGATGCGGGCCACGGCCAGGACGACGCGGACGGCGGCGCTGCTGAACAGGCCGACGTCGCAGAGGTCGAGCTCCATCGGGGTGGCGCCGCCGTGACTGGCCTCCAGCATCCGGATCCGCAGCTGCTCGGCGGCCGCGGCGTCGACGGCCCCGCGGGCCCGCACGACCGGGCGCGGCCCCTCGCGGTCGACCACCACGTCCGCGCCGTCGACGACGCGGTGGGCGTCGATCTCCTCGTGCGGGCTCCGCCGCAGCCGGAAGCTCAGCGTGACCGTCGTCCCGTGGTCCTCCGCGAGGGTCACGCCGTCCACGAGCTGGCGCATGATCAGCAGCCCGCGCCCCCGGTCACCCGGGTCGCGGTCCGGCGGACGCCAGGCGCCCTGGTCCCGCACGCTCACCGTGAGCACGCCGTCCACGTCGACCTGGGCGGTGACCGACATGGGCCCGGGCTCGGTGCCCCGGTAGGCGTGCTCGGCGGCGTTCGCGCACGCCTCGCCGACGGCGACCATGACGCCCACCCGGTCCTGCTCCCCCATGCCCAGCTCGGTCAGCCAGGCATTGAGGCGCCGGCGCACGCCGGGCAGCGCGGACGGCACGGCGAGCAGGTCCAGCTGGAGGGCCTCGTGCGCGGTGGCCCGCCGGTGGGCGACCAGGACGGCGACGTCGTCCAGCCAGCCGTGCGGCCGGCGCACCCCCTCGGCGATCGTTCCCGCCAGCCCGGCCGCGGCCTCGACGTCGAGAGCCCCCGGGTCGTCCAGCGCCTCGCGCGCGGCCGCGCCGAGCCGCTCGAGCGCCTCGGCGGGTGGCTCGTCGAGCCCCGCGACCACGCCGTTGGAGAAGAGCACCAGCGTCGCGCCCAGGGTGAGCTGCGCCTCGTGCAGGGGCGCCGACGCCCCGGGGAGGCTGCCGAGCGGGGGCCGGGCGGTCACCTCGAGGAACGTGCTGCTCCCGTCGGCGTGCACCACCAGCGGGGCCGGGTGACCGGCCGCGCTGTAGACCAGCCGCCCGGTGGCGGCATCGAGGACGCCGTAGAACACCGACGTCCCCTCGACGTCGTCCATCTGGGCGGCGAACGCGTCGAGAGCGGAGAGCACGGCCGCCGGCTCCGGGTCGCCGAGCAGCGTGGAGCGCATCGCCCCGCGCAGCCGGCTCATCGCACCGGCCGCGGCCACCCCGTGCCCCACGGCGTCGCCGACGACCAGGGCCACCCGCCCCTTTCCCAGCGGCACGGCGTCGTACCAGTCACCACCGGCCGCGGAGAGCTCGGTGGCCCGGTGGTAGCTGCCGGACAGGACCACGTCGGGGAGCATGGGCAGCGACGGCGGGAGCAGCGCCTGCTGCGCGCGGTGCACGTCGTCGGCCGCCAGCGCTTCGATCACGACGAACGCACCCGGCTTGCCGGCGATCGGCATGGGCCGCACCGTCGCCGTGGCCAGCGGCCCCTCCGGCCCGAGCGCGCCGCTCAGGGTCTCGGTGTGCCCGCTGCGCACCGCGGCCTCGACGAGGTCGGCCAGCGGGCGCCCGGAGATCTCGGGCAGGCCGCCGCGCCGGGCCTCCAGGCCACGGGCGCGGGCGTTGGCCCACAGCGGCCGGGCCGCGTCGGCCGCCAGGCAGAAGAGCGCGTCGGGCGACGTCTCCATGGCAGCGAGCAGCACGGCGGAGCCCTCGTCCAGGGCGCCGTCGTCGGGAGGTGGCAGACTGCCGGGGCCGGTGCTCATCTCGGGTCAGCAAACAACAGGGTCCCGGTGGCGGCAACCGCGTGCCGGGTACGCGAACGGCGTGGTCCAGGCCACGTTTGGGAGCCGGCGCGGGCCGGGTAGGAAGCAGCCTTGTGCACCGACCGGGACGCCGGTCCGCGCCGCCACCGGCGGCCGGGCCACCCGGCACGGAGGACCACCGCGGCTCGAGGGTCGAGTTCGCCGGGAACGAAGGAGCGGACGACGGATGGTCGATTCGAGGGCCCCCCTCGCGCAGGACGGACGGCGTGCGGAGCGACTGGAGCTCCGGGTGCCCACCACCCCGACCCAGCTGCCCGCGGTGCGGGCCATGACCGGTGACCTGGCGATGCGGATGGACTACGACCTCGACGCGGTCGAGGACCTCCGGCTCGCGGTCGACGAGGCCTGCGCCACTCTGTCGACGGTCGTCCAGGGGGACGCTCCGCTGACCGTCGTCTTCGAGACCACGCGGGCCGGCCTGCACATCAGCGCCTGGGTGCCCACCGCGGACGGCACGGAGGTCCCCACCGACGGCTTCGGGTGGGCGGTGCTCGCCGCCCTGGTCGACTCGGTCGAGGGCCGGCGCTCCACCGAGCGCGAGGTGCCGGGCGGGAACGGCAGCGACTCACCGGTCGCGGTCATCGCCCTCGCCAAGTACCTGCCGGGACAGCACCCGGCCGGCGTGGGCGACGAGAACCTCTCGGTGGCCCGGTGAGCAGGTCGGCCGCCGCCGACTCCGTCGAGGAGGAACCCCTGGACGCCACCGACGGCACCCCGGTCGACCCCTCCGCCGAGAAACCGGTCGACACCCCCGACGAGCCCGCGCCCGGCATCCCCGACCCGCCGGCCGCTCCCGAGCCCGACGCACCACCGCTGTCGGAGAACCGGCGCCGGGCCGAACGCACGGCGCCGCTGTTCGCCGAGCTGGCCACCCTCGAGAAGGACGACCCCCGCCGGGAACGGCTGCGCGAGATCCTCGTCGAGGAGCACCTGCCCCTGGTCCGGCACTTCGCCCGCCGGTTCAGCAACCGCGGTGAGCCCTTCGACGACCTGCTCCAGGTCGGCACGCTCGGGCTGATCGCCGCGATCGACCGGTTCGACCCGACGCGCGGCGTGGAGTTCCTCTCGTTCGCCGTCCCGACGATCACCGGCGAGATCAAGCGGCACTTCCGCGACCAGGGCTGGTCGGTGCGCGTACCGCGCCGGCTTCAGGAGCTGCACCTGTCGCTGAACGCCGCCGTCGGCGAGCTGGCGCAGAAGAACGGCCGGGCCCCGACCCCCAGCGAGCTGGCCGAGCACCTGGGCATCCCTCGCGCCGAGGTGCTGGAGGGGCTCGCCGTGGCCAACGCCTACCGGAGCAGCTCGCTGGACGAGCGGCTGTCCGGCGAGGACGACTCCCCCACCCTGGCGGCGACGCTGGGCGAGGAGGACGCGGCGCTGGAGGGCGTGGAGTACCGCGAGTCGCTGCAGCCGCTGCTGGCCACCATCCCGGCCCGGGAGCGGCGGATCCTGATCCTGCGCTTCTTCGGCAACATGACCCAGTCGCAGATCGCCGCCGACATCGGCATCTCCCAGATGCACGTCTCCCGGCTGCTCAGCCAGACGCTGGCCAAGCTGCGGGAAGGCCTGCTCAAGGACTGACGGAGGGCCCGCCCTCCAGCCCCGCGTCCGCTCGGGACGGGGCCGCGGGGGGGGGGGGGGGGGGGGGGGGGGGGGGGGGGGGGGGGGGGGGGGGGGGGGGGGGGGGGGGGGGGGGGGGGG